>NZ_CP019331.1:1200000-1520000 GCF_002163835.1 Polaribacter sp. SA4-10 | reverse complement strand
AGTAAACCACAGGTAGCCTTTATGCTTTGTTTGTGCTCTTTTGAGAAGTCGTGTATTACTTGGGTTCTTGCTTTTTTCTGATAGGAATATTAAACTCTTTTTCTGCAATATCAATCATCATATCAAACAAAATCACTTTTTTATCTGCTCTGTCTGCTAAATATTCTGCTCTATTTTTCTGCTTTTCAAGTAATTTAACTTGATGCTCTAATTCTAAAATACGTTGTTCGGGTGTTTTAGACATAACTTGTTGGATTGTATATTGGTAATCAAAGTTACCCTGTTTTTTTAACCAAACTCGAACTGTAGATGCTGATTGAACTCCATGTTTGTCTAAAGCACCTGTTGTGGTTAATAATCCTTGTTCTATTTCTTGAACAATCTGGAGTTTTAAACTTAAACTATAATCCTTTTGTGTGCGTTTTTTGTAATTTGAATCTTGTGTTTCCATAATTAAATAATGTTAAGTGTAACACTATATTAGGACGAGACAGTATTATAATAGATAACATGTTGTTGGAGTTACTAATATTTTTTTTTAAAAATGTACTCTAAGCTATTTGTATTCTGTTTAGTTGTGAGTTTTCTATAGGGATACCGATTGGTTTTTTTGATATTTCTTGTTATCAATTATGGAATTGTAAAATTTTCTTATGCAGTCTTTATAAGACTTACTCATATACGTATTATACAATGTCGTTTTCATGTATTTTAATACACATGTATTATAAGCTTTAGAAGTTTGTTGAGGGTAGTAGTGTTTTATTATCCTCTCTTTTATAGTATATCTAAGCTATGTATAGTTCTGTGTGGTTTAAGTTTTCTAATTATGTACACAAATTTGTTCTTTTGAGGATACTTGTTACCAGCTAAGGAGTGTAATATTTCCTTATTCAGTGGGTAGAAGACACACTTATACACGTACTAAACAATGTTATTTTCATACAGTTTAGGTTGTTTTTAAATATTACATGTTGTAGATAACAGTTATTATATAAACAAAAAAAGCCATCACGATTATGATGGCTTTATAATAATTATGATAAAAAACTAATAATTAATTCTTTATAATTTTTTGTGTGTAAACCTGACCAGATTCAGTTTTTAAAGAAATCACATACATTCCTGCACTTAAATGTCCTATTTCAATCTTCGAAAGATTAACAAGACTTAATTGGTTCGTTTCTAAAACACGACCATTAATATCTATAATTTTATAAACTGCGGAACCAATATTTCTACTGTTACGAATATAAACTTCAGTATCGGCTGGATTAGGATACATGATAAAAATAGTTCTATTTTTATCATCAATAGATAATTGTGACTCTTCACAATCAACCACAACTCCGACGTCACCTACGAAAAAATCTGGAACCTGATCTTCTCTACTTTCTGATGACCCTTGTTGGGCAAGGTAGCCAACTCCTCGTCTAGCAAAAACGGTACGAATAAGACATTCGTTGGCACCACCATAAATAGCAGCATCAGCGGCAAGTATAGCATCTCTACCATCTACAAATCCAACATTACCACAGGTGCTTAGTTTTAAGCCATCCATTACTAATTGCATCGTCATATTATTACCACCAGTTCCATAATATAAATCTTGATCAAATCCATACTTGTCCACCATTTCCCAATACATATCCCATAAAATAGTTGCCCATACAAAACCGATACCATGTGGTACGGTTAGTCCTCTTTCTGCTTCAGGTAAATGTTCGTATGTATAATCATTGATTGCAAAGTCTGTAGAATATCTTGCGGGTCTAATACCTAGGCCATCTGTACCTTGAAATTGTACATAAGTACCTATACCTCTATAATCTGCTTCAACATCCGTTGATCTTGCCGTTGTAAATAATCCGAAAAAATCAGACCATCCTTCACCCATTTCTTCTTCAAAAGTAATACTTAAAAGACATGTAGAATTTTTTCTTCCACCAACAAGACGTGTTGAGATACCATGACCATATTCATGTGCTATAATCCCTTGGTCTAAATCACCATCTTTTTTTATTAAATCACTAGGAGGTCCATCATCTCTTAAAGAGGCTGTTATCGTTTCTGTTTCCATACGCTCTATCAAAGCTTCTCCTACTTCAAAAGAAACAGAAACGGCAGGAATCGTAATTTCAATATACGGTTCTCCACCACCATTAACGGGTCCGTCTTCTGGAGAGTTATTAACAAGAACAACACCGAGAGCACCATTCTCTTGAGCAAGTGTTATTTTTTCAACAAAGGTACAAGCACCTCTGCGTATCACTGCAATATTACCAGCTACTGCTGCTGCACTAGCGGCTGTGTACGCTGTACACCCGTCACTAGGATCAAGACTTTCTCCTGCAGTACCACCGTCATTAAGACCTGTATATGGAGTCATATCATCTTGTACCAATACTAAGGCCACTTCAAAAGGTAAGTTATCTGGTGTGTCTGTTCTAGGTATCGCATAAAAAGGAAAGCGCGATGCATAGTAAGAACCGACTAAGTCTGTATCTCCACTAGATTGTGCTGTTACATGGAAAAAATCTCCAAAAGGGCTTGCTCCCCATAAAAACATCTGCATTCTTGGTACAAAACTATCACCGAGTGCCCCAAAATTTGCATTGTTAATACCATCACCATCTTGAGCTTCAGCTCTTACTTCATCTCTATCCCAATCATTATAAATAGCGCCACCGCCTTCAATGTTATCAAATCTACCATAAG
This sequence comes from Polaribacter sp. SA4-10, assembly GCF_002163835.1. NCBI lineage: Bacteria > Pseudomonadati > Bacteroidota > Flavobacteriia > Flavobacteriales > Flavobacteriaceae > Polaribacter > Polaribacter sp. SA4-10. Next base: position 1,517,282 of record NZ_CP019331.1, on the reverse strand, counting down.
CGTTATCTTGAAAATTACCATTAGTTTCATCAAAACCATAGGCATAAGAAATATCGTGCATGTAATTGTTCCATACAAAAAGATTTACAATGGCTGCTTTTTGATACGTATGCGGGTGTTGACCTAAGTCTAAAGGATAATCGAAATTTAAACTACCAGGTGTTAGTTCTGTTGCAAAAGAAGTGCCATCACCTATAGGTCCATTTCTAAGACCTGTATCTTCATACGCAGAAACATTGTTTCCAAGTGTCTTTGTTGTACGAGCACCCTCAAAATCATGCCATCCAAAAGGTGAAGGAAGTGGAGTATCTTCTGGAAGTGAAGCAATTGCTGCAGGATCTGTAATTATTGCTCTTTCTCCATGAAAAGGGCTTTCAACTCCTAATGGATACGCATTGTAAGAAGAACCATCAATAGGCGTTACCATCATATTTGATGTTGAAACCTTCTTGATGAACTGAAAATTGTCTTTAGTTGCTTTTGCATTAATTTTAGTTGGCGTTTTGTATTTATGACTGTGCGTTCCGTGGTTTATAGGTGTAGCGTCTGTCACTTTTTTATCCTCGAAATTACAAGATATCATTGCATCTGCTTTGTCTTCGATATTCCCAGTGTTGGCGTTAATTTTTGTCACCCACCAATGTGAATTAGACTCTTTAATAACAATTTCGTAAACCATTATATATGTACCATTGTCATCTTTGAGGTAATATAAAGGTGCTTCAATAGCAGTATTAGCGAGCTCTGATTTTTTAATGTCTGTCTTAGACTTATAATCAACAACGTTAATCTTTTTTGAGTCAGATAAACCTAGAAGCGAAATAGCTTGATTAGCTGCTTGTTTAGCGCTCAAAGAGGCACTTTGTTGGGTGATTTTAGCACGAATATCGGAAACAAAAACATGGTTAAATTTAATTATTTGGTCATCCTTAAGTAATACAGTGGCATGAGTCTTTGCAACAGGTATGCCATATACCTCTTGTTGCAAGTACGCAACTTTGTATTCTTTATTAGATAATGTACCTACGCTAAGAATTTTAAAATCCGTGAGGTCTGTAGATGATAATTGTAAATCAGATAAATTTGTACTGATGTAGTTGGAAATAATTGTTTTGTTGTCTTGTGCGGATGACAAGAGGGTACAGCAAAATAGTAAAATTGCTAAAAAGTAATTTTTTTTCATCATTATGGGGGGTTAACGTTAAGTGAAAACAGTATTTATTTTCTGAATTTCAGGCCAAATTAACCATTATTAAATTTACAACTACGTTTTTTTTAAATTAAATAATTAAAATACAGATATTTACTATAGTTTTTTCTCTGATTATATTTTTTTATTTACTATTATTTAACTTTAAATTTGTGCAGATGTTATACGTGTTTCTATAAAAAAATTTAGATATAGAAAGGTTTAGGAGATTATTTGAAATTAATACTTTGTCAATATTTAGGAATTTATTGAACGTAATTTTTAATGGTTTGGAATAATGATACAAAAAAACCCATTAATAATAATTAATGAGTTTTTGTATTGAAATAATTGTTTTAGTTTACATCGCTACTAAATCTCCAGAAGCATCTTTAGAAGGTAATTCTGATTTCCCCATTAAATAGATGTCTACTTGTCTTGCAGCTTCTCTACCTTCTGATATTGCCCAAACAATTAAAGATTGTCCTCTACGCATATCTCCAGCAGTAAATATATTTGGAACGTTAGTTTGGTATTTTCCATATGCTGCTTTGTAATTAGAACGCATATCTCTTTCTAAACCTAATTTATCTGCTAAGGTACTTTCTGGACCTGTAAAACCAAGTGCCAATAAAGCTAAATCGCAAGGCCATGTTTTTTCTGTACCTGCTATTTCAATTAATTGAGGTCTTTGACCTGGAACCATTTTCCATTCTACATTAACCGTTTTTAAAGCCGTTAATTTTCCGTTTTCATCTTTAACAAATTCCTTAGTGTTGATTAACCAATTACGTTCTACACCTTCCTTATGAGAAGATGAAGTTTTTAATTGTAGTGGCCAAAAAGGCCAAGGAGTAGTTGGTGAACGATGTCCTGGAGGTTTTGGCATGATTTCGAAGTTAACAACCGATTTTGCTCCGTGTCTATTTGAAGTACCAATACAATCTGAACCTGTATCTCCACCACCAATAACAATAACATCTTTATCTGCAGCTACTATTTGGTCTTTTACTTTTTTACCAAATACTACTTTTGTTTGTTGCGTTAAGAAATCCATTGCTTGTACAACACCATCTGCATCAATACCAGGAGTTGGTAAGCTACGTCTTTCTGTAGATCCACCACATAAAACAATACTGTCAAAAGCTTTTAACTCTTTTACATCATAATTAACACCAACATTAACGTTCGTTTTGAAGATAATACCTTCTGCTTCTAGAATAGCAACTCTTCTATCGATAATTCCTTTTTCCATTTTGAAATTAGGAATTCCATAACGTAGTAAGCCACCAATTGCATCATCTCTTTCAAAAACAGTAACTGTATGACCCGCTCTATTTAATTGTTGTGCTGTTGCTAAACCTGCTGGTCCAGAACCAATAACCGCAATTGTTTTATCTGTTCTATTCTTTGGAGGTTGTGGTTTTATCCATCCTTCTTTAAATGCACGCTCTACAATATTTTTTTCAATATTTTCAATAGCAACGGGATCTTCAATAATACCTAATACACATGATTGTTCACATGGAGCAGGGCATAAACGACCTGTAAATTCCGGGAAATTATTTGTAGAATGTAATATCCATGAAGCTTTTTGCCATTCACCTTGATGTACCATATGATTGAAATCTGGAATTAGATTTCCTAATGGACAACTACTGTGACAAAAAGGAATACCACAATCCATACAACGTGAACCTTGTTTTTTTATTTCCTTTTCAGAAAGAGGAACTGTAAATTCTTTATAATCTTTTACACGATCTTTTACAGAAGTATATTTTTCATCCTGTCTTTCAAATTCTTTAAATCCTGTTACTTTTCCCATGACATTATGCTTTTGTTAATTCTTCAAACATTGGTTCTTCTGTTTCTAAACGTATCAACGCTTTTTTGTATTCAGTTGGCATCACTTTTACAAAGTTGTTTAGACTTGTATCCCAATCTGCTAACAATTCAGCACCTCTTTTACTATCCGTATATAAAACGTGTTTTTCTATAGTTGCTTTTAATTCAGCAGCAACCTCTTCAGAAATTTCTTCGAATTCAATCGTTTCAGTATTACAAAGACCGTTTACAAATTTATTTTCTGGATCATAAACATAGGCAATACCACCACTCATACCTGCAGCAAAATTTCTTCCGGTATTTCCTAATACAACTACTTTTCCACCCGTCATATATTCACAACAGTGATCTCCTACACCTTCTACAACCGCAGTTGCACCAGAATTACGAACCGCAAAACGTTCTCCTGCAATTCCATTAATATAGGCTTCACCAGCTACTGCACCGAACATGCAAACATTACCAACAATGATATTGTTTTCTGCTAAAAAGTCTGCTTTTGCGGGTTTCTTTATAATTAATTTTGCTCCGGATAACCCTTTACCTAAATAATCATTTGTATTACCATCTAAAATAAATGTTAATCCATGTGCGCCAAAAGCGCCAAAACTTTGTCCAGCAGAACCTGTAAAGTTGATATTTAAAGTGTCTTCAGGTAAACCTAAATGACCATAAATTTTTGAAATTTCATTACTAACAATTGCTCCAACAGCACGATTCGTGTTTTTTATTGGATATGCTAAAATCATTTTTTCTTTTCTATACAAAGCTCTATGAGAATCTTTTAATATCGTAAAGTCTAAAACACCTTCTAGATTATGATCTTGACTTTCCGTATTTTTAACTGTCATGCTTCTATAACCAGTTGGTCTGTGTAAAATACTTGATAAATCTAACCCTTTCGCTTTATAATGCTTAATTGCTTTATTTGCGTTAATTTTATGAGTTTGACCAACCATTTCATCTAATGTTCTAAAACCAAGTTGTGCCATAATTGCTCTTAATTCTTCTGCAATGTAAAAGAAGAAGTTAATTACATGTTCTGGTGTTCCTTTAAAGTTTTTACGTAACTCTTTATCTTGCGTTGCAATACCAACAGGACATGTATTTAAGTGACACTTACGCATCATAATACAGCCAGAAGCAACTAAAGGAGCCGTTGCAAAACCAAATTCTTCAGCACCCAATAAAGCAGCAATAGCTACATCTCTACCCGTTTTTAATTGACCATCACACTCTACAACAATTCTACTTCTTAAGTCATTCATAACTAAAGTTTGTTGCGCTTCTGCCAAACCAAGTTCCCAAGGTAAACCTGCATGTTTTAATGAAGTTAAAGGAGAAGCTCCTGTACCACCATCATAACCAGATATTAAAACAACATCTGCTTTTGCTTTTGCAACCCCTGCAGCAATTGTACCTACACCAACTTCAGAAACTAACTTTACATTAATTCTAGCTTCACGATTTGCATTTTTTAAATCGAAAATTAATTGTGCTAAATCTTCAATAGAATAAATATCGTGATGTGGAGGAGGAGAGATCAACCCTACAAAAGGTGTAGAATTACGAACAGCGGCAATCCAAGGATACACTTTTTCTCCAGGTAATTGACCACCTTCACCAGGTTTTGCACCCTGTGCCATTTTTATTTGAATCTCTTTCGCATTTGTTAAATAATGAGAAGTCACCCCAAACCTACCAGATGCTACTTGTTTTATTGCAGAGTTTCTGCTATCTCCATTTATATCTTTTTGGAAACGTCTTCTGTCTTCACCACCTTCACCAGAATTAGATTTTCCTCCAATTCTATTCATTGCAATCGCTAAATTTTCATGTGCTTCGCGTGAAATAGATCCATAAGACATTGCGCCCGTTTTAAAACGCTTTACAATATCTGTCCAAGGTTCTACTTCTTCTAATGGAATTGGATCCAGGTTATCAAACTGAAACAAACCACGAATTGTCATTAAACTTTCTGACTGTTCGTTGATTGCTTTTGCATACACATCATAACTTCCTTGATCACTTAATCTTACTGCTTGCTGTAATTTTGAAACTGTAGTTGGGTTGAATAAGTGGCGTTCACCATTTCTTCTCCATCTATAATCTCCACCAACATTTAAAGCTAAGTTTTTATCAATTTGATTTTCTGGATATGCTTGTTTATAACGCTGATCAATTTCTTTTTCAACTTCATACAAACCAATACCTTCTATTCTTGAAGCCGTATAAGGGAAATATTTTTCTACAAATTGAGAGTTGAAACCTACAATTTCGAAAATTTGAGAACCTCTATAAGAATGTAATGTAGAGATTCCTATTTTGTTCATTACTTTTAAAATACCTTTTCCAATTGCTTTGTTGAAATTATCAACTGCACCTTGCTCATCCATACCAGTAATGAAGCCTTCTTTAACTTGCATTCTGATAATTTCATTTACCATATATGGATTTACAGCACTTGCGCCATAACCAAATAATGTTGCAAAATGATGTGGCTCACGTGGTTCTGCAGATTCAATAATAATATCGAAATAAGAACGCTTACGTAAACGGTTTAATTGATGGTTTACAAAAGAACAAGCTAATAAAGCAGGTATAGGAGCAAGCTCTTTATTTACACCTCTATCAGAAAGAATAATAATATTTGTTTTTCTTTCTAACGCTTTTTCTATTTGAATAACAATAGCATCTAAAGCATCTTCAAGACCGTTTAAACCTTTCGCTTTTGGATATAAAATTTGAATTGTTTCTGCTTTGAAACTTTCAATATTTATGTTTCTAATTTTTTCTAAATCGGCATTAGAAATTACAGGGTTTTGAATTCTTAATTTTCTACACTGTCTATCAGTAATGCTAAAAATATTTCTATCTTTTCCTAAATTTAAACTGATGTCAGTTACAATTTCTTCACGAATACCATCTAAAGGTGGGTTTGTAACTTGAGCAAATAACTGTTTAAAGTAGTTAGAAATTAATTGAGGTCTGTCTGATAAAACAGCTAAAGGAGTATCAATTCCCATAGAGCCTAAAGCTTCTTTACCAACGATTGCCATTGGTGTAATTACTTCCTGAATATCTTCAAAAGTGTAATTAAATAAACTTAGACGCGTTTTAACATCAATAGATTCTATAGGACAGGTTTCACTTGTATAAGGAACCTCTTTTAAGTCTAAACGAGTATTATCTAACCATTCTTGATAAGGTCTTTCTGAAACAATTTTACTTTTTATCTCTTGATCTTGAATGATTCTTCCTTCATTCATATCTACCAAGAACATTTTTCCGGGTTCTAATCTTCCGTGTTCTTTTACATCTTCTGGAGCAACATCTACAACACCAATCTCTGATGACATAATTAAACTTCCACTTTTTGTAACGGTATATCTAGAGGGTCTTAAACCATTTCTATCTAATAAGGCGCCAATATAATCTCCATCTGTAAAAGGTACAGAAGCAGGTCCGTCCCAAGGTTCCATAATGCACGCATTGTATTCATAAAAAGCTTTACGCTCTTTAGACATTGTAGCATGTTTTTCCCAAGCTTCAGGAATCATCATCATCATAATTTCTGGTAATGAACGACCTGTATGCGTTAATAACTCAACAACCATGTCCATAGAAGCAGAATCTGACTTTCCTGGTAAAATAATTGGAAATAATTTGTCTATTTGTGGACCAAAAACATCACTTTTCATGATTTCTTCACGAACACGCATTCTACTCACATTACCACGTAACGTATTAATCTCTCCATTTTGACACATGTGTCTAAACGGTTGTGCTAATTCCCAAGTTGGCATTGTATTGGTAGAAAAACGCTGGTGCACTAATGCCAAACGTGTTACTAAATCTATTTCTTGTAAATCTTTATAATAAGGACCAATATCTTCAGGCATAATAATACCTTTATAGATAATAGTAGTTATTGATAAACTTGGAATGTAAAAATAGTTACTTTCAGAAATTTTAGAATTTCTTATTGTATGTTCTGCTATTTTACGCGCAGCATATAATTTAGCTTTAAAAGTAGCTTCGTCAATATCAGCTGTTTTACCAACAAACAATTGTTCTATGTTTGGTTCTGATGCTAAAGCGATTTCTCCTAATTGAAAAGAATCTACAGGAACTTCTCTCCACCCTAAAATAGCAAGTCCTTGTTCTTTTATTTCGTTTTCGAATGTACTTTTACAAAAATCATATTGATTGGTTACTTTTGGAAGAAAAACCATTCCAACAGCATATTCTCTTTGATCTGGAATAGGAAAATCACACACGCGTTTGAAATAAAGATGAGGAATATCTATTAATAAACCAGCACCATCACCCGTTTTTCCATCTGCACTAACACCACCTCTATGTTCTAGTTTTACTAGGATTTCTAGTGCGTCATGTATAATTTGATTCGTCTTTTCTCCATTCAAATTACAGATAAAACCAGCACCGCAATTTTCGTGTTCAAATTCTGGTAAATATAAGCCTTGTTTCTCCATTTTTTATTGAATTATATTGGCTAATTTAAAATTTTTATTAAGAATAACTCAGTGTTTTTAGGGATTTGGTATGATTTTTATGATGAAAGTAAAAAATGGCTATCAAAAATTTATTAATGATAATTAAAGTCTTTTATATTGTCAAATTCATAAAAACAGGAAAAAGCCTGTAAAATTAAATTTTACAAGCTTCTTTTGAAATTTATTTAAGAGATATTAATGCTCGTTTAGTCTAAAATCTGGATATGCATCCATACCGTGTTCATGTGCATCTAACCCTTCTAATTCTTCTCTTTCGCTAACTCTAATTCCCATTGTTTTCTTTAATGTGAATATGACGATAAATGAAGTTACTATACAAAAAAGGGCATAAGAAGCAACGCCAATTAATTGGCTAAGAAACTGGTCTAGTCCTGCAAGGTTACCAAAAAGACCCACAGCCAAAGTTCCCCAAATACCACAAATAAGGTGAACAGCAATTGCACCTACAGGGTCATCTAGTTTTAATTTATCAACGAAACTTACAGCAAAAACAATTAAAGTTCCTGCAATAGCACCAATTAAAATAGCATCTGTTGGAGACATTTGATCTGCACCAGCTGTAATACCAACTAAACCACCAAGAATACCATTTAAAAACATGGTTAAGTCTAAATTCTTATACATGATTGTAGAAACCAAAGCAGCAAGAACTCCTCCTGAAGCTGCGGCTAAACAAGTTGTCACTAAAGTTAAAGAAGTTAATGTTGGGTCTGCAGATAAAACAGATCCTCCGTTAAAACCAAACCAACCTAACCAAAGGATTAATACACCTGCAGTTGCTAATGGTATGTTATGACCAGGAATAGCTTGTGGTTTTCCGTTTTTGAATTTTCCTATTCTTGCTCCTAAAAGACAAACAGCAACTAAAGCAGCCCATCCACCAACAGAATGTACTAGCGTAGAACCTGCAAAGTCATAAAAAGGAGTTGATAGTTGATCTAAAAATCCACCACCCCATTTCCAAGAACCAGCAATTGGGTAAACAAAACCAACATAAATTACTGTAAAAATCATAAAAGGTAAAATTTTCATTCTTTCTGCTACTGCACCAGAAACGATAGTTGCAGCAGTTGCAGCAAACATTCCTTGGAATAAAAAGTCGGTCCAATACGTATATCCTTCATTATAAGCTAAGTCTAAAGTTCCTTCTTTTGTTAAAGGAGAAGAAAGACCAAATATAAAGTCGCCTAAATAGCCTGAAGCATTTGCACCCCAAGTTGGGTACATTAAATTAAAACCAACCAAAGCATATAGTAATAAGCCAACGGTAATAATAAAAATATTTTTAAATAAGATGTTAATTGTGTTTTTCTGTCTCGTTAAACCAATTTCTAAAAAGGCAAAACCTAAGTGCATAAAGAAAACGAGTGCAGTACAGATCATCATCCATACATTATTTATTGTTAATAATTCCATAATAAAATTTTGTACTATTTTAATTTAAAGTTTTTCCTCCTTTTTCGCCAGTTCTAATTCTGTATGCTTCTTTAATATCGCTTACAAAAACTTTACCATCTCCAACTTCACCCGTTGAAGCGGCTTTAATTATTGTTTGAACAGTGATTTCTTCAAAATCATCATTAACAACAATAGCGATGTGTCTTCTTTGTATATCACTAGTGCTATAGCTAACGCCTCTATAAACATGGCCTTCTTTTTCATTTCCAATTCCTGTAACATCCCAGTAAGAGAGAAAATTTACACCTACTTCATGTAGCGCTTCCTTAACTAATCTGTATTTAGATTTTCTGATAATTGCTTCTATTTTTTTCATTTTTAAATTTGTTTAATTAGTATGGTATTTATTAACACTCTAAAAATAGTAATTTTTTTTTTCAAGATAAAATCACATAACTCAATTGAGTTATGTGATTTTATATTAATACCTGAACTAATGTAAAATATTATTTGTCTTCAATATCTCTTTGTCTTTTTCCTGGGTAAGCGATAGAGCCGTGTTCAGAAATGTCTAATCCTTCGATTTCTACTTCTTTAGTTACACGTAATCCCATAGTAGCTTTTAAGATACCAAGAACAATAAAAGATAAACCAATAGCCCATGCAGCATATGCTAAAACTCCAATTGCTTGAACACCTAATTGAGAAGCGCCACCACCATTAAACAATCCAATAGCAGCATCTCCATCTACGCCCCAAAGACCAATAACTAAAGTACCCCAAGCACCTGCAACACCATGCACAGAAGCAGCACCAATAGCGTCATCAATTTTTAATTTTTTCTCTATAAATTCAATAGCAAACACTACAATAACACCTCCTATTAAACCAGCAAGTACAGCTCCACCAGCAGACATGTTTCCACAACCAGCAGTAATACTTACTAAACCAGCTAAAACTCCGTTTAATGTTTGTGATAAATTTGGTTTACCATACCAGATCCAAGTTGTAATTAAAGCACCTAACCCACCTGCAGCTGCAGATAAATTTGTTATTAATACTACGTTAGAAGCAGCAATTGCATCAGCGCCACCCCAAGCTAATTGAGATCCACCGTTAAAACCAAACCATCCAAACCAAAGGATAAATACACCTAAAGTTGCTAATACTTGATTATGACCAGGAATAGGTAACACTTTTCCGTTTACATATTTTCCTATTCTAGGACCTACCATAAATGCAGCAACTAAAGCAGCCCATCCACCTACAGAGTGTACAATTGAAGAACCTGCAAAATCAATGAAACCTAGTTTTGTTAACCAGCCTTCACCTTGCCATTGCCATCCACCTGAAATAGGATAGATTACAGCTGTCATTACTAAAGAGAAAATAATATAAGTAGTATATTTTGTTCTACCTGCTATTGCACCAGAAACAATTGTTGCAGTTGTTGCAGCAAACATTGTTTGGAAGAATAAATCTGCGCCTTCACCTTGAAATAAACCGCCCCAAAAGAACCATCCATTAGAGGTGTCTCCGTACATTAAAGAGTAACCTACTAGCCAAAAAGTTAATGAACCTACACAAATGTCTAGTAAGTTTTTCATTGCAATGTTAACTGCATTTTTAGATCTTGTCATACCAGATTCTACCAAGGTAAATCCTGCTTGCATTAAGAATACTAAGATACCAGCAATTAGCATCCACAGCATTCCCATATCTCCATTTACTTGTTCTAAAACTTTAGCAGCTTCAGATACTGTAGTTTCTTGAAATAATGTTAAAAATAAACTCATGTTATATAAATTTTTAGTTAGTAAAAATATTTTTTAGAAAGAGTAAACTGCAGCAATAGTTAAGCCTGATGCATTGTCTTTACCTCCTACAAAGATTACGTCATCTCCTGAAGTATCATATCTTACTTCTGTAATCAATTTTAAACTATCCGTTAAAGAGGTGTTTCCTGATAAAGTAAATGCAGTTATAGTTGTATCATCACTTCCAGAAGTTACTGTAAAAAACTCTGGTCTTAAACCTAATGAGAAAGTGTCTGAAAATGCATTCTGTAAGTATAAAGCGAATCCTTGGTAACCTGCATCAGCGTCATCTGAATTTGCATAAGCAGCGTTTATTCCTACGAAAAATGAATCAGATAAGTCAAAACCACCTGTGTAATCTAGGTATAAAACATCTTTATCTCCAAAACCATCTGCACCATACGCAAGGTTAAAGTACTGTCCTTTATATCCTGCTTGAAAACCTAATTGGTAGTCGTCTGAAGTGCTATTTGCGCCCTCTACAACTCCATGAGGGTTTGTTACTGCAAACATAAAAGATAGATCTTCTGAGGCAGCATAATCCATTTTTAAACCTGTATGAGAAAAAGGTCCTGCATTAAATAAATAAGATACAGAGTAGTTAAAGTTTCCTGCAGGAGAAATAACTTCATACCCGTAGAATGTATTAAATTGTCCTAAAGTAAATGTTATTTTCTCAGAAGCATTGTAGTAAGCATATAGTTGGTTAATTGCTCCTGTGTATGCATTTGCAGCATTTGCTCTTGGTCCATAAGTTAAATCTGCAACAATTCCTGCTTTTCCTTTTTCATAAGAGAAAATAGTATTAGCCATTCCTAAACCAAAACCATTTGCAGCAACATCTGATAAAATTCCAGTAGTACCAATATCTGAAGTTGATAAGTTAGTAGAGTAGTAAGTGTCTACAGTTCCGCTTAGCGTAAATGTACCCTTGTCTTCTTTTTCTTGTCCAGTTGCTACTAAGCTAGTTGCTAGTAGTAAAGTAAAAATAATTTTTTTCATAATAAATGTTCTTTTAGTGTTTGTTGTGTTATTTATTTAGTTGAACTGGGTCAAAAGTATATATTTAATTTATATAAACAAGGGGGTGTTTTTTAAAAAACGATGTATTTTATGACAGTACCCTTAAAAAAATAGGGGTAAAATTAAGATTAATTCATTTTATAGTTTTTTAGGGTATCTAAATACGAGGTATTAAAAAATGATATCTATAATTTTGTGATATTCATAAAAATGCACTTTTTTAAAAAAAAGATCAATTTGTTGTATTTTTGAGCCTATGAAATACCCGTTTTCTTATTTAATTAAAATCCAGTTCCTTGGTTTTCGCTTTTCTGGATGGCAAAAACAGCCAAACACAAAGACATTGCATGATATTGTTGATAAAACGTTGTCATTTGTTTTTGAAAACACCAATTATAAAACGATTGGAGTTGGTAGAACAGATGCTAAAGTATCTGCAAATACCTATTATATTAATCTCTTTACAAGGTTTGAGTTCGATGAAACTTCCTTTTTAGAAGATTTTAATAAAAACGCTCCAGCAGATTTAAAAGCGATTTCTTTTAATGAATTGTCAGGCGATTTTAATCTTATTAATTCTGAGAAGATTAAAGAGTATCATTACTATTTTTCTTTTGGTCAAAAAAATCATCCATTTGCAGCACCTTTTATTTCTGGCTTACAAGAAGATTTAAATATTGATTTGATGAAGTCTGGTGCGAAACTATTTGAAGGAGAGCACTATTTTCATAAATATTGCACAAAGCCATCTGCAAATACGATCTTTAATAGAAAGATTGATTCTTGTGAAATTATTGAGAATGATGTTTTAACGGCTAATTTTTTTCCTGAAACAAGTTATGTGTTAAAAGTAAGAGGGAGAGGTTTTTTGCGTTATCAAATACGTTTAATGATGGCTACTTTATTTGAGTTGGGTAGAGAAAATATAACATTACAGTTTATTGAAGACTCTTTAAAAGAAGATAACGATCAGAAATTTTTACGAAATGTTGCGCCAGGTTCTGGTTTGCAATTATATGATATTGATTTTAAAGTGTAGCTGGTTAAAATGCCTGCGCAAAGGATTGAAGCATTTGTTTGAGCTCTTTTGAGGCTCTGAAATTTATTCAGGCCGAGAAAAGCGAGTGCGGAAATCCTGACCTGAAAGGTTGCGCACAAAAGAAAAATCCACCTTTTAAAAAGATGGATTTTTAGGTACTATATATAATGAGTAGTTTATCCTTTGATAATTCCTCTAGAAATTACAATTTTCTGAATCTCTGAAGTTCCTTCGTAAATCTGCGTAATTTTTGCATCTCGCATTAAACGCTCTACATGATAATCTTTTACAAAACCATTTCCACCATGAATTTGAACCGCTTCTACCGTGTGTTCCATAGCAACTTTACTCGCGTATAGTTTTGCCATTGCACTAGACATATCGTAATTATTGCCCTGATCCTTATCCCAAGCAGCTTTCATAACTAGCATTCTTGCAGCTTCAATTTCTGTGTGCATGTCTGCTAATTTAAACGCAATTGCTTGATGATTGCAAATTTCTGTTCCAAATGCTTTACGTTCTTTAGAGTATTTTAAAGCCAATTCATAAGCTCCTGCAGCAATTCCTAGAGCTTGTGCGGCAATACCAATTCTTCCTCCAGAAAGTGTTTTCATTGCAAATTTAAATCCAAAACCATCTTCTCCAATCCTGTTTTCTTTTGGTACTTTTACATCGTTAAACTGCAAAGTGTGTGTATCTGAACCTCTGATTCCTAATTTGTCTTCTTTAGGTCCAATATGAAAACCGTCCAGTCCTTTTTCTAAGATGAAAGCATTAATTCCTCTGTGTCCTTTTTCTCTATCTGTTTGCGCAATTACTAAATAAACGTCTGCACGTCCACCACTTGTAATCCAGTTTTTTGTTCCATTAATTAAATAGTGATCTCCTTTGTCTTCTGCAGTTGTTGCTTGTGAAGTTGCGTCTGAACCCGCCTCTGGTTCGCTTAAACAGAATGCGCCTACAAATTCTCCTGTTGCTAATTTTGTTAAATATTTTTGTTTTTGGTCTTCAGAAGCATATGCTTCTAAACCAGCACAAACTAAAGAGTTGTTAACAGAAACAATTACGGATGCAGAAGCATCTATCTTAGAAAGTTCTTCCATAATTAATACGTAAGAAATAGCATCCATACCACTTCCTCCATATTTTGGGTCCACCATAATTCCTAAAAAGCCTAAATCGCCCATTTTTCTTACTAACTCATTTGGGAATTCTTGCTTGTTATCTCTTTCAATAACACCAGGTAATAATTCTGTTTGCGCAAAATCTCTTGCGGCATCACGTATCATGATGTGTTCTTCTGTTAAGCTAAAATCCATTGTATATCTTTTGTTATTTTCGTAAAAATTGTGTTCAAAGATATCGATTTCGTAACAAATTTTCAACAGACATTTGTTATTTTTACAAATATGAATAAAACATCCCTTTTTTCTATAGGATTAATGTCTGGTACCTCTTTAGATGGAATCGATTTGGTTTATGCAGAATTTGCTGTAAACAACTACATTAAATTTAAAATTTTACATAGTGAAACAGTTTCATACTCTAGAAAATGGAAAGAAACTTTACAAAATGCAATCCATTTTTCTTCGGATGATTTGCAGCGTTTAGATATTGAATATGGTGTTTTATTGGGGGATGTTATTAATGATTTTATTGATAAGTTTTCTATTGAAAATATAGATTTTGTAGCTTCTCATGGACATACAATTTTACATCAGCCAGAAAAAGGAATTACGCTACAAATTGGAAATGGACAAATAATTGCAGATAAAACAAAACAAAAAGTTGTTTGTGATTTTAGAACTCAAGATGTAAAATTGGGAGGTCAAGGAGCGCCTTTGGTTCCTATTGGTGATGAATTGTTGTTTGGTAATTATGATTTTTGTGTAAATTTGGGAGGGTTTTCTAATGTTTCTTTTAATAAAGAAGGAAAAAGAATTGCTTTTGATATTTGCCCTGTAAATATTGTAATGAATTTGTATGCGCAGAAATTAGGCTTTGAGTATGATGAATCTGGAGAAATTGCTTCTAGAGGAAAAATAAATACAGTGCTTTTAAATAAGTTGAATTCCTTAGATTTTTATGATAAAGAACCTCCAAAATCATTAGGTTTGGAATGGGTACAGCAAAAAATATTTCCTTTAATTGATTCTTTGGAAACGGATGTTTCATCAGTATTAAGAACATTTGTAGCCCATATTGCAATTCAAGTTAGTAAAGTTATTGCTAATAATAATTCGGTTTTAATGACTGGAGGTGGTGTTTTTAATCAATTTTTAATAAAATGTATTGAAGAAAAATCTAATATTAAAATTGAGGTATTAAATTCGGAAATTATAAACTTTAAAGAAGCGCTTGTTTTTTCTTTTTTAGGCTTGTTAAAGCTTGATAGTCAGGTAAATTGTTTAAGTTCTGTTACGGGTTCAAAAATGGATCATTCATCTGGTGAAGTTTTTTTACCAAGTGGGGTTCAATAATAATTTGAACAACCATTTTTTTACTGTAAGTTTGTAAGGTATCAACTTAATAATATTTAAAATTTATTTTTAATGAATCAGCTTTAACTTTTCCCCTGAAGGGGACTTTAACTCAAAATTAAAATTGTTTAAAAAAGTAAAAAAAAAGAAAGTTAATTTATTTAAATTTTTAGAATGAAAGAATTATTAAAAAAATACGAAAATAAGCAACCTGAGATTGTTTTTCACTGGAAAGATCAAGAAACTGAAGCAGAGGGTTGGACCGTAATAAACTCATTAAGAGGCGGTGCAGCTGGTGGAGGAACAAGAATGAGGAAAGGTTTAGACATGAATGAAGTACTGTCTTTGGCAAAAACAATGGAAGTCAAGTTTACGGTTTCAGGACCTGCCATTGGAGGTGCTAAATCGGGTATTAATTTCGACCCTAATGATCCAAGAAAAAGACAGGTTTTAGAGCGATGGTACAAAGCAGTTACACCGCTTTTAAAACATTATTATGGTACTGGTGGAGATTTAAATGTAGATGCAGATAAAGATGTAATTCCGATTACAGAAGATTGTGGTGTTTGGCATCCACAAGAAGGTATTTTTAACGGACATTTTAAACCAACTGAAGCAGATAAAATAAATAGAATTGGGCAATTGCGTTTAGGTGTGATTAAAGTAATAGAAGACAAGCAGTTTTCTCCTGATTTATCAAGAAAATATACGGTTGCAGATATGTTAACTGGTTACGGTGTTGCCGAAGCTGTAAGACATTATTATAACATTTACGGAGGTAAAATTGAAGGAAAAAGAGCCATTGTTCAAGGATTTGGAAATGTGGGTTCTGCTGCGGCTTATTATTTAACGCAATTAGGTGCTAAAGTTGTTGGAATTATAGACAGAGAAGGCGGTGTAATTAAGGAAGAAGGGTTTTCTGTGGAAGAAATGACTGCTTTGTTCTTAGCAAAAGACGGCAACCAGCTCGTTTCTGAAAGCATGATTCCTTTTGAAGATATTAATGAAAAAATATGGAGTTTGCCAGCGGAAATTTTTGTTCCTGCAGCGGCGTCAAGATTGGTGTCTAAGGATCAAGTTCAGCAAATGATTGATTCTGGACTAGAAGTAATCTCGCCGGGTGCAAATGTTCCTTTTGCCGACAAAGAAATTTTCTTTGGACCGATCATGGAACATACAGATACGCATTTAAGTTTGTTGCCAGATTTTATATCTAACTGTGGTATTGCTCGAGTTTTTGCCTATTTAATGGAGGCAAGAGTTGCGCTACCAATGCAAGATAAAGCAATCTTTGATGATACCTCGAATATCATAAAACAAGCATTGCAAAAAACGTTTAAAAAAAGTGCGTCAAAAACAAAAATATGTTCAACTGCGTTCGAAATAGCGCTTAAACAATTGATATAAACTAAATCAGAGAATATGGAATCAGTAATTATTATAGTATTTGTAATGGGGTATTTAGCCATTACTTTAGAGCATAATTTAAAATTAGATAAACTAATACCAGCATTAATTATGATGGCTGTATGTTGGGCTTTGGTTGCTCTTGGGGTAGATAATTTTACAACTTGGTTTGATTCCAGTAAGCACGCTTTAGTAGATGGTTTTGGTGGTTTAGCACATGATGATAAACTGCATTTGGTAGAAGAAACCTTATTACATCATTTAGGTAAAACTGCTGAAATTTTAGTGTTCCTTTTAGGAGCAATGACCATTGTAGAAATCATAGATTATTTCGATGGTTTTTCTACTATTAAAGGATATGTGAACTTTAAAAGTAAAAAGAAGCTTTTATGGATGTTTTCTATATTGGCCTTTATTTTATCTGCAATTATAGACAACTTAACGGCTACAATTGTATTAATTTCTATTTTACAGAAAATTGTTAAAGCAAAAGAAGATAGAATTTGGTTTGCAGGTTTAATTATTATAGCTGCAAATGCAGGTGGCGCTTTTTCACCAATTGGAGATGTAACTACAACAATGCTTTGGATTGGAGATAAAGTAAGTACGGGAATGTTATTTACCTACTTATTTATTCCCTCATTACTATGTATGATTGTTCCTTCTTTTCTAGCAACATTTTTACCAGCATTTAAAGGAGATATTGAGTTTGATGAGAATGAAGTAGAAAAACCAAAAAGCCAACATAGTGGAAGAATGTTGTATTTAGGATTGGGATCAATTTTATTTGTTCCTGTATTTAAAACAGTAACACATTTGCCTCCTTATGTGGGAATGATGCTTTCTCTGGCGGTTGTTGCAACTTTTGCTGAAATTTATAGTCGTTCTAAGTTTTCTATGACAGATTTTAATAGTGCAGAATCCGATGAACATGCAAATCACAGTCCTGTTCACGCCTCATTATCTAAAATAGAAATGCCGAGTATTTTATTTTTCTTAGGTATTTTAATGGCAGTTGCGGCTTTAGAATCTTTAGGTATTTTATTCAACTTCGCAGATAGTTTAAAACAAGGAATTCCTTTGATGGGCTCAGAGTTAGACGGAACAGTAGTCTCAGATTTGGTTGTTATCTTATTAGGTATCGGTTCTGCGGTTATTGATAATGTTCCATTAGTAGCAGCAAGTTTAGGTATGTTTTCTGAAGGTTTAGATGATCCTTTATGGCATTTTATTGCGTTTTCTGCGGGTACTGGAGGGTCTATGTTAATTATAGGTTCTGCTGCAGGTGTTGTTGCAATGGGAATGGAGAAAATAGATTTCTTTTGGTATTTTAAAAAAATATCTTGGTTAGCATTAATAGGGTTTTTAGTGGGTTCAGCAGCGTTCGTAGTCATAAGAATGTTTGTGTAACCATCTTTAAATAATTTAAAGAAATGTCATTTTGTAAAAATACAGAATGGCATTTTTTTTTTTGAGATACAGAAACTGTTATTCTTTTTTATGAAACAATTTAAAAAAAGAATAGTCGTTATTTAAATAGAACTTTAAAAAGAAAATTGAATGATATCATTTTTTCAAGAGAATAAAGAACTTTTGGAGGCAGTTGCTTCAGAAGAAAAAACACTTTCTATCTATAAATTAATTATGGATGGAGGTTTAGGAGGGCAAATCATTATTGCGCTACTTTTTGTTTTATTGGCAGTAGCATTGTATATTTATTTCGAACGATTTTTTGCCATAAAATCTGCTTCTAAAGTTGATAAAAACTTTATGAATCAGATTAAAGATTATGTTTCTAACGGTAAGTTAGAGTCTGCTAAAGAATTATGTAATTCTACAGATACACCAACAGCAAGGTTAATTGGTAAAGGAATTTCTAGAATAGGAAAGCCTTTAGAAGATATAAATACTGCAATTGAAACTGCAGGTAAGTTAGAGGTGTATCAATTAGAAAAAAACGTAAGTGTTTTAGCAACAATTGCAGGAGCAGCACCAATGATTGGTTTTTTAGGAACTGTAATTGGAATGATAATTGCCATTCATGAAATAGCAAATGCAGGAGGACAAATAGATATTAAGTTACTTTCTGATGGTTTGTATACAGCAATGACAACAACAGTTGGAGGCTTAATTGTAGGTATTATCGCTTATGTTACGTATAATCATTTGGTGGTAAGAACAGATAAAGTTGTATATCAAATGGAAGCAAAATCTGTAGAGTTTTTAGATTTATTAAACGAGCCAGTTTAAAATGAATTTACGCGGAAGAAATAAAGTAGACCCCTCTTTCAATATGTCGTCAATGACAGATATTGTTTTCTTATTGTTGATCTTTTTTATGCTTACATCAACTTTGGTAACCGTAAGTGCAATTGATGTTTTGTTGCCAAAAGCAGGAGGGAAGACGGAGAATAATAAGTCTGTTGCAGTAACAATTACGAGTAAATCATTGTTTTATATTGATAAAACAAAGGTGAGTTCATCAAAATTAGAAAGTGAGATTTTAAGAAAAGTGGGTATCGATAAAAAGAAAACAATTATTATTAGGGGACATAAAGATGCTCCTTATAAAAATGTTATGAAAGTGATTGATATTGCAAATAAGAATAAATTAAAAATGATTTTAGCTGTAAAAGGCGGAAAATAAAATGCCTGTTTTAGACACCAAACATAAACGTAAATCGGCTGTAATTACAGTTGTTATTCTGATGCTTCTGGTATTCGGAATTTTCAATTATGGAATGCACTATTTAGATCCTCCAGAAGAATACGGGTTGGCAATAAATTTTGGAACTTCAGAAGTGGGTAGTGGAGAACCTGTTGAGAAAACAAAGAAAATTTCAACTCCAAAAGTAATTGAGAGACAAGAAGTTGTTGAAGAAGAAGTAAAAGAAATTCCAAAAGAAATCATTGAAGAAGAAATTATAACAGATGAAACAGTGAAGAATGTTCCTGTTGTTGAGAAAGTTAAAGAAGTAAAAAAAGAACCTGTAAAAGAGGTTGTTAAAAAAGAAATTCCAAAGAAAAAACCAAAACCTAAACCATCAAAAGAAACACAAGACGCTTTAAATAATTTGTTAAATGGCAATGCTGCTGATGGAAATCGAAAAGGAGAAGGAGATACTAAAGAGGCTGGAGTAAAAGGAGAAGAAAAAGGAGATGCAAATTCTTCTAAATATTATGGAAACACAGGAAGTGGTTCTGATGGAAATTATAACCTTGCAGGAAGAAAAGCTTTATCAAAACCAATAGAACGGCCAGATTGTCAAGAAGAAGGAACTGTTGTTGTGCGCATTCAGGTTGATAAAAACGGAAAAGTAATTAGTGCAATTCCAGGTGTAAAAGGTTCTACAAATACAGCTGCTTGTCTATTAAAACCTGCAAAAGAGGCTGCTTTAAAAACCAAGTGGAATGCAGATAAAAATGCGCCAACAAAACAAATGGGAACTATCATTTATAAGTTTTCTTTGTCTAAATAATCACGTATTTTTGCAGTATGAATTATCAACAAACATTAGACTGGATGTTTGCGAAATTACCTATGTATCAAAGGGAAGGTAAGACCGCATTCAAAAAAGATTTAACAAATATAGTAGCTTTTTCAAAGGAGTTGAAATTTCCTGAGAATCGGTTTAAATCAATTCATGTAGGAGGAACGAATGGCAAAGGCTCTACAAGCCATATGTTGGCTTCAATTTTGCAAGAAGCTGGGTATAAAGTTGGTTTATACACGTCACCACATTTAAAGAGTTTTACAGAGAGAATTAGAGTTAATGGAAATGAAATTCCTAAAAGAAAAGTTACTTCTTTTATAAAACAACATAAAGATTTTTTAGAGCAACAAAAACTGTCTTTTTTTGAAATGACGGTGGGAATGGCTTTTGATTACTTTGCTGATGAAAAGGTTGATATTGCTATTATTGAAGTTGGTTTAGGAGGACGATTAGATTCTACAAATATTATAAATCCAGAGGTTGTTGTAATTACAAATATAGGTTTAGATCATACGCAGTTTCTTGGCGAAACTTTACCGGAAATTGCATTTGAAAAAGCAGGTATTATAAAAGAGAATATTCCAGTTATTATTGGTGAAGAGCAAGTTGAGGTTAAGCATGTTTTTTTAGAAAAAGCGAAAGAAAGGAATTCTGAAATTTTCTTTGCTTCGGATGATGAAAAAGTGTACAAAACAGATTTGTTGGGAGCGTATCAAAAGAAGAATTCAAAAACTGCATTTGCAGCAATAAAACAACTAAAAGGTTTTCAGGTTTCAGATAAAAATATTTCAGAGGGATTTTTAGCTGTTGTAGAAAATACAACGCTAAAAGGAAGGTGGCAGATTTTACAAGAAAATCCAAAAGTAATTTGTGATACAGCTCATAATAAAGAAGGATTAAATATTGTTTTAAATCAACTGAAAAAAGAAAAGTATAAAAAACTACACATTGTTTTAGGTGTAGTTTCTGATAAGAAATTAGAAGAGGTTTTACCGCTATTTCCAAAGGAAGCAATCTACTATTTTTGCAAACCAAACATTCCTAGAGGGATGTCTGAGCAAATTTTATATGAAAAGGCATTCGTTTTTGATTTAAAAGGAAAAAAATATTCATCTGTAAAAAAAGCGTATAAACAGGCTTTAGGCAATGCAAATCAGCAAGATATAATTTATGTTGGAGGAAGTACTTTTGTTGTTGCAGAAATAATTTAAAAATAATTTTGTTTTTTCTTTGGTTAATTAAAAAAGGCTGTTATATTTGCACCCGCTAAGGGCAATTAGCTCAGTTGGTTCAGAGCATCTCGTTTACACCGAGAGGGTCGGGGGTTCGAATCCCTCATTGCCCACCAAAGTAAAATCCTTCACAATTTGTGAAGGATTTTTTTGTTTTAGACTATTCTCTAAAGGAGTAGAATAAAAACATTTTTTGTACATTCGTATCCGAAAAATAAATTAAATTTTTGTTGATGAATATTGACTTGTCTGGAAAAAAAATAGTGGTAACAGGAGGAGCAGGATTTATTGGTTCTAATCTGTGTGAAGCGTTATTAAGTAAGAATAATACAGTTGTTTGTCTAGACAATTTTTCAACAGGTAAAAGAGAGAATATTTCTACCTTTTTAGAGAATCCAAAGTTTGTATTAATTGAAGGAGATATTAGGAATTTAAATGATTGCATCAAAGCAACTAAAGGGGTAGATTATGTTTTGCATCAAGCGGCTTTAGGTTCTGTTCCACGATCTATAAAAGACCCTATTACATCAAACAATGTAAATGTTGGGGGTTTTTTAAACATGTTAGTGGCATCTAGAGATAATAGCGTTAAACGTTTTGTTTATGCTGCAAGTTCTTCAACCTATGGTGATTCAAAGTCAATGCCAAAAGTAGAAGACGTTATTGGAAAGCCTTTGTCTCCCTATGCAGTTACTAAGTATGTGAACGAATTATACGCAGATGTTTTTTCTAAAACCTATGGTTTGGAAACGATAGGACTTCGATATTTTAATGTTTTTGGTAGAAAGCAAGACCCAAATGGTGCTTATGCAGCGGTAATTCCCAAATTTGTTAGTCAGTTAATGAGAGGAGAATCACCTGTGATAAACGGAGATGGTTCTTATTCAAGAGATTTCACATATATTGACAATGTAATTCAGGCTAATTTATTGAGTTTAGTAACACACAATAAAGAAGCATTAAACACAGTCTATAATGTCGCTTTTGGTGATAGAAATACGTTGAATGATTTAGTAGGCTTTTTGAAAAAATATCTTTCAGAATTTGATAAAACTATTGCTGAAATAGCCATTAAATATGGCGAAAATAGAGTTGGAGATATACCTCATTCTCATGCAGATACCCAAAAAGCAAAACAGTTTTTAAGTTATAACCCTAAATTTTCGTTACAAAAAGGACTGAAGGAGTCCGTAAAATGGTATTGGGAAAATCTTTAATAACTAAGACAAAGACCAAGACTAAGGCTAAAGCCAAAAAAAAACACAAAAACTAAGGCAAAGACTAAAACTAAGGAATATTGAGAGATTTTAGAAAATATGATATTTGGATTGATAGTATGCAACTGGTACAAGATATATACAAGTTAGTTGCTGATTTTCCTTCAAATGAAAAGTATTCATTAACTTCTCAAATTACAAGATCAGCAACATCTATACCTTCAAATATAGCTGAGGTGCATCTAGGAATTCAGAAAAAGATTTTGCAAGGTTTTTAGAAATTAGTTTGGGTTCCGTTTTTGAGTTAGAAACACAGGTTAGAATTTCTTTTGGACTAAAATATATTTCTAAAAATAAGCTTGATGGAATTATATATAAATGTATTAGTTTGCAGAAAATAATTTATAGTTTAAGAAAAATAATAATAAATAATTAGAAAGACAATAAGACTAAGACAAACAAAAACGAAGACTAAAGCCAAAAACGAAGACAAATCAAAGCCTTCGTCTATTTCTTAGTTTTAGTCTTTAAAATCTGTATAAGTATAAAAAAAATGAATAAACAAATAAAAATAGCAGTTATAGGTTTAGGGTATGTAGGGCTGCCATTGGCAAGGTTATTTGCGACTAAGTATTCCGTTGTAGGTTTTGATGTAAATGAAAAACGAGTTTCTGAGTTGAAATCTGGCGTTGATAAAACGTTAGAAGTTGAAGAAGAGGTTCTAAATGCTGTTTTAGTAAGTTGTAACTCTAATGATAATGGCCTTTTTTGCTCTTCATCAATACATGACATTAAAGACTGTAATTATTATATCGTTACGGTTCCAACACCAGTTGATAAAAACAATAGACCTGTTTTAACGCCTTTAATTAATGCAAGTGAAACAATTGGAACGGTTTTAAAAAAAGGCGATATCGTTATTTATGAGTCTACTGTTTATCCAGGAGCAACAGAAGAAGATTGTGTACCGGTGCTAGAAGAAGTTTCTGGACTGGAATTTAATAACCATTTTTTTGCAGGATATTCTCCAGAAAGAATTAATCCGGGAGATAAAAAACATACCGTTGAAAAAATTTTAAAAGTTACCTCTGGTTCAACGCTAGAAACTGGAAAAAAAGTAGATGCTTTATATAATTCAGTTATTTTAGCGGGTACACATTTAGCGCCAACAATAAAAGTTGCTGAAGCAGCAAAAGTTATTGAAAATTCGCAAAGAGATATCAATATCGCTTTTGTAAATGAATTAGCTAAGATTTTTAATTTGATGGATATAAATACACAAGATGTCTTAGAGGCAGCCGGTACAAAATGGAATTTCCTTCCTTTTAAACCCGGTTTAGTTGGTGGACATTGTATTGGTGTTGATCCCTATTATTTGGCACAAAAAGCGCAAGAATTTGGATATCACCCAGAAATTATTTTATCTGGAAGAAGAGTTAATGATAGTATGGGGAAATATGTGGCTTCAGAAGTTGCTAAACTGATGATTCAGAAAGATATAAAAGTAAAAGGAGCAGATATTCTTGTTCTAGGAATTACTTTTAAAGAAAACTGTCCAGATGTTAGAAATACCAAGGCTGTTGATGTGGTGAACGAGCTTAAAGACTATGGCGCAAATGTTGTCGTTTTTGATCCCAATGCAAACCCAAAAGAAGTTAAGAAAGAATACCTATTGTTATCAGAAAACAAACTGCCAAATCAAAAATTTGATGCAATAGTTTTAACAGTAGCCCATAAAGAATTTAAGGAATTAGATTTACAATCACTTAAAAAAGAAAAAGCAATAATATATGATGTTAAGAATTTTCTTTCATCAGAAATAGTAGATAAATTTTTATAGTTAATGAAAAATTTCGCTTTAATAGGAGCTGCAGGTTATATTGCTCCAAGACATTTAAAGGCAATAAAAGATACAAATAACACGCTAATTGCTGCACTAGATAAATTTGATAGTGTTGGAGTTATGGATAGTTATTTTCCAAGTGCAGATTTTTTTGTTGAATTTGAGCGTTTTGATCGTCATATAGAGAAATTAAAAAGAGCAGGAACTCTTTTAGATTATGTGAGTATTTGTACTCCAAATTACTTACATGATGCTCATATTAGAATGGCTTTAAGAAGAGGAGCAGATGCAATTTGTGAAAAACCATTAGTTTTAAATCCATGGAATGTAGCTGCATTAATGGATATTGAGAAAGAATCGGGTCAAAAGATTAATACAATTTTACAATTAAGGTTGCATCCAAGTATTATTAAATTAAAGAATAAGGTAGACGCTGAGAATAAAAAAGAAAAGTATGAGGTAGATTTAACGTATATTACTTCAAGAGGAAAGTGGTATGATGTTTCTTGGAAAGGTGATGAAAGTAAGTCTGGTGGAATCGCAACAAATATTGGTGTTCATTTTTATGATATGCTTTCTTGGGTTTTTGGAGATGTTCAAGAGAATATTGTGCATTTAAGAGAAAAAGACAAAGCGGCAGGTTATTTAGAGTTTAAGAATGCGAGGGTACGATGGTTTCTCTCAATTAATGAAAATGATTTACCGGCGCAGATAAAAGAAATGGCGCAAAAAACTTTTCGTTCCATTACAATAGATGGTCAAGAATTAGAATTTAGTGCTGGTTTTACAGATTTGCATACCAAAAGTTATGAGCAAATATTAAAAGGAAATGGTTTTGGGTTGATGGATTCTGAAAAGTCAATACAAATAGTGCATGATATTAGGAGTTTGACAATTGATAAAAAAGGGGATAAGCACCCTTATGTTATTAAATAAATAATTATATATTTGTCAAAAAAAAAAGTTGAAAAAGCATGAAGAAAAAAGCAATCATCGTTTCTGGGTACTTTAACCCAATCCATAAAGGACATTTAGAATACTTTAATAATGCAAAAGCATTAGCAGATGCGCTTTTTGTAATTGTGAATAGCGATTTTCAACGAGCATTAAAAGGATCTAAAGAATTTCAAAAAGAAGATGAACGTTTGTTTATTGTTCAGAATATTAAAGCTGTTGATAAAGCAATGATTTCTATTGATAAAGATAGAACGGTTTGTGCTTCCATCGCAAATTTACACGAAAAATTCAATGAAGAGTATGACCTTGGTTTCGCTAATGGCGGAGATCAGGATAATAATTCGATTCCTGAAGCGCCAATTTGTAATGAATTAGGTATTCAATTAATTGATGGTTTAGGAGATAAAATTCAGTCATCTTCATGGTTGTTAAAAAATAAATAAGAATGAATATAGCTATAGTTGGTTCAGGTTATGTTGGCTTGGTTTCTGGAACTTGTTTTGCGGAAATGGGGAATTGTGTTACCTGTGTTGATATTGATGCTATAAAAATTGAAAAATTAAATAAAGGGATTATTCCCATTTTTGAACCTGGGTTAGAAGCGATGGTTTTAAAAAATGTAAAGAATAAAAATCTTGATTTTACTATAAACTTACCTAATGCAATTTCAAATGCAAAGATAGTTTTTATTGCTGTGGGAACACCAACGGGAGAAGATGGTTCTGCAGATTTGCAATATGTTTTAGCAGTAGCTAAATCTATAGGTGAGTCAATGAATAAAGAATTGGTAATTGTTGATAAATCAACGGTTCCAATTGGAACAGCGGATAAAGTAAAAGCAACAATACAAAAGGAATTAGATAAAAGAGGTGTTCAGTTAAAGTTTCATGTAGTTTCAAATCCAGAATTCTTAAAAGAAGGAGCAGCGATAGATGATTTTATGAAACCAGATAGAGTGGTTATTGGAGCAGATTCTGAATATGCTTTTGGTGCAATGAAACAATTATATTCACCTTTTTTTAGAACGCATGATCGTTTTATAACGATGGATATTCGCTCTGCAGAAATGACGAAATATGCTGCTAATGCTATGTTAGCAACTAAAATTTCGTTTATGAATGAAATTGCAAATATTTGTGAAAGAGTGGGGGCAGATGCAAATCAAGTAAGAATAGGTATTGGTTCAGATAAAAGAATAGGCTATAGTTTTATTTATCCAGGTGCTGGTTATGGAGGGTCTTGTTTTCCAAAAGATGTAAAAGCATTAAAGAAAATTGCTGAAGAACACGGATATAAAGCAAATTTAATAACCTCAGTAGAGGATGTTAATGACGCTCAAAAATTAGTAATTGCTCAGAAAATTGTAAAAAAGTTTGGAGAAGATTTATCGGGGTTAACTTTTGCATTATGGGGTTTGGCCTTTAAGCCAGGTACAGATGATATGCGTGAAGCACCATCAATATATGTTGTAAAAGAATTGTTGAGTAGAGGTGCAAAATTACATGCTTATGACCCTAAAGCGATTGAGGAAGCTAAAGAATGTTATTTAAAAGATGTAGAAGGGATCACTTATTATGATTCTAAATATGACGTTTTAAAAGGAGCTGAGGCTTTAATTCTTTTAACAGAATGGAAGGAATTTAGATCGCCTGATTTTGAGGAAATAAAATCTCAATTGAATTCTCCAGTTATTTTTGATGGTAGAAATCAATACAATGCATTTAATTTAGAGGATAAAGGATTTGAATATTATCAAATTGGAAAATAATTTTTTTATTAATGGATACGTCAACAAAGATATATATTGCTGGTCATAGAGGTATGGTCGGTTCGGCAGTATGGAGAGCTTTAGAAAAAAAAGGGTATACTAATTTATTAGGTAGAACCAGTAAAGAATTAGATTTAAGAAATCAAGAAGCTGTTAAAGATTTTTATACAACTGAAAAACCAGTAATTGTAATTGATGCTGCAGCTAAGGTTGGTGGTATTTTAGCAAATAATGATTTTCCCTATCCCTTTTTAATGGAGAACATGCAAATTCAGAATAATTTAATTGATGGCGCATTAAAATCAGGGGTTAATAAATTTATATTTTTAGGAAGTTCTTGTATTTATCCGAAATTTGCACCACAGCCTTTAAAAGAAGAATATTTATTAACAGATTCTCTAGAGCCTACAAATGAGTGGTATGCAATCGCTAAAATCACAGGAGTTAAGTCATGTCAAGCTATTAGAAAGCAATTTAGTAAAGACTATGTAAGCTTAATGCCAACGAATCTATATGGTACTCATGATAATTTTGATTTAAAATCTTCTCATGTATTACCTGCAATGCTTCGTAAGTTTCATGAGGCAAAAAACAATAACAATTCAGAAGTTGTTTTATGGGGAAGTGGTACTCCAATGCGTGAGTTTTTATTTGTAGATGATATGGCAGAAGCTGTTGTGTATGCTTTGGAAAATGAATTACCTGAATATTTGTACAATGTAGGATCAGGTAAAGACATTACCATAAAAGAATTAGCAGAGACAATCCAAAAAATCACAGGTCATACAGGTCAAATTGTTTGGGATGCTGAAAAACCAGATGGTACATCAAGAAAATTAATGGATGTTTCTAAGATGAAAGAATTAGGTTGGCAATATTCAACAGAATTAGAAGAAGGGATCGAGAAAACGTATACTTGGTTTTTGGAGAATATAGAAAGTATTAAAGAAGTGAAAATGTAAAATCGATTCTCGTCCACCGTCCAACGATCAACGTAACAACGAACAAAAAAATGGAATGTAAACTACAGGTTTGGAAATTAGCCCATCAATTAACTCTTGATGTATACCTAGTTTCAAAACACTTTCCTTCTTCAGAAAAATATGGGTTAACCAATCAAATAAGAAGAAGTGCTAGTAGTGTTCCAACAAATATAATAGAAGGTCAAGGAAGACAGTATAAAAAAGAGTTTATACAATTTTTATATATTGCAAAAGGGTCTTTGGAAGAAGCAAATTATCAATTGTTTTTAGCAAAAGATTTAGCGTATATTTCTAATGAAGAATATGTGAAATTATTTGAATTATGTACAAGAATTAAAATGATGTTGTATAAATTAATAAAATCACTAAAGTAAAAAAAACGATTATCGTTTGTCGTCCACCGTCAATCGTTTAACGAACAACGAACAACGAGCAACGAACAACGAGTAACGAACAACGAACAACGAACAATGAAAGTAGCATTAATTACAGGAATTACAGGACAAGATGGGTCTTATTTAGCAGAATTGCTATTAGAGAAAGGCTATATGGTACATGGTATTAAGAGGAGGTCTTCTTTGTTTAATACAGATCGAATAGATCATTTATATCAAGATCCTCATGCTCCAGATTTAAGACTAAAATTACATTACGGAGATTTAACGGATGCAATGAATCTGACGCGTATCATCCAAGAATGTCAGCCAGATGAGATTTATAATTTAGGAGCGATGTCTCATGTTGCGGTTTCTTTTGATACTCCAGAATATGTGGGTAATGTTGATGGATTAGGTACTTTAAGAATCTTAGAAGCGGTACGAATTTTAGGACTAGAAAAGAAAACAAGAATTTATCAGGCTTCTACTTCAGAATTGTATGGGGGGATGCCAGAAAATAAAAATGACAAAGGTTTTTATGATGAACTTTCTCCATTTTATCCGAGATCACCTTATGGAGTAGCTAAGATATACGGATTTTGGATCACTAAGAATTATCGCGAAGCGTATGATATGTTTGCGTGTAATGGTATTTTATTCAACCATGAATCACCAAGAAGAGGTGAAACATTTGTAACAAGGAAAATTACGCGTGCAGTAGCTAAAATTGCTTTAGGTTTACAAGAAAAAGTATTTTTAGGTAATTTAGAAGCAAAACGTGATTGGGGTCATGCCAAAGATTATGTGCGTATGATGTGGATGATCTTACAAGCAGACAAACCAGAAGATTGGGTAATTGCAACAGGTGTTACTACAACAGTAAGAGACTTTGTACGTTTTGCTTTTCTTGAAGTTGGTATAGAGGTTGAATTTAAAGGAGAAGGTGTAGACGAAAAAGCGTATGTTGTTGCTTGTAATCATAAAGATTTTCAAATAGAAATAGGTAAAGAAGTGTTGTCTGTAGATCCGTCTTATTTCCGTCCAACGGAAGTAGATTTGTTAATTGGAGACCCAACAAAAGCTAAAACAAAACTAGGATGGGTTCCAGAACATGATTTGGCTTCCTTAGTAAAAGATATGATGAAAAGTGATGTCTCGTTAATGAACAAGGATGTTGTTTTATTAAAAGCGGGTCATGAAATCTTGAAACAAGCTGAGTAAATTGATGTTATTTAGATTAAATAATTTGAATAAAAAAAAGTAAGATGAAAATTATTAAAAATATTTGTTGTATTGGTGCTGGTTATGTTGGTGGGCCAACCATGGCTATAATTGCTGAAAAATGTCCACATATTAATGTTGAAGTTGTAGATTTAAATGAACAACGCATCGCAGATTGGAATGATGCTGATTTAAGTAAATTGCCAATTTATGAACCTGGCTTAGATGCTGTTGTAAAAGTGGCAAGAAATAGAAATTTATTTTTCACTACCGATGTTGATGATGCTATTGAAAAAGCAGATATGATTTTTATTTCTGTAAATACGCCTACCAAAACCTATGGAAAAGGAAAAGGAATGGCGGCAGATTTAAAATTTATTGAATTGTGTGCGCGTCAAATAGCGCGCGTTGCTAAAACTGATAAAATAATAGTAGAGAAATCTACTTTACCCGTAAGAACGGCTGAAGCTATAAAAACGATCTTAGACAATACAGGAAATGGGGTGAATTTTCAAATATTATCCAATCCTGAATTTTTAGCAGAGGGTACTGCAGTGCAAGATCTATACAACCCAGATAGGGTGTTAATTGGTGGGGATCAAACAGTAGCAGGAAAAGAGGCGATGGAGGCACTGGTAGCAGTGTATGCAAACTGGATACCCAGCGCTCAAATTTTAACTACTAATGTATGGTCCTCAGAGTTGTCTAAACTCACCGCAAATGCTTTCTTGGCGCAACGTGTTTCTTCAATTAACTCAATTTCTGAATTGTGCGAAGTAACAGGAGCTGATGTCAACGAATTATCAAAAGCCATTGGTATGGATAGTAGAATTGGACCCAAATTTTTACAGGCTTCTGTTGGTTTTGGAGGTTCTTGTTTTCAAAAAGATATTTTAAACTTGGTATATATCGCAAAATCTTACGGATTGGATGCTGTTGCTGACTATTGGGAGCAAGTCATTATTATGAATGACCATCAAAAAAAACGATTTTCTGATAATATTATCAAGACCTTATTCAATACGGTCTCTGGAAAAAAAATAGCGTTTTTAGGCTGGGCCTTTAAAAAAGACACCAATGACACACGAGAATCTGCTGCCATTTATGTGGCAGATGGTTTGTTAGAAGAACATGCAAATGTTCATGTATATGATCCTAAGGTACAAGAGTATCAAGTATATGCAGATCTAGCATATTTAAATACGAGGGATGACATCAAAAACAAAGAATTATTAAACGTTGTAAATGACCCGTATGAAGCGGCTAAAGATGCCCATGCGATTGCTGTTTTAACGGATTGGGATGAGTTTGTAACCTATGATTGGCAGCGTATTTACGACAGTATGTTAAAACCGGCCTTTATTTTTGACGGCCGTAAAATTCTAGACAAAGAAAAATTTGAAAAAATTGGTTTTAAAATATATAGTTTAGGGAAAAGTAAATAATATGTCTGCAAATCTAAAAAACCAATTTATTAAAGGTGTTTTATGGACGGCAACATCTAATTTAGGTGCTGTAATAATTAATTTTACATTAGGTATATATTTAGCTAGAGTTTTAGGACCTGAAGCATATGGAATTATTGGAATGGTACTTGTAATAACAGGTTTTAGTAGACTTTTTTTAGACTTTGGGTTTGGTGAGGCTCTTATCCAAAAAGAAAACATTCAGGATAAGGATTATTCTACTATTTTCTGGTATAATATTATTATATCTGTAATAATTACTGTTTCAATTTATTTTTCCGCGAATTTTATTGCCGAGTTTTATAAAAATGTGAAACTCATTCCTTTTGCAAAAGTAATGAGTTTTATTGTCCTAATTAATAGTATTGGGATGGTTCAAAAAATTAAATTAGAAAAAGAAATGCGTTTTAAAGAAATTGGAATTTCAGAAATTCTAAGTTCTTTCATAAGTTTCAGTTTTGCAATATTTTTTGCGTCTATTGGTTATGGTGTTTGGTCACTTGTAATACTGCATCTATTAAAGCCTCTTATATATGCTGTTGTAATTTGGTGGTTTTCTAAATGGCTTCCTTCATTTATATTTAGTTTCGCTTCAATAAGGAAACTTCTAAAGTTTAGTTTCGCTATTTTTATTAATGGAGTTTTTGGTACTATTGCTTCTGTTATTGATAAAGTCTTAATTGGTCGTAATTTAGGAGATTTAAATTTAGGTATTTATTCTAAATCGTTATCAACAGTCCGAATGCCTGTAAATACAATTATGTCTGCGATTGGTAGAGTTATTTATCCTGTTTTTTCTAAAATTCAAAATGATACTCAAAGAATATTTAATATTTATTGTCAATTTCTTTTAGGAGTTTCAAGTGTCATTTTTCCTTGTGCAATTATTTTTTATATTTTTGGAAGTGATATTGTTAATTTGGTTTTTGGTTCTAAATGGGTAGAGATGATTCCCATTTTTAAGATTATGTCATTAGGGATTGTTGTATTACCATTTAACATTCTAATTGATAGTGTTGTTAAGTCAATAGGAAAGGCTAAATATTTAAATTTTATTACATTTTATGAAAAACCGATAACTATAATATGTTTGGTTATAGGTGTTTATTTAGGCGAATTATATTATGTTGCAATAATGGTTAATGTAGCTTTATTTATTAATTTTTTTTTAAAATCATATATAATGATTTTATCATTAAAAAAATCATTAATCAATTTAATGATGTATCATGTTAAATCTTTTAAAATACTAGTTATACCTGGTGTTAGCCTATTCTTACTTCACATAATTGGTTACAATGAGAAAAGTTTAAAACTAATTGTTCTTTTGCTTTCATTTTTTTTATCATTTTTTATTTTTAGAAATCAAGTAATTTTTCCTTTTGTAAAACTTTACCATAATTTTAAATCAAAATAAATAATGATTATGAAAGATAAAGTGTCCATAATAATACCTGCGTTTGATGCTTCAAAATTTATAGTTGAAACTATAGATTCAGCGATGCAGCAGCTACATAAAAATATAGAAATTATTATTATTGATGACGATTCTAAAGACAATACTTGGGATATAATTAAAAGTTGTAAGGATAAGCATCCAGATTTGATTAGAATATTTAAAAACAAGAGAAAAGGTGCTTGTGCGGCAAGAAATTATGGTTTTGAACTGAGTACAGGAGATTATATTCAATATTTAGATGCAGATGATATATTGCATCCTTCAAAAATTGAAAATCAACTTCAATTATTTGAACAATTTGGAGATGAGATTATAGTAAGTGGTTATTGGGGGCGTTTTTATAATACTATTGATACTGTAAAGTGGGGAAATCAAGTAATAAATAAGAATTATGACGCCCCTGTAAATTGGTTAATTGATAGTTGGAATGGAAATGGAATGGGGCAAACCTCTATTTGGTTAACAACTAGTCGCTTAATAGAGAGTTCTGGACCTTGGAATGAGAAATTATTAATTAATCAAGACGGAGAATTTTTTTCTAGAGTGTTATTAAATGCAAAAGCTATTAAATTTTGTGAAGGAGCAAAAGTATATTATAGGTCTGGTAATTTAAATAGTATAACCCGTAAAAATAATTTTGGTGAGTTTAAGGCAATTTCGTTATTGCATTCTTATAATTTATACGAATCAAATTGTAAGGATTATATAGATAGTAATAGATTGAAAAAAGGTTTAGCAAATAATTATATGAATTTTATATATGAATTTTATCCACTGTTTCCTAAGTTATTAAAGAGTTCAGAAGATAATTTTTACAGTTTGGGCTTTAAAAAAATGTGGCCAGTTGGGGGATATAGATTTAAGAAACTTGCTAATATGATAGGCTTTAAAAATGCGTTGGTTATTAGAAATGGTATTAATAAAATTAATTTAAAAATATAATTTCTATGAAAGTTAATATATCAGTTGTTGGACGTTTCCACGCTTTTGATTTGGCAAAACAATTGCAAAGGAACAATGTTTTAAATTTATTAAATACCACCTATCCGAAATTTATAGTGAAACGCTGGGGAATTGATAAAGCAAAGATTCGAAGTAATTATTTTTTAGAATTCTTAAATCGATTTGTTCAAAAACATGTTCCATTTAGTTTTAAATCAAAAATAAATATATACGTAAAGGTTAAACAGGCTAAGAGCAATATTAAAGATTTAAAGACAACGGATATCCTTATAGGATGGAGTGGTACAAGTTTGGAGGCTTTTGTAGAAGCTAAGAAAAATAAAAACATAATTACAATTCTAGAAAGAGGAAGTAGCCATTTTTCATATCAAATGAAAATTCTAGATGAAGAATTTACTCTGTTTGGAAAACCTTTTAAGCCTGATTATAAAACTTGGCAACGCGAATTATTAGAGTATGAATTGGCTGATTATATCTCAATACCTTCCAGTTTTGTAGAAAGAACCTTTTTAGAATACGGATTTCCTAAATCAAAACTATTATTGAATCCTTACGGAGTTGATTTAACTTCTTTTAAACAAATTCCTAAAGAAGATAATGTTTTTAGAGTAGTTTATGCGGGTGGTTTTACTCTTCAGAAAGGAGTTCAGTACTTATTAAAAGCTTTTTATGAATTAAATTTACCAAATAGTGAATTAATTCATCTAGGAAAAATTAATGATGAAACGAATGAATTAATTGATAAATATAGTTGTGACAAGATAAAATTTATGGGACATCAAGAACAATCTAGCTTATACAAATTTTATTCTCAAGGTAGTGTATTTGTAATGATGTCTATTCAGGAAGGCATGGCAATGGTGCAATTACAGGCAATGGCCTGTGGGTTGCCTTTGATTTGTAGTGATAATACTGGAGGAGAAGATCTCATTACAGAAAATGGCAAAGAAGGTTATGTTATTCCAATTAGGGGTGTTGAAGCATTAAAAGAAAAGTTGTTATTTCTTTATGAGAACCCAGAAAAAACAAAAAAAATGGGTGAGGCTGCTAAAAACAGAGTTGCTAAGGGTTTTTCTTGGGATGATTATGGAGATAGGTATGTAAATAATTTAAATAAAATTCAGCATATAGATGAAAACTAAAAGTGTCTTTATTTTAGCTACAATAGGGTCTTTCACTGGGCTTCCTCCAGTAAAGCAGTTGCATAACTTTTTAAAGGAGTATGGGGAAATAACTACAATACAAAATACATTTAATGGTTTTACTGATTTTTTAAAAACAGCAAATAATAGATATATAATTCATCATTATAATTCTAGTAAAGATTTTAACAATCAGTCAGTACTACAAAAGATTTTTAAATATTTAAAACTTACATTTTTTTTATTTTTGACGATTGTTAAAAATTATATAAAAAAAAAGGAAATCATAGTTTATAGTTTTGATATTTATACTATTTACTTAAGTATGCTTCTTAAGTTGAATAATATCAAAATAATTTATCATCAATTTGAAATGATAGAAGAGGGAAAGCAAAGTAAATTTGATGCTTTCTTATTATCAAGAATAAGCCACAATTTTCATAAAATTGATATTGCTATTTTTCCAGAATATAATAGAATGGAATATTTTAAAAGTCTTTTAAAAGCCTATGAAGATGGTCAATTTATGATCTTACCAAACACAAATAATAATTCAGGTAATATCAATATACATAAAGAAAGTAAAAAAATAAGGGTTACTCATATTGGTGCAGTAGGGACTAATCATCACATATCAAATTATTTAAAAGCGATTAAACAATTGCCTATAGAAGATTATGAATTTTGGTTTGTTGGATTGTTA
Organism: Polaribacter sp. SA4-10; assembly: GCF_002163835.1. Lineage (NCBI taxonomy): Bacteria > Pseudomonadati > Bacteroidota > Flavobacteriia > Flavobacteriales > Flavobacteriaceae > Polaribacter > Polaribacter sp. SA4-10. The sequence goes on along the minus strand of NZ_CP019331.1, from coordinate 1,481,721 downwards.
GATTCTGAAGTTTTTAAATTAATAGAAAATGCTCACTTACAAAATATTGTACTTACAGGACAAATAGCTCATGAGAAATTAGCAGCTATTTATTTAAGTACAGATATTGGAGTAATTTTATATAAAGACATCTCTTTAAATCATAGATTTTGTGCTCCCAATAAACTTTATGAATATTGGTCATATGGTATTCCCGTTTTAGGTGATAAATTACCAGGTTTGGAATCCGTTTTTATTAGTAAAGACTTAGGTATGTTAGTTGATATGAATGCCTCAGATCAAATATGTTTGGCATTTGAACAATTAGGACTGCGTAGTAAAGAAAAGTCTCAACAAATAAAAACACTTTTTGATTCAACCTATCATTTAGATGTTTTTACAAATGAATTAAAAGAAAATTTAAAAATATAGTAATATGAAAATAACCTTTATAATTGGTACAAGGCCAGAGCTAATTAAAGTAGCTCCTGTAATATTAGAATTAAAAAAACATAAGGTTGATTTTGATATTGTGAATACTGCACAACATAAAGATTTATTAGATCCATATTGGGATACATTTGGTATTGAACCAACCATCGTTTTAGATGTAATGGTTGCAGGCCAAAGTTTATCTTCCCTTACAGAAAGAGCAATTAATGCAATTCAATCTTATATTGATACTGTAGCGGTTAAACCAACTATTATTTTAGCACAAGGTGACACTACTACAGTTATGGCTGCTTCATTGGTTAGTTTTTATAATAAAATTAAGTTTGCTCATTTAGAAGCAGGACTTAGAAGCTTTGATTTTGACAATCCTTTCCCTGAGGAAATGAATAGAAGAATAGCTTCAATTGCGGCGGAAATGCATTTTTGCCCTACGGAAGTTTCAAAAACAAATCTTTTAAATGAAGGAATTGATGCAAATAAAATATTCGTAATAGGAAATACCGTTGTAGATTCTTTGAATTTAGTTGTTAACAATGATAATTTTAAGAATTTAAAATGGTTGAATTTAGATTTAGATAAAACAGAAAATTACGCTAAAAAAGTATTAATTACCTGTCATAGGCGAGAGAATCATGGAGATAATTTATCAAATATAATTGAGGCTGTACATGAATTAGCAATGTCAAATAAAGACACAGTATATGTTTGGACATTGCACCCAAACCCAAATGTAAGAGGTAAAGTACTAGACTCTAAATTAAGTAAGCTAGATAATGTAATTTTGGTAAAACCGCTAGAGTATTTAGACTTGCTGAAAATGTTAAATATTTCATTTTGCGCAATTTCAGATTCGGGGGGTATACAAGAAGAGGCTCCTTCTTTCAATACACCTGTTTTAGTATTAAGAGAGACTACAGAACGACCAGAAGGAGTTACCGAGGGAGTTGCGTTTTTAGTAGGCTCAGATTGTGAAAAAATAGTAAAAAAATATAATGATTTAAAAATGAATCCTCCTGTTTTTACAAAAAATCCTTATGGTGACGGATTTAGTAGTTCTAAAATAATTAGGCATCTCATTAGTAAATAAATAAAAATGGTACAAAACATTTACTTTAAAGGTTTAAATGGAATAAAAAAGGTGTTGAACCTATTTCAGTAATTATGCCAATGCATATAAATGGAAGTAGCTTCTTTTTAAATTATGATTGATTAATAGATGCTATTAACGAATTAGGAGTAAAGTTAAATATGAAAGTTCTAGATTATATTAAGAATGAAATGATTTATTATAAAGAAGACTTTTATAATAACGGGAATTTAAATAGTTTTGGTGCAGAACAGATAGCAAAAAAAATGGAAATAGTATAAAAAATTAAAATATGAAAACACTAATATTAGCAGGAGGATTTGGATCTAGAATAAGTGAAGAAACCGATTTAAAACCAAAGCCAATGATAGAAATTGGCGGAAAACCAATACTTTGGCACATTATGAAAATGTACTCTGAACATGGACTAAATGATTTTGTAATACTTTTAGGGTATAAAGGATATGTAATTAAAGAATATTTTTCCAATTATTTTTTACACCAAAGTGATGTTACAATAGATATGACTTCAAATAGTATGGAAGTGCATAATAATTCTTCTGAGCCATGGAAAGTTACGCTAATAGATACTGGAGCAAATACAATGACCGGAGGAAGAATTAAAAGAGCTGCTAAATATGTTGGAAATGAACCATTTTTGTTAACATATGGAGATGGAGTTTCTGATGTTAATATCTCAGAATCTATTAAGTTTCATAAAAAGCACTCAAAGTTAATAACAATGACTTCTGTGCAACCAGCAGGTAGGTTTGGAGCATTAGATATTAAAGATGACAATAGTGTTACCTCTTTTATAGAAAAGCCAAATGGAGATGGGAACTGGATTAATGGCGGCTTTTTTATTTGCCAACCAGAGGTTATGGATTATATTGATGGTGATTCAACTGTCTTTGAAAAAGAACCACTTGAAAAATTAGCAAAAAAAGGAGAATTATATACATATAAGCATTATGGTTTTTGGCAATGTATGGATACCTTGCGCGATAAAAATTATTTGAATGAACTTTGGGATACTGATAAAGCTCCTTGGATTAACTTAAAATAAATAAAATTATGTTTGGGAACGTTTACAATAATAAAAAAGTATTAATTACAGGTAATACTGGTTTTAAAGGCGCTTGGTTAAGTTTGTGGTTAAAACAGTTGGGAGCAGAAGTGTATGGGGTCTCTAAAGATATACCTAGTAGTCCTTCACTATTCGAAATCACAAAAATGGAATCGTTGGTAAAGCATACGTTTGCTGATATTCGTGATTTGAATAAAATAAAAGAATTGATTCATGAAATAGAACCTGATTTTGTGTTTCATTTGGCTGCGCAACCCATTGTAAAACTTTCTTATGATGATCCAATAGACACTATGTCTTCAAATATTATGGGAACAGCGAATGTGTTAGAGGCTTTACGTGTTGCTAAATTTCCGTGCACTGCTATTATGATTACAAGTGATAAATGTTATGAAAATGTTGAATGGGAATGGGGATATAAAGAAACAGATCATTTAGGAGGAAAAGATCCTTACAGTGCTTCTAAAGGAGCCGCAGAGATCATAATTAAAAGTTATTATGAATCTTTTTTTAAAGATTCAGATTCTCAGATAAAAATAGCTTCTGTAAGAGCAGGTAATGTAATTGGTGGCGCAGATTGGGCGGCAAACAGGTTGGTGCCAGATATGTTTAGAGCTTGGTCATTAGGAGAAACAGTACCTATAAGAAGCCCCCATTCTACAAGACCTTGGCAGCATGTGCTAGAACCATTGAGTGGCTATCTTAAATGTGGCCAAGAGCTATATTTAGATAAAAAATACAACGGATATGCGTATAATTTTGGTCCAAACTCAGATCAGAATAAAACAGTTTTAGAATTGCTAGAAGAAATTGCTAAATATTGGGAAGTTCAAAAGGGTGCTGATATGTATGAACTACAAGAAAATAATTCTTTTCATGAAGCAGGACTTTTAAAACTAAATTGTGATAGAGCGTTGCAACATTTTAATTGGAAACCCACCCTTCATTTTGATGAAACGGTAGCTTTTACCGCTACCTGGTATAATAATTATTATAATAATACAGCTATAGAAATGCTTGCGTTTACAAACAAACAAATTATTGAGTATGTAACAAATGCAAAAAATAGAAATAACGAATGGGCAAAATAGTTGATTTATTTCATGGCATAGAACTTACTCCTTTAAAGGTAATTGAGGGAGAAAAAGGGAATGTGATGCATGCGCTTAAATGTACGGATGTTAATTTTGAATCTTTTGGTGAATCTTATTTTTCAACGGTAGTATTTAATGATGTAAAAGGTTGGAAGAAACATAAAAGAATGGTGTCGAATTTAATAGTACCTGTTGGTGCTGTTAAATTTGTTTTTTACGATGACAGAGAAGGTAGTGCTACCTCTGATTCCTTTTGCGAAGTTGTACTTTCCGTTACTAACTATCAACGCTTAACAGTTCAACCAGGTATTTGGATGGCTTTTCAAGGGGCTTCTGAAGATTTGAATCTATTAAATAATATAGCAAGCATTCCACATGACCCTTTAGAAAGTGTGGTTGACCCAGTGAGTACCTCTAAAATAAAATTTAATTTTTAATGAAAAAGAAAAGAGTACTTATTACAGGTGGATTAGGGTATGTTGGCGGCAGATTAACAGCACATTTTGGGAATAAAAAAGAGTATTTAGTTTATGCTCTAAGCAGAAATAAAAGCTTAGAAAATAAGACCGAAAACATTATTGTTTATACGAATAATGATGTGTTAAAAGAAGGAAAACTAGATGGTGTAAAAATAGATCTTATCATCCATTTAGCAGCGATGAATGAGCATGATTGTGTTAATTTACCTCAGGAAGCAATAGATGTAAATATAAAAGGGACCGTAGAATGGTTAATTTGGGCGCATAAGAATCAAGTAAAGCAATTTATTTACTTTTCTACAGCGCATGTTTATGCGAAACCATTAGTGGGAAGATTTAATGAAGAGTCTAATGCTTTTCCTGTGCATCCATATTCTATAACACATAAAGCGGCTGAAGATTATGTTCTTTCTTATTTTTATGAACATAATTTAAATTCAAGTGTGGTGCGGCTTTCTAATTCATTTGGCTACCCGGCATTCTCAACGGCAAATAGGTGGACTTTGTTAATTAATGATATTTGTAGAAATATAGTAAATAAAAGAAAATTTCAGATTTATTCTAATAGTTTGCAGGAGCGTGACTTTATTTCATTAAAAAATGTTTGTTCCGCTGTAGACGCTTTAATTGATTATGATTTTGTTAAAACAGATAATAGGATTTTTAATGTTTGTAGCTCTGAAAGTAAAACATTGCTTTCTGTTGGTCTCTGGGTAAAGGGTATCGCTGAAGATTACTTAAATGAAACTATTGAGTTTGAATATAAGGTTAATAAAAGTGAAAAAATAGAACCTTTAAATCTTTCGAATGAAAAGCTTAAGAATATTGGATGGAGTCCAAATACCGAATACGATAAACTTGAAATTGAAAAGACGTTAGATTTTTTTAAAAATTATTAAAATAAATGAGAGTTTTAGCAATATCTACAAGTTCTTGGAATTCTAATAACAGAGAGTTTTACAGAAGGTTAAGTCTTAACGGGATTAATTTAAAATTAATTGTGCCGGAATCTTGGGATTTTGGAAAAGGAGCTAAACCTGCTGATATTATAGCTAATGAAGATCCAGATATTGCTTTCTTAACACCATCCAACTATCATCAAAGATTATACTATTTAAAGGGAATAAAAAAGGTAGTAAATGAATTTCGACCTGATGTAATCTATTATGAAGGGGATCCAGGAAGCATAATGTCAGTATATTTAGGTTTTATGGCTAGACGAAGTCATTCTAAGTTTATAGCTCTTTCATGCGAAAATTTATCGCAAAGACCATTTGATGTAATAAAAAGGGAAGGAATTGGTCAACTTCATAACTCTTTACTAAAATATTTGTTAATAAGATTGTCAAGGTCTAAAATTGATGATTTATTAGTAATTAATAATGATGGTTTAAAATGTTTTAAAAGGATTGGGTTTAAGAAGGTGACTAAAATACCTTTAGGTTTCAATGAATCAATTTTTAAACTTAATTTAGATGCTAGAAAAAGGGTAAGGTCTAGATTGAATATTTCGAAAGATACAATTGTTATTTCTTATTTTGGTCGACTTGTTTTTGAGAAGGGAGTCCATATTTTAATTGATGCTCTTAATAATTTAAAGGTTGATAATTGGGTTTTTTTAATAGATGAATTTTCGGGATATAAGAACGATTATCAAAATGTGATAGAGGAAAAAATACTAAAATCCAAAATTAAAACCAAAACTATTTTTTTTAAAGCAAATCATACTGAAATTGCTGATTATATGAATGCTACAGATATTTCGGTGTTAGCCTCTATACCTACTAATAAATGGGTGGAACAATATGGAAGAGTTGTTCCAGAAGCAATGGCTTGTGGCAATAGGGTAATAGTCTCGGATATAGGTGCTCAAAATGAGTTTTTCTCAAAAGATTATTTTTACAAGTTTAATCATAATAATCACCTTAGCAAACTTCAAACTTTAATAGAGAAAAGTTGTTTTGATTATAATAACGGTTTATTAGATAGAGAATCGATAAGTTTGTATTCACAAGAAAATTTTGGAATAAATAAACAATTAAACATTTTTTTAAAAATCATAAAAAATGAAAAATAATCCTACTAGGATATTAATTTCTGGTTCTAAACTCAACTCTAATGTATTGGGTAATTATTACTACAATCATTTATGCAATAGTGAAAATGTTATTGTTGAAAAATTGAAGTTTCATGATATTCACAATAATAAACTTAGAAAAAGCTTTATTTACAGATTATTATTTCATTTTTTTCCGCGTTTTTTGATAAAAAGAAACAATAAAAATTTTGTAAGGCAGGTAGCTGAATTTTCTCCAAATTATATTGTTGTTTTTAAAGGTTCAGAAATATCTTTGGACTCTTTAAAAATTATAAAAGATAAAGGAATTAAGTTATTGAATTATAACTTGGATCATCCGTTTGAATATTTTAGTAAAGGAAGTGGAAACAAATTTGTTAGAAATGCAATCCCATTTTATGACAAGCATATTACATATAGTAAAGAAATTCAAAAGCAATTGTTGGAAACCTATAAAATAAAAGCTCTCTATTTACCATTTGGATATGAATTAGAGGAGTCTAAATTTGAAGAATTAAAATTAAAGGATAAAAATAATGAGGTGGTAAAGGCATGTTTTGTTGGAAATCCAGATTCTAATAGAGCAGAGATTATTAATGGCTTAGCGGACAAAGAGATTCAAATTGTAGTTTTTGGTGAAAATTGGAATAAATTTTTAAAAACAAGCTCTTATATAGAAGTATATCCTCAAGTTAATGGTGATGCTTATTGGGAGACTCTTGGGAAATATAGAGTTCAGATAAATATTTTTAGGCCTCATAATATTAATTCACATAATATGCGAACTTTTGAAGTTCCTGCCATTGGAGGAATAATGCTTGCTCCGAAAAGTCTTGAACACGAAATCTTCTTTAAGAATAACGAGGATTGTTTTATATATAGTAATTTTAATGATTTGGTTTCCAAAGTGACTTATGTTTTGAATTTAAGTTTTGAAGAAGCATCTATTATTAGAAAAAATGCAAGGAAAAAGAGTGTTTCTCAAGGATATAGTTATGCCGCAAGAACACAAGAATTATTAACGTATTTAAAAAACACATAAATGTTTATACCCATTTCACAACCATCTATCACTCAAAAAGAAATAGATTATGTTACAGATGCAGTCCGTTCTACTTGGATTTCAAGTTTAGGAAAATATATTGATAGATTTGAAGCAGAGTTTGCAGATTTCTGTGGAACACGCTACGCTATATGTGTTAGTAACGGTACAGTTGCAATTCAATTGGCATTAACAGCGAATGGCATTGGCAAAGGTGATGAGGTAATCATGCCTAATTTGTCTTTTATTGCTACCGCAAATGCTACATTACATTGTGGTGCAACACCTGTTTTTGCAGATGTTGATGCTAATAATCTATGTATAGATCCAAATGTAATAGAGAGTTTAATCACGCCTAAAACGAAAGCAATAATGCCAGTGCATCTATATGGTCATCCTGCACAAATGGACAAAATACTCGAAATAGCAAATAAACATGGTCTTTGGGTTATAGAAGATGCCGCTGAAGCACATGGTGCAACAGTAAAAGGGAAAAGAGTAGGCTCATGGGGGCATTGTGGTACTTTTAGTTTTTATGGAAATAAGAATTTAACAACAGGCGAAGGTGGGATGATAACCACTGATGATGAAGATTTTTACAATCGATGTAAACATTTGAGAGATCATGCAATGAGTAAGGAGAAACGTTATTGGCATACCGCTCCGGGTTTTAATTATCGAATGACAAATATTCAAGCCGCCCTGGGATGTGCTCAGTTAGAGAGAGTTCAAGATTTTATGGATAAACGCCAAACTATATTTGCTTGGTACAAAAAATACCTTGTTAAAAAAGAAGGTGTAAGTTTAAATAAGACAGATACTTGGGCAACCAATGCTTATTGGTTAATTTGTCTTAACAATATTGAATGGAATCTGGAAAGTAGAGATGAGTTTATGACAGAGTTAAAGAAAAGAGGAGTTGATTCTAGACCGTTTTTTTATCCAATGTCACAAATGCCATATATAAATGAATCTGTTCATACACCTGTTACAGATATTGTATATCAACAAGGAATTAATTTACCTACTTATTTTGATTTAAAAGAGGAACAAGTAAAATTTATTTGTAAAGTAATAACACAATTGTTGAATGATTAATCATTTAAAAAAAATAGTAGAGTCCTTAATTAGAAATATTAGCGGTTCTATTGGACGTAGAATAAGGTTTTTCTATTACAATAGACAATTTAAAACTTGCGGTAAAAATATAGTAATTGATGAAGGTGTCTTTTTTGAAAATTTAAAAAACATTTCGTTAGGGAGTAATATTTGGTTTGATAAAAACACGATTTTAATAGGGGGAGCTTTTAACTCAAAAAATAGAAATTACCATGTAAAAGGGGAAAAGAAAATACCTTGGGGTGAATTACTTATTTCTGATGGAGTGCATATAGCCCCATTTTCATTAATACAAGCTCATGGAGGTGTGAGAATTGGAGAAAATGTTACGGTGGCATCAGGAGCTAAAATTTATAGTTTATCTCATCATTATAGAAATTTAAATACACCAGAGGATGAAAAACGATATTCTTTTTCTTCAATGGCTAAAAGTGAAGATCAATTTCTTATTGTAGGCAATGTTATTATAGGAAAGAATGCAGCTATAGGGTTAAATTCTGTTGTATTGCCTGGAACTGAGATACCAAACGGAACTTGGTTAGGGGTATTGAGTTTAATAAGTGGTGAAAAAGTAAAACCAAATACAATCTTATCATCAATAAAATAATTTTAAATGAAAAAAATTTTATATTTAACAACTGGGTGTTTTGATAAAGGTGGAATTAGTAGATATAACCGCTATCAAATACGTTGTTTAAGAGAATTAGTGGGGGAGCAAAACGTAAAAGTTTTTTCATTATTAGGACCTCAATTAGGTGATTTTGAGGAGGAGTTTAAAGTGTCTTGGAATGGGTGGGGCGCTTCATTATCAAGTAAATTAGTTTTTACTTTTAAGGTTTTATTTAATATCTTTTTTTGGAAGCCAGATATTGTTTGGCTAGGGCATATTAACCTTACTGAAATTTTAATAAAGTTTAAACTAATCAATAAAGTTAAAAGTGTTTTAAATATTTATGGCCTTGAAATTTGGAGTGGTTTAAGACCTGATGTGGAAAAGGGATTTAAAAGGGTTACACACGTAATTTCAGATTGTCATTTTACATCTAATTACGCTATAAATGAGGGATTTAGGAGCTCCGATTCTATTGATGTTATTTGGGATTGTGTTGATTTTGATAAGTTTAATGAAGTTATTGCAGATGATGAAGACGATTTTTATAAAAAGTATAATTTGCCAGACCCAAGCATTTATCCTTGGATTTTAACATTGGGTAGATTGTCTTATGCTGCTTCGCATAAAGGATATGAGAGATTGTTAGAAGTGTTCTCAAAAGTGGCATTGAAAGATGAAAATGCTGTGTTGGTTTTTGCAGGTAAAGGAGATATGATTGAATTTTTGAAAGAATTAGCGAGTAATTTAAATATATCAGATCGTGTCTTTTTTTCAGGAATGGTTCATGAAGATGATTTAGCAAAGTTTTATAGAGCTTCAAGAATTTTTTCTTTAGTATCTGACAGGGGAGTTGGCAGAGGAGAAGGTATCCCATTGACTCCTCTAGAAGCAATGGCTTGTGGATCACCTATTATTGTGGGCAATCAAGATGGTTCACAAGAAGCAATATTTAATAATGAAAATGGTTTTTGTATTTCACCCTTTGATTACGATAACCATGAAAACGCGTTACTATCAGTAATAAAGAATGATGTTCAATTCAAAAAAAAATCTAAAGCCGCAGTGAGAATTGCACATAAATATTTTTCATATGATACTTTTAAATTAAAGCATGAAATTTTTTTAAAAAAAATAAAGAATGATTGATAATTTAATAATTTTATTATTTGTTTTTTCTAGTTATCGTTTGGTTAAAAATATAGGGAAATCGTTTCCATTGTTTGAGTTAATTACAGTTTTATATCTTTTGCAATATTGTATTGCTCCGATGTATGTTTATAATTATAGTAATGAAAATTCAATGCCAATGAACAAAGACGAATATTTAAACTATGCTATTATTTCTTGTGCTTGTTTTATTATTGGTTTATTTTCGGTAAAAAATCAATTTAAATTAACTAAAGTTACTATTTCAAGTAGGATTGCTTCAAAATTAGGTAGGGCTCTTTTATTTATAGGTGTTTTAGCAGGTGTTTTAATGCTTTTCTTACCAGGTTCTCTGGGCTCTATTGCTAATTTTTTCATTCTATTCAAGACAATTGGAATATACAGTTTAATTTTTTCAAAAAGGAAAAGTGATAAAATTATTGTAATCATATTTTTTTTAGAAATAGCTTTGAGTTCAATTCTAAATGCACTCTTAATAGAGTTTATTATTTTTTCAATATTTTTCTCAATATTTTTCGCTCTACGTTATAAAATAACCAATAAGGTTAAATATTTTATTATTTTCTCTAATTTTATCTTTTTACTGGTATATCAAAGTGTGAAACACGAATACAGAAGGAATACTTGGGAAAGCAACACTAATCAAGGATTTAACTCTAAGTTAAATTTACTATCAAATCTTCTTGATAAAGATTCTTTTAACTCAATATTTAGTACGGATTTTTTTAAAAATGAATCTGTACATGTTACAATGAGTAGATTAAACCAGGGATGGCACACTTCTATGGTCTTAAACCATGTTCCCACTGTTGTGGACTATCAATATGGATCGGATTTTTTAAATGATATTATATCTGCAATATTACCTCGATTTGTGTGGCCGGATAAAAGAATTGTTAATGACTATAAAAGATTCAATCATTTCACAGGTTATAGTCTAAGAGAGGGGACAGCTATGACTTTTGGGATTTTAGGAGATTTTTATCTAAATTTTGGTTTTTTAGGTTCCTTTATAGCACTTTTTATTTTTGGTCATATTATATCAAGGCTTTTATTACTTTTTTATAAACACTATGTTTTTAAAAACCATCTTAATTTAATTTGGTTACCATATTTTTTTTCTTATTTAATAAGGCCAGGAAATGAGTTTTATATGGTTTTAAATCATTTGATTAAAGCATACATACTTTTTTATATTATAAATAAATTTTATTTAGCTTATTTAATACAAAAAACACCTTATGAAAGTAATGAAAAAAGCTAAATTATTGATTTTTATCGATTGGTTTCTACCAGGTTATAAAGCAGGAGGTCCTATACAGTCCATCTCCAATTTTGTAAATCATTTTGGAGCTATATTTGATATTTCTATTGTGACGTCCAATAAAGATTTAGGTGCTACTGAACCCTATGATGCTATTGATTCGAATGTTTGGATAATACGAGATAATTATAGAATTAAATATGTTGACAAACAGCATTTGAATATTTCGAACTATCGTTTCTTGTTGAAAGAAGAGTCCTATAATACGGTATATTTTAATTCATTATTTTCCGTTTATTTTGCCTTACTTCCTTTATGGTTTGCCGTGCGTTATAAAATGCGCGTGGTATTAGCACCCAGAGGAATGTTAGGAGCAGGAGCCTTAAAGTTGAGTAAAAGAAAAAAACAGTTGGTACTTTTGTTTTTAAAAATGTCAGGGATTCCGAATAAAATTATTTGGCAGGGAACAGCAAGTACTGAAATACTAGAAATTAAAAAGTGCTTTGGAGAGAAAATGCAGGTGAAATTGGCAGCAAACCTTTCAGCTAAAATGTCTGAATCTTTAGTTACCAAGCAAAAAGAGACAGCTACCTTAAATTTATTTTTTTTATCAAGAATTTCCGAAAAGAAAAATTTAATTGGAGCATTGCGTTATTTGAACGAAGTTAAGGAGTGTTATCAAGTTAATTTTTCTATTATTGGCCCTATTGGTGCACCGGGGTATTGGGAAGAATGTGAATTGTTAATTAAAAAATTACCCAAACATATTACTGTAAATTATTTAGGCGCCATTCCTAATTTAAAATTGCCTGCAATATTAAAACATCAACATGTAATGTTGTTGCCTACGTTTCATGAAAATTTTGGACATGTTATATTGGAAGCCTTTCAAGCAGGATGCCCGGTGATTTTATCCAATCAAACCCCATGGCTTGATTTACATAATAAGAAAATAGGGTATGACATTCCTTTGGATAAGCCAGAAGATTTTATCTTTGCCATTGAATCTTTTGCTAAAATGAATGAAGAAGACTACGAACAATGTTCATGGAATGCATTTAATTTTGCAAAGGAATTCTGTAATAATAAAGAGGTTATTGATGCAAATAGGAATCTGTTTAATTAATCATAAATAATAATAAGCTATTAAATGTATACTATCAGTTTCAAATCAGATAAAGATTATTCCTTTAGTCGGTATAAATTAATAAATAAAATATGAAAAAAATATTAGTAACCGGTGGAGCAGGTTTTGTGGGTTCTCATTTATGTGAACGTTTGTTAAAAGAAGGAAATGAAGTAATTTGCTTGGATAATTATTTTACAGGAAGTAAAGAAAATATTGTACACTTATTAGACAATCCTTATTTTGAATTGGTTCGTCATGATGTAACTGAGCCTTATATGGGTGAGGTTGATGAGATTTATAATTTAGCGTGTCCTGCATCTCCGGTGCATTATCAACACAACCCTATAAAAACTATTAAAACCAGTGTAATGGGGGCTATTAATATGCTTGGTTTGGCTAAAAGAGTCAATGCGAAAATATTACAAGCATCCACAAGTGAAGTCTATGGAGATCCATTGGTACATCCGCAACCAGAAAGTTATTGGGGTCACGTAAACCCGATAGGGATTAGGTCTTGTTATGATGAAGGAAAACGTTGTGCAGAAACTTTGTTTATGGATTATCACAATCAAAATGGAGTAAAAATTAAAATTATACGAATTTTTAATACCTATGGCCCCAATATGAACCCAGAAGATGGTCGTGTAGTATCTAATTTTATTGTGCAAGCTTTAAAAGGAGAAGATATTACTATTTTTGGAGATGGGAGTCAAACAAGAAGTTTTCAATATGTTGATGATTTGGTAGAAGGAATGGTCCGTATGATGAACAGTAGAGATGAATTTTTGGGCCCTGTCAATATTGGTAATCCAGTAGAATTTACGATGTTAGAATTGGCTGAACTAGTAATTAAATTAACTAATTCCTCTTCGAAAATAATATATTTACCATTGCCACAGGACGATCCAACCCAAAGAAAACCGGTCATAGAACTGGCTTTTAAAGAATTGAATTGCTGGCAACCTAAAACTCACCTAGAAGAGGGGCTTATTAAAACAATTTCATATTTTAAAAAGGTTATCTAGTAGTATCTATAAAGTCAAAAAAACATAATTTTGTAAGCCTATGGAACTTATTTAAGTTTGCAAATCATATTAATAAATTCTATTTAAAAAATGAAAAAATTCACATTAGGTATAAATGCATATCATGCTGATAGCTCAGCCGCACTATTAATTAACGGAGAAGTTATATGTGCCACAGAAGAAGAGAGATTCACCAGACAAAAACATTGGGCTGGTTTACCACTAAAATCGATAGAGTTTTGTTTGCAATCGCAAGATTTAAAAATGAGCGACATATCAAGTATTTGTGTTGGAAGAGATCCTAAAGCTAAGATTTTTAATAAAATGAGGTACATGGCAAAAAACATTAAGCCATCTATTTCTATGCTAAAACAAAGATTTGCCAATCGATCAGATTTAAATTCCTTGGAGGAAAATATAAAAAATCATTTTGGATTCTGTCCTAAAATAGAGTTTATTGAACATCATAGAGCTCACTTAGCATCAGCATTTTTTTCAAGTCCTTTCGAAGAAGCTACTTTAATATCAATTGATGGTTCTGGTGACTTTTCTACTATTATGATAGGGAAAGGTATTGGTAATAAAATTGAAATCATAGAATCTCAAGATTTCCCTATTAGTATTGGTTTGTTTTATAGTGCCTTTACTCAATTTTTAGGTTTTCCATATTATGGTGATGAATACAAAGTTATGGGATTGTCTCCTTACGGATCCCCGGAGTATCTGGAAGAAATGAGGTCTGTAATGTGGAGTGGAGATAAAAATATTTTGGAATGGAATTCAAGTTTTTTCAACTTAAACAGTGGTACTTTATCGTACAGTGATAATAATCCTAATGTTAGTCAGTTATTTGATGAAACTAATTTTGAAAAATTATTTGGAAAAAAAAGGTCAAAAAATGAAGAAATTAATCAAAGACACAAAAACATCGCTTCAAGCCTTCAGAGGAGAACTGAGGAGTTGATTTTTGAAGTTATTGAAAGAGCTTTTAAACAAACAAGTATTTCTAACTTATGTATTGCTGGAGGTGTAGCGCAAAATAGCGTTGCTAACGGTAAAATACTAAATAATACATCTATTAAAGAAATATACATACCTAGTGCAGGACACGATGCGGGAATTTCAATGGGTGCCTCACAATATCATTATTTTCATAATTTGGATAGTAAAAGAATAGCACCTTTATATAATGCTAATCTTGGAATCTCTTTTTCTAATGAAGAAATTAAAGAAATAATTGAGAAGTTAGATTTAAAATATAAATATTTAGAAGACAATACACTTTTTAAATACATAGCAAAATCAATTTCTAATAATAATGTAATTGGGTTTTTTGATGGAAAAGCCGAATTTGGACCAAGGGCATTGGGTAGTAGGTCTATATTAGCAGATCCAAGGAATTCTAAAGCACAACAACTTCTAAACGAAAAAATTAAAAAAAGAGAGTCTTTTAGACCTTTTGCACCTAGTATACTTGAAGAGTTCGGAGAAGAATATTTTGAAAATTACCAATTTACTCCCTTTATGGAGAGAGTTCTTCCAATTAGAAAAGAAAAACAGAAACTTATTCCAGCGGTTACTCATGTTGATGGTAGCGGTAGACTTCAGTCTGTAAAAGAAGAGTTAAGACCAAGGTACTATAGATTGATAAAAGAATTTTATGAGATAACAGGTATACCAATCTTAATTAACACTTCTTTTAATGAAAATGAACCAGTAGTAAATATTCCAGAGGAAGCAATAGATTGTTATTTGAGGACTGATATGGATATGTTAGTTTTAGGTAATTATGTTTTAGAAAAATAATGAAAGTATCTATAATAACTGTGTGCTTTAATAGTTCAAAAACTATTGAAAATACCTTTAAATCTATAAAAAGACAGTCACATAACAATATTGAGTATCTGGTTATAGATGGGGGGTCTACTGATGGCACTCTTGAATTAATCGAAAAGTATAAAAGTATTATCTCAGTATTTATTTCCGAACCTGACAAAGGTTTGTATGATGCCATGAATAAAGGAATTAAATTAGCTACAGGAGATCTTATAGGTATTTTAAATTCAGACGATATTTTTACAGATAATACTGTTTTAGAAAATGTAGCGAATTTTCATTTAGAGAATAATATAGATGCTTCTGTAGGTAACATTATACAATTTAATGAAGAAGGTAAAACTGTCAGGAAATATTCTGCAAAAAACTGGAATCCAGAAAAATTAAAAATAGGTTTTATGCCTGCGCATCCTGCAATTTTTTTCAAAAAAGAATTATTTAATAAATTTGGAGATTATCAATTAGACTTTACAATTGGTGCAGACTACGAGCTAATAACGCGTTTTTTCTTGAAACATAATATTTCATGGAAATTCTCTAATATTACAACAACTTCGATGCTAATTGGTGGTTTAAGTAGTTCTGGAATTAGTAGTTATCAATTAATTTCTAAAGAAATTAAAAAAGCATTAACTAGAAATAATATAAGATTTAATTATTTAAAAGTACAATTAAGAGGGTTTTGGAAAATAATAGGATTTTTAAACAAAAAGTAGTTTGAATAATAACTTACATGTAATTACAGGAAATAAGGGGTTTGTAGGTATAAACCTTATTAGTTATTTAAACCAAAGTGGTAAGAATACCATCGGTGTTTCTAGAACTCCAATTTTAGATGAGTTGAGTTATGAAGCTTTAAATCTAGAAAAGCTAAATCAATCAAAAAGTTGTATTCATTTAGCAGGTAAAGCACACGATTTAAAGAAAACTTCAGAAGACGCAGCATACTTTGAGGTAAATACTGAACTCACAAAAAAACTTTTTGATCAGTTTTTAAAAAGTGATTGTGAAGTTTTTATTTATATGAGTTCTGTAAAGGCAGCTGCAGATGTCGTAGAAGGCGTTTTAACTGAAGAGGTTACTCCGAATCCAGTAAGTGTTTATGGAAAATCTAAATTAGCAGCAGAAAATTATATTTTATCAAAAGTAATTCCTAGTACTAAAAGAGTATATATATTAAGGCCTTGTATGATTCATGGTCCAAAAAATAAAGGGAATTTAAATCTTTTATATCGTTTTATTTCTAAAGGAATACCTTATCCATTTGGTAAGTACGAGAATAAAAGATCTTATGTTTCTGTAGAGAACTTATGCTTTATCATCAATGAATTAATTGATAATTCTAAAATTGAATCTGGAGTTTATAATATTGCAGATGATGAAAGTGTATCTACTAAAGAATTAGTTACGATCATTGGTGAAACGATTAATAAGCCCTCTAAAATAGTAAACATTCCAAAATTTTTAGTCAATTTGTTTGCTGAAATTGGAGATTTTCTGCCTTTACCAATCAATTCAGAAAGAGTACAGAAGTTAGTAGAAAGCTATGAGGTTTCTAATCATAAAATCAAAAAAGCGATTCAAAAAGATTTACCTTTATCAGCAAAAAAAGGAATTGAAAAAACAATTTCATCATTTTAAACTATGAAAATTTATATTATTGTTTCAATTATTTTGGCTGTTCTTTCTTTTTTATATTTAAAGTTAGCTATAAAATTTAAAATAATAGACAAACCCAATGAAAGAAGCTCACATACTAAAATTACAGTTAGAGGCGGAGGTATTATTTTCCCTATCGCTATTTTGTTATTCTTTTTTTTTAATGATTATCAATATACATATTTTGTTTTAGGTGTTTTTTTAATTTCTGTTATTAGTTTTTTAGATGATATGTATACATTAACTTCTAAAGTTAGATTTCCTTTTCAATTATTAGCTGTGGTACTGGTTTTGTATCAAGTAGGTGTTCCCATTGAAGCGTTGTCTTTGTTTTACTTAATTTTAGGTATTGGGACGATCAATTTATTTAATTTTATGGATGGCGTCAACGGAATTACTGGTTTGTATTCTATTGCAGTGCTATTCGTTTTTTATTTTATAAATTTAAATGAAGAAATTATAAATCCAGATTTGATTGTTTATAGTTTAATTTCACTCATTGTCTTTGGTTTTTATAATTTCAGAAAAAAAGCCATTTTTTTTGCAGGAGATATTGGTAGTGTTGCCCTTGGTGTTCTGGTCTTTTTTATAGGCTTATATTTTGCTGTAGTATTAAAATCACCATTAATTATTTTAGCTATTATCGTTTACGGTGCAGATGGCGGAAACACACTGTTATATCGAATATTTTATACAAATGAAAGTGTTTTTGATGCTCATAGACATCATATCTATCAAAAATTAGTAGATATCAAAAAGATGTCGCATTTAAAAGTGTCACTTATTTACACTATAATTCAGTTATTAATGAATGCGATTCTCTATAAAACATATCAATTAGAATTGCAAACTCAATTTTTAATTTTAATAACTATTATTTCTTTTTTCATTCTGTTGTATATATTTATATTTCAAAAGTTAAAAGTAAGAAATTAAATATTTTGAGAGCTAAGATCTATTTATCAAAACCAGATTTAGAGGAAGTATTAGATACTGTTTCTTTTAATGAGAATAGCGTTTTAAATTTTGAAGTTGCTTTAGAGAAATATATTGGTTTTAACAAAAAAGTAGTAGCATTAAATTCTGGAACAGCTGCAATCCATTTAGCATTAATTTTAGCAGGAGTGCAAAAAGAGGATGTAGTTATTTGCCAAAGTTTTACTTTTGTAGCAACAGCAAACCCAATTTTATATCAAGGAGCAAAACCTATTTTTATTGATAGTGAAAATGATACATGGAGTATGTGCCCATTATTGTTAGAGCAAGCTATTAAAAACTGTATTTCTCAAAGAAAGAAGCCAAAAGCAATCGTTATAAATAGTAATTACGGAATGCCTTCTAAGATAGAAGCTATTGTCTCTATTGCCAAGTTTTATGATATAAAGTTAATTGAAGATGCTGCAAGTGCTTTAGGTTCTACTTACAAAAAACAAAAATGTGGCACTTTTGGAGATTTTGGTATTATCTCATTTAACGAAAATAAAATTTTAACCACATTTGGTGGTGGTGTTTTAATTTGTAAAAGTGAAGAAGAGAAAAATAGCGCAATATACTTAGCAACTCAAGCAAAAGAAGAATACACTTATTATCAACATTCCGAAATTGGGTATAATTATAGGATGAGTAAACTATCAGCTTCTGTTGGTTTATCTGAGTTAAAAAATATAGAAAAATATATTTTTTGTCGACGACAAATTCATTTGTTTTATTCAGAACTGTTTAAAAATATAGAAGGTATTACGCTTCATAAAGAACCAAATCAAGACTACTTTTCTAACCATTGGTTCACTTGTGTTTTAATAAATGAAGAATTAGTGAGGTTTTCTTGTGAAAATCTGAGATTGCAATTGCTTAAAGATAATATAGAATCAAGACAGCTTTGGAAACCAATGCATTTACAGCCTGTCTTTAGAGGTTGTAGTTATTATGGCGAATCTGTTTCTGAAAATTTATTTGAAAAAGGATTATGTTTACCGTCAGGATCTAATTTAACGGATTATGATAAAGAAAGAATTAAGGGTTCAGTAAATAAATTGTTGTAAATTGCCTTTCTATATTTTTTAATATATGTTTAAAAGATTTTTTTTAGAAAACTTCAATAAATATACCTCTAAATGGCTTGTTCTGTTTATAGATGTATGTTTAGTGCTTGTTTCATTTGTATTTGCTTATTTAATTCGATTTAATTTATCTTTAAATTTTGATTCGGAAAGATTGTTGAATCAAATACCCGTATTAATAGTAATTTCATTAGTTAGTTTTTTAATAGTTGGTTCTTATAAGGGGATTATTAGACACACCGGAACCAGGGATGCTTTTAATGTTTTTTTGGCTTCAACACTTTTAGCAGGGTTAAGCATCTTAATCGTTTTACTAAATAGGGTATTTAAAGTATCTGAATTATTTACGATTCCAATATCTATTATATTAATACATTATTTACTGAATGCACTATTATTAATCTTTAGTAGGTTTTTGTTTAAAGCTTTTTATGAAGTAATCTTTACAGATTTAAAAACAATTACAAATGCATTAATATATGGTGCAGGAGATTCAGGAATAATTACATATGGAGCATTAAATAGAGATACAAATAATAGTTATGAGATCTATGGATTTATTGATGACAACCCAAGCAAAATAAATAAAAAAATAGATCGGATTAAAATTTATGATTCATCAAAAATAGATAAAGAGTTTATATCGAAAAATAATATTGATGAAGTTATAATATCGATACAAAATATTAAACCAAACAGACTTTTAGAAATAACAGATACACTATTAAAGTTAGATGTGGAAGTAAAAATAGTGCCACCACTAACGAAGTGGATGGGCGGCGATTTAAAAGCAAATCAAATAAAACAAATAAATATTGATGATTTATTGGATAGGAATCAAATTTCTATAGCAAACCCAATAGTTGAAAGAGAAGTTATAGACAAAGTTATATTTGTTACTGGAGCTGCGGGGTCTATTGGGAGTGAAATTTCTAGGCAATTAGTTTCCTATAACATAAAGCTATTGGTTTTAATTGATCAGGCAGAATCACCCTTATATGATTTACAACAAGAGTTAATTCAGAATGATAAGGATAATTTTGTTGCAATTATTGCAGATGTTAGAGATAAAAAGCGAATGACAGCAATTTTTGAAAAATACAAGCCTCAAAAAGTCTTTCATGCTGCTGCGTATAAACATGTTCCTTTAATGGAAGAGAGCCCTTATGAAGCCGTTAAAATTAATGTTTTGGGAACAAAAAATATTGCTGATTTATCAGTAGCTTATCATGTAGAAAGATTTGTAATGGTTTCTACAGATAAAGCTGTGAACCCAACAAATGTAATGGGAGCAACTAAAAGAGTTGCCGAAATGTATATAAGTTGTTTAAGTAAAGATACAAATAATACGAAGTTTACAATTACTAGATTTGGAAATGTACTAGGATCTAATGGTTCTGTAATTCCGTTATTTAAAAAACAGATTGAAAAAGGTGGGCCCTTAACAGTAACACATAAAGATATCACTAGATATTTTATGACGATTCCTGAAGCATGTAGTTTAGTATTGGAGGCTGGTACTATGGGCGTTGGTGGTGAAATCTATATTTTTGATATGGGGAAATCAGTAAAGATTTTTAATATGGCAAAAAGAATGATTTCTCTTTCAGGATTGAAATACCCAGAAGATATTAATATAAAAATAACAGGATTAAGACCCGGTGAGAAGCTATATGAAGAGCTACTTGCAAGTGGAGAGAATACGATTAAAACATATCATGAAAAAATTATGATTGCTAAGTCTCAAAATATAGATGATTTATTTGTTCAAAATAAAATAAATCAGCTCAATGTAATTGATCTAGATTTGTCTAGCAATGAAATTGTACAACAGATAAAGAAGCTTGTTCCAGAATATATCTCAAATAATTCAGTTTTTGAAAAATTAGATATTAATTAAAGGCTTATAAAT
This sequence comes from Polaribacter sp. SA4-10, assembly GCF_002163835.1. Lineage (NCBI taxonomy): Bacteria > Pseudomonadati > Bacteroidota > Flavobacteriia > Flavobacteriales > Flavobacteriaceae > Polaribacter > Polaribacter sp. SA4-10. The sequence continues at coordinate 1,460,639 of NZ_CP019331.1, read as the reverse complement.
TAAATTACTACTTTTGCAAAAAAAAAAAAACTAATGAAAGAAAATCATTTAGGTATTACTATACTTGGTATACTATTTATATTATTATCTAACTCTTGTGTTTCAAAGAAAGACATCATCTATTTTCAAAATGATGAAATCAATCAAGAAAAAGTTTCAAATAGTTATAAAACGGTCTTTAAGCCAGATGATTTATTGAATATTACTATTTCAGCAAAAGAGATTGAAGCCGTTAAAGATTTTAATTTATCTACCGCTTTATTTGATGGTACTGGTCAGCAACAAAGTTATTTAATCGATAATAAAGGAGAAATTGATTTTCCTATCCTTGGGAAAATAAAAATAGGCGGTTTATCTAGAGATGAAGCAATAGCCTTGTTTAAGAGGAGTTTAGATCCTGATTATGTGAAAAAACCAAGAGTAATTATAACAATTGCTAATTTTAAAATATCTATTTTGGGTGATGTTCTTAAGCCAGGAAGTTATACCATTCCTAATGAAAGAATATCTATACTAGATGCTATCGCACTAGCAGGAGATTTAAATCTCTCAGCGCAAAGAAATAATGTTTTGGTACAGCGAGAAGAAAATAAAAAGAAAACACAATATAGAGTTGATTTACTATCTAATAGCATTAATACTTCACCCGTTTTTTATTTACAGCAGAATGATGTCATTTATGTAGAACAAAATTATGCAAAAATACAGTCAGCTTCTAGTAATTCAAATACAGGTTTGGTTATTTCGGTTACGGGAATATTAATTGGATTAATTGCTATTATAGTAAGATAAGATATGCAAATGAACAAAGAAAATAGTGTTACAAATAGAATGGATAACGATGCTCTAAATATTAGAGAAGAGGTTGAAAAGTATCTTTTATACAGGAAATGGTTTTTATTAGGAATAATATTGGCATTAATTGTTGCCTATACCTATTTAAGGTATACGACTCCTCAATATAGTGCAACGACTACTATTATGATTAAGGATAACCAAAAGTCTGGGATTTCTAAAGAATTAGAAGCTTTTAAGGATTTAGGAATAATAGGTGGAAGTTCTAGTAATAATCCAGATAATGAAATTGAAATCATAAAATCAAGAAAAATAATTGGTGCAGTTGTAGATGCATTAGATTTATTTACTACCTATTCTGTTGAGGGCAGAGTAAAAAAAACAGAAATATATAAAGACAACCCTATAAAAATTAATTTTATCTCAAGAAATTTAATTCAGCAAAATAAGGATACTTCTTTTGTAGTGTCTTTCCTTTCGAAGGATAAATTTGAAATTAAAAATTTTAATAATGAGTTTATAACGGCCTATAATTTTGATGAGTTGTTAACATCAAATGTGGGCGTTTTTAAAGTTGTTAAAACTAAACATTTTAATGAAAAGAATAACTTTACTATTTTTGTTAATATAGCAAATAAATCGAATACAATATCTAGGTATTCGGATATTAATATTAGTGCTGTTAGTAAACAATCGAGTGTTTTAAGATTGTCTATAAATCATCCTGTAAGAGAAAAAGCAGAAGATATCTTGAATGAATTAGTTAGGCAATATAATATTGATGCGATTAATGATAAGAGTGAGGTTTCTAAAAAGACAAAAGAATTTATTGATGATAGGCTTGTTAAAATTGGTTTGGATTTAGAAAAAATTCAAGATGATGTTAAAAATTATAAAAACAAGAATAATATTACTGGTTTATCTATTGAAGGCGAGTTAGCTTTGGCAAAAGCTTCAATTAATAATGAAAAGATCCTTGAATTAGAGACGCAATTAAATTTAATTAATTGGATTGGTGAGAGTCTTAATAAGCAGTATGAAAAATATGAAATTCTTCCACAAAATTTAGGGTTTTCAGATGAAGCGATTTCTCAATCTATAGCAATATACAATGATTTAGTAAATAAAAAGAATAGATTAAGTTTAAGTGCTGGAAATAAAAACCCTTTATTACTTGAATATACAAGGGAAATAATTTCAGTAAAAGAAAACCTGAAAAGAAGTATTTCAAATTTAGGGTACTCATTAAAATCTCAGTTGAGTCAATTAAAAGAAGAAGCATCTAAAGTATCTTCTAAGGTTTCATTAATACCAATTTTAGAAAGAGGTTTTATTGATATTGCTAGGCAACAAGAAATTATATCTGGTCTCTATTCATATCTTTTAAAGAAGAAAGAAGAAACGGCTATTTCTTTGGCCATTACAGTGCCAAATGCAAAAATTATAGATTTCGCTTACAGTTCAGGGGGGGCAATATCGCCCAAAAAGAAAATGGTTTATGTAGGGGCACTATTAATTGGGCTATTAATTCCTTTTATTATTATTTATCTTAAAAACCTTTTAGATACCAAAATTCATTCTAGAAAAGATATTGAAGATTTAACAACAATACCTTTTATAGGAGATATACCGCATTCTGAAGGAAATGATAAAGTTATTATTGGAGGCGATTCTAGAACAGGTACTGCAGAGGCTTTTCGTTTAATAAGAACTAACTTAGATTTTATGTTACCTAATAATGATTTAGGTAAGACAATATTTATTACCTCTACTACAAGTGGGGAAGGGAAATCATTTACCTCAATTAACCTTGCCGCAGCTCTTTCTTTATCTAACAAAAAAGTTTTATTATTAGGTATGGATCTTAGAGCTCCAAAGGTTACTGAATATTTAGGTATTCCTGAACGAAAAGGAATCACAAATTTTATAACCAATGAAAATATTTCTTTGAATGATGTTAAATTTTCGATTCCTGAGATTAAAGGATTAGATATTATTGCATCTGGTGTTATTCCTCCAAATCCTGCAGAGTTATTATTGAGCGTTAAAATTAAAGAGTTATTTGATGAAGTAAAAAAGGAATATGATTTTATTATCGTTGATACTGCACCTGTAAACTTAGTTACCGATACTTTGTTAATAGCTAAGTATGCAGATATGTTTGTGTATGTTACAAGAGCCAATTATTTGGATAAACGGATGTTAAATGTTGTTCAAACATTATATGATGAGAAAAAATTACCAAATATTGCTATTGTTTTGAATGATACTGACACGACAAAAGGTTATGGTTATGGCTATGGCTATGGCTATGGCTATGGCTATGGCTATGGCTATGGAAATGGCTACATAGATGAGGTTAAAAAACCATGGTATAAAAGAATTTTAAGTTAAAATAAAAGCATCCAAATGGATGCTTTTATTTTATATGAACTTTTTATTATTATCTAAGAGGTGGTTAATTTTTTCTAAATTCTTTTTAGTTCCAACCTTGTTTAAAAGAGCTAAATGATTATGATGATGGGTGTCAGTACCAACAAAATCATATATATTTTCTTTTAAAAGTTTTTTAGAAATTTGCTGTACACCTTTTCCATATTGTTCTGTTAATGATAATAAATTTAACTGAAATAAGCATCCATGTTTTTTTAACTTATAATAGTTCTCATAATCATTGTGGTAAAAGTTATAACGCTCTGGGTGTGCTAAAACAGGTTTGTAGCCTTTTAGTTGGATTTCAAATAAAAGCTCATATAAATTTATAGGAGCATTAAAGTAAGACATTTCTACAAGAATATAGTTGTCTTTTAAAGTAAGGATATCCTCTTTTTCTAAACGTTCAGAAAATTGCTCATCCATCATGTATTCAGCTGCAGCTCTTATTGAAATATCATTAATATTTCTTTTAAGCAACTCTTTTTTTACTTCTTCTAATTTATTTTTTATTGTTTCACTAGAGTTTGGGTACACATTACCTAAAACATGAGGAGTTGTTATGAAGTTTTTTATTCCATAAGAGCGCATTTTTGTGATTAATTCTATCGAATCATTTAAGTTTTTTGCACCATCATCAATTCCAGGAAGTAAATGAGAATGTATGTCTACAAAACCTTCTGGAAAAAAATCTATAAGGGGTATTTCCTTTTTCTTAAAAAAAATCATTTGGAGTATTTTGCTGCAAATCTACAATTTTTTAACCTCAAAAGTAACCCCATTTCAATCTTCAAAATAAATTAACATTTACGAAAACGATTGAAGTTCAAAAGTCTATTGTGTATGCAATTTACTTGTAATATATTTGGTTAAAATAATATAATTATGATTTTAATAGCAGATGGTGGTTCTACCAAAGCAGATTGGATTGCAATTGATGGTGATAAAAATGAAGTCTTTAGAGAAAGAACTTTAGGCTTAAACCCAGCTGTTGTTCCTCAAGAAGAATTGTACAACAGAATTATTAATATGTTTCAGCTTATTAATATAAAGGATGAAGTAGAAGAGATTCATTTCTATGGAGCTGGTTGTGGTACACCAAAACCTACTGAAATTTTAAAGAATATTTTAGAGTCTATTTTTGTAAATGCTAAAGTTGTTGTTTCAGAAGATTTATTAGCTGCTGTTTATGCTGCTTCAGAAAGTAAACCTGCGTTAGTTTGTATTTTAGGTACTGGATCTAATAGCTGCTATTTTGATGGTGAAAATATTGAAACCTTAGTTCCTTCTTTAGGGTATATTTTAATGGACGAAGCAAGTGGTAATTATTTTGGTAAAAAATTATTGATCGATTATTTTTACAATCAAATGCCAAAAAGAATTGCTGAAAAATTTGAAGAGGAATTTAATTTAGATGCAGACTATATTAAAAGGAATATTTATAGAGAGTCAAACCCAAACATGTACTTAGCTTCTTTTGCTAAATTTATGTTTGACTTTAAAGATGATAAGTATATTAAGAAAATTATAAAAAAAGGTTTTCAAGTGTTCTTTAAATACAGAGTTCTTCCTTATAATAAGACCAATGAAACACCAATATATTTTATAGGGTCAATTGCACATTACTTTAGAGATATTTTAGAGAAAGTTGCAAAAAAGAATAACCTACAAATTACTGGTGTAATTCAAAGGCCAATTGACAATTTATTAACGTATCATAAAAAAAATATTAATCTATAAATTCTAAAAGTCTTTCTAAACGCATTCCTCTAGAGCCTTTAATAAGGATATATTGTTTGTTAAAAGGATTTTTTATAACGTATTTCATTAAAGCATCAAAATTTTTAAATTGATGTTTTTTTGTTTTCGACTGATAAAAGTTTTCTCCAACAAAAAGGATTTCATCAAAATCGAAACTAGTAGCTAAATCTGTAATTTCTTGATGTTCTTTTAGGCTTGTTTCACCTATTTCAAACATGTCTCCAAGTATTGCCACCTTTGCGTCTTCTTTTATTGAAGAGAAGTTTTCTAGAGCAGCTCTCATACTAGATGGATTTGCATTGTACGCATCCAATAGTATTTTATTAGATTCTTTTTCAATAATCTGAGAACGATTGTTGGTTGGTGCATAGTTCTCAATAGCATTTTTTATATTTTTTTCATCAACCTTAAAGTAATTTCCAATAGTTATAGCGGCAGCAATATTGGTGTAATTGTATTTACCAATTAAATTACTTTGTATATTTTTAGAATTAAAGATGAGTTTTACAAAAGGATTAATTTCTATAAACTGCAAGTTATCAGTATTAAAAAAGGTTGAATTAATTTTTTTAGTTTTTTTAACTTGAATTGCATCATCAGGATTTACAAAAGCAATTTTATTATTAGCTTCTAAATACTCATAAAGTTCGCATTTACCCTTTATGACTCCTTTAACCCCCCCAAAACCCTCTAAGTGTGCTTTTCCAAAGTTGGTGATGTAACCAAAATCGGGTTCACAAATTGTACAAAGAAACTCGATTTCTTTTTGATGATTTGCGCCCATTTCTACAATTCCAATTTCTGTTTTTGGAGTCATAGAAAGTAGGGTCAGAGGTACACCTATATGGTTGTTTAAATTTCCTTTGGTTGCAGAAGTAATAAATTTCTCACTTAAAACAGCATTTATTAATTCTTTAGTAGTTGTTTTGCCATTACTTCCTGTTAAACTAATAATAGGAATATTTAATTGTTTTCTATGATAATTTGCTAATTCCTGCAAGGTTTCTAAAACGTTTTTAACTAGTATAATTTTAGAATTTGTTTGATATTTCTTTTCATCAACAATACTATAATCTGCTCCTATATTTAAAGCCTCTTCTGCAAAATTATTGCCGTTAAAATTATCGCCTTTTAAGGCAAAGAAAATTGTGTTTGTTCTAATGCTTCTTGTATCTGTGTCTACAAGATAATATTTAGAATAAAGTACGTAAATATCAGTTATTTTCATTTATTAAATATAAAAAAAACCTCATTGTAAATAAAAACAATGAGGCTATATAGTTTTATGAATCAATTTTATCTGCTAGTATTCTTAGCTTTTCTTTTTTTATAAGTCATTGGTCCTACCTTATCAGTAACACATCTAAAACCAATATAATTTGTAGCCATATACTCTGGCAAGTATCTTCTTTGTGCAGGATCTAACCAATATTCTCTGTCAGACCAAGAACCGCCTTTATAAACTCTTGTATTATTGCTGATTAAAGTTCTTCTTTTTTTAGCATCGTAAGTTGGTATAGTTCTGTTTTTAATTGAATCAAATACTCTAGTAGGTTTTTTAGGTGAATTATACATACTTGGTCTAGAGCTAAATTGTTCTTCATCATCCTCATAGAATCTTGTAGAATTTAATTCTCCATCACCAATATTAGAATTGTTATAAACTGTAAAGTTTCTTCTTAAACTAGTATCATCTTTTGTAATTGGAATATATTTTATAGATCCGGGTAATTGTTTTGGTACAATTTTTCCATTTGGTAAAGTATCATATTCAACCTCAATACCATCAGGTGTTCCTGTTATCACAACTTTTCCGTCTTTATTAATCATTTTTTTAGTAAAAATATTACCTCTAAAATAATTAAAATCATTAGCCTCATTATCTATAATAGGTCTATAAACATCTGCAACCCATTCTGCAACATTGCCAGACATGTCATATAACCCAAATCCATTTGGTGGGTAAGATCTTACTTTAATAGGGATGTCTGAGCCATCAGTACTCCAGCCAGATAAGCCACTGTAATTTCCTTTTCCTTGTTTAAAATTGGCTAATTGATCTCCTTTAAATCGTTTGCTTTCATCTCTAGAGTATTTACCATTCCAAGCATATTTTTTTCTACCTCTAATGTTGTTATATTCTCTGTTTTCTATATTCGCTTTTGCAGCAAATTCCCATTCAGCTTCAGTTGGTAATCTAAATTTCTGACTTAAAACACCATCTGCTCTTGTAATCTTTCTTCCTTGAAAAGAGCCACTTGTTGCTCTTCCTCTCGTTCTTATTCCTCTCTTATAAATAGTTGTATCACCTTCAAATAATTTATCTGAATCGGCTAAGAAAACTTCAGTATCAAAGAAGTTTCTTATTGTGTCTGACTCAAAAATATTTTTTATATGACCTTTGTCAATCAATGTTTTTAAGTTTACTGCATTTGTTCTCCATTTACAGTATTCATTTGCTTGTAACCAACTTACACCCACTACAGGGTAATCTGCATAAGCAGGATGGCGTAGATAATTATCAGATAAAATATCTGTGTTTCCTAAACTTTTTCTCCAAACTAAAGTATCTGGTAAAACGGCATTGTAAACATGTTTGTATTTTTCTTCTGAAGGAGGAAAAACATCTTTTATGTATTGAACATATAAAAAATATTCAGAATTTGTAACTTCAGATTCATCCATGAAAAATGAACGAATATGCATTTTTTTAGGTGTTGTATTCCAGTCAAACATTACGTCATCTTGAACTTGGCCCATAGTAAAAGAGCCTCCTTCTACAGCAACCATTCCTAAAGGTGGTTTTTGTCCTTCAAAAGAAGTACTTCTAATATAATTACCGTTTTTAGGGTCATTAAAATTTAAACCTGTTAGTGTAGATTTACCAGTTGTAGATCTATTACAGTTTGCTAAAAGCAATGTAGTTAGTACAACTATAGATGTTTTTAATATGTTTCTCATTTCCTAAATTGAAAATTGTTAGGGTTTTTATTATAGCGATGCAATTTACAATAATTATACTTTTATGCAAGTATTTAGTAAATTTTAACGCATCATAAAATCATTCATTTTTTATAAAACGAAAGCTTTTTAAATTTAGTATAATTAATCTTGATAAGAACTAAAATATCTTTAAAATATGTGCGTTATTTGAATACAATTATGAAAAGACCTTTTTTATTATTTTTTTTTAGTTTTTTGACTCAAATAATAGTCTCTCAAGTAAGTAATTCTGTGCTTTCTAATGGAGATTGGTATAAGTTTTCAGTAGATACAACGGGTGTTTTTAAAATTGATAAGAACTTACTGCAACAAATTGGTGTTTCTACAAATGATTTAAACCCAAAAAAAATTCACATTTATGGTAATGGAGGTGTTCTCTTACCAGTTCTTAATAGCGATTTCAGGCATACTGATTTACAAGAAAATGCTATTTATATAGAAGGTGAAGAAGATGCTAGTTTTGACAATAGTGATTTTATTCTCTTTTATGCTAAAGGCCCTCATGACTGGGAAACAAATTCTACAAATAGTACAGCAAAACACAGGCAAAATATTTTTTCTGATGAAGCCTATTATTTTATAACTGTTAATAATACAGATGGTCAAAGAATTAACCAGAAAGCCCCAATAACAAGTGTTGCTACAAGTGAGATAACAACTTTTGATGATTTTACTTTTTATGAAAAAGAAGAAAAAAACCTTTTAACAGTTGGTACACAATGGTTTTTTAATGAGGATTTTAATGTTGAAAATACACAGAATTTTAAAATCACTTTTCCAAATGCTTTAGTAAATGAAGAGATAAGTGTTAGAGTTAGAGGTGTTTCTAATTCTGTAGTTTCTTCAACTATGAGTGTAAAAGTTAACAATCAAGACCTTTATATAATTAGGTATCCAGCAGTAAATAGTGGTTCTTTAACCAAGGCATATACATCAGAGAAAACTTCAAATATTAGTAACTCTTCAAATTTAATAGATGTTTCAATCACCTATGATAACTCTGGAAATCCATCAGCTCAAGCATATTTAGATTTTATAGAAATTGTAGGTAAAAAAGAATTAATTGCAGATGGTAATCAGTTCTCATTTAGAAGTTTTGATCAAGCAAATACTACAGGGACTTTAGAATATAAAATACAAAATAAAAATAATATTTTTCAAGTTTGGGATGTAACAAATTCAATAAATCCTACAAATATTATAAATGAAAATAATGGAACAGATTTCAGTTTTAAAGATAATACAGGTGTTTTAAAAGAATATATAGTTTTAAGTCAAACCGATTTCTATATTCCCAAAACAATCCAGAATGCAAAGGTTGTAAATCAAAATTTACATGCGTTAAAAGATATAAATTATCTTGTTATAACTAATTCAGAACTTTCTTTACAAGCACAAAGGTTGGCAGATTATCATCAAATGAACTCTAACTTAACAACAAAAGTTGTGAATTTAGATCAAATTTATAATGAGTTTTCTTCTGGGTCAAAAGACATAACAGGAATTAGGGATTTTATTAAACATTTGTATGATACAAATTCAACTGAAGATAAAAAGTTGAAATATGTTTGCTTTTTTGGTGATTCTTCCTACGATTATAAAGACAGAATTTCTAACAATAATAATATTGTTCCTGTAAAACTATCTTTTGCTAGCTTTAATTTAGCAAATTCTTATGTAACGGATGATTTTTTTGTAATGCTAGATGATAATGAAGGAAACATGTTTTCTTCACACACTTTAGAAGTGGCTTCAAGTAGAATTCCTGTTTCAACAATAGCACAAGCTAAAAGTGTTGTTGATAAAATTTTAAACTATTACAATGTAAGTGCAATAGGAGATTGGCGCAATACAATTACACTTTTAGCAGATGATATAGATGCTTCAGGCGAAGAAGTTTTACAACAAGGAGTAGAATCTATTGCTGATGAAATAAGAGATAGCAAGCCTATTTTTAATATTAATAAAATTTATTTAGATGCTTATGTGCAAGAAAATTCTTCAGGAGGAGAGCGTTATTCAGCAGTAAATACAGCAATTACAAATGCGATTGAAAAAGGCACATTAGTTTTTGATTATTTTGGTCATGGAGGTGAAGATGGTTTTGCTTCAGAAAGAATTTTAGGGAAATCACAAATTCAAGAGTTTACAAACCCCAATACATTACCATTATTAATTACGGTTACTTGTGATTTTTCTAAATTTGATAATCCAGCCAGAGTTACAGCAGGTGAGCTTACTTTATTAAATGCTGATGGAGGAGCGGCAAGTATGATTACAACAACAAGAGAAGTGTATATCTCTGTTGGGCAAAGGTTTAATGAAGGTTTAATTAGAATTTTATTAGAGTTTAATAATGAAGATTTATCAATTTCTGAATCGCTTACAAAAGCGAAAAATGAGTTTTCAAATTCACAAAAATTCTTTATCTATTCTTTTGGAGATCCAGCAATGAAGTTAGCTGTGCCTAAACCAAATGTTCGTATTACAAAAATGAACGGTATAGACATTACGCAATCTATAGATACGCTTAAGGCATTGTCTAAAGTGAATTTTGAAGGTATCATTGTAGATGATTCTGACGGTATTGTAGATAATTTTAATGGTACATTATCAACTACTGTTTTTGATAAATCGATAAATAAAACAACCTTAGATAATGATGGGTTTGGAGTTAATATGACCTTTGATACTCAGGATAGTAAGCTTTTTAGGGGGAAATCTACAGTAGAAAATGGCGTTTTTAATTTCGAGTTTATTGTACCTAAAGATATTAAAATTGCTTACGGAAAAGGAAAGTTAAGTTTTTATGCAGAAAATGGCAAAATAGATAAAGCGGGTTATAATTTCGATGTTGTTGTAGGTGGAATAAATGAAAATGCAGCAGAAGATACAGCGGGACCAGAAATAAACTTATTTATGAATGATGAGTCATTTATTGATGGAGGCAATACAAATGAATCACCAAATTTGATTGCTGTTTTATCTGATTTTAGCGGAATTAATACATCAATAACAGCTGTAGATCATGATATTATTGGAGTCTTAGACGGAGACACTACAAATCCTATTATTTTAAATGATTTCTATGAAACGGAATTAAATGATTTTTCAAAAGGAAAAGTTACCTACAAATTAAGAGATTTAGAAGTTGGCCCTCATGCTTTAAAATTAAAAGCATGGGATACTTACAATAATTCATCGGAAGTAACGTTGAACTTCGTGGTTATAAGTAATACTATTTTAAATTTAGAAAATGTTTTAAATTACCCAAATCCGTTTGTCAATTATACAGAATTTTGGTTTAATCACAATAAACCAAATGAATTATTAGAGGTACAAGTTCAGGTGTTTACCGTTTCAGGGAAATTAGTAAAAACGATAAACCAAAATGTACAAACTAATGGTAACTTAGCAAGAAGTATTACATGGAATGGTTTAGATGATTTTGGTAATAAAATTGGTAAAGGAGTCTACATCTATAAATTAAAAGTAAAATCAACAATTAGCAATCTAGTTTCAGAGAAGTACGAAAAATTAGTAATACTTCAATAAAAATTAGATATTTGCGTAACTAATAATAGAATCACAATATGAAGAAATTAGGATTATGTTTAATTATTTGTGCCTTATTTGTGTTTAAAACACAAGCGCAAGAAAATGCAATTACTACTGCAGCACCATTTTTATTAATTGTGCCAGATGCAAGAGCGGGTGGAATGGGAGACATGGGAGTTGCAACATCTGCAGATGCTTTTTCTCTTTTTCATAACCCAGCAAAAATGACGTTTAGTAATAGACAAATAAAAACAGGAATCACCTATTCTCCTTGGTTACGTAATTTAACAGATGATATTTTTGTAGGAAGTGCCTCCTATTTGAATAGATTTAGTGAAAATGCAGCTTGGGGAGCAGAATTTAAATACTTTTCTTTAGGTCAGATAGACTTAACAGATAGTAATGGAAATGCAAATGGTTCTATAAACCCTAATGAACTTGTGTTTACGGGGTCTTACGCATTAAAATTAAGTGAAACTTTTTCTATGGGTGTTTCTTTAAAATACATACGTTCTAATTTAGCATTTAATGGTACAGCAGGTAATTCTTTACAGCCAATTAATTCATTTGCAGTAGATGTTTCTGGTTATTATCAGTCTTTAGAAGAAAACTATGGTAATTTTAATGGACGTTATAGGATAGGATTTAATTTCACCAATATTGGTCCTAAAGTTTCTTACACACCAGGTGAAGAAGATTTTATTCCTTCAAATTTAAAATTAGGGGGAGGATTTGATTTTATTTTAGATGATTATAATATTATTTCTACCAATGTAGAATTTACAAAGTTATTAGTTCCAACGCCACAAGAAGATGGTTCTGATCAAGATAAAGGTTGGGTAGAAGGAATTTTTAGTTCTTTTGGAGATGCCCCAGGAGGTTTTAGCGAAGAAATAAAAGAATTTACATATGCATTTGGTGCAGAGTATTTATACAATAATGCTTTTGCTTTAAGAACAGGTTATTTTCATGAAAGCCAAGACAAAGGAAATAGACAATACTTTACGTTAGGTGGTGGTTTTAAAACCAATGCATTAAATATAGACTTATCCTATTTAATTAATTCATCAGATGTAAATAATCCATTAGAAAATTCATTACGTTTTTCTTTATCATTTGATTTAGGGGAAGTTTTTGACGATTATTAAAAGTCATTAATTTTTAGTAAGTTTATCATACTATTTAAAGCAGTCAAATAGGCTGCTTTTTTTTTGACTAAAATAGTTTTTATGAGAAAAATTGAAGTAACAACATCAGTAACAATTTTTAATAATATTTCAGAATTATCTGTAGATGATAAGTTGTTGATGGATAAAGCCATTGAAGCAAGAAAAAAAGCATACGCGCCATACTCTAAGTTTAGTGTAGGAGCTGCTTTGTTGTTAGAAAATGATAAAATTATATTAGGAAATAACCAAGAAAGTGCAGCATATCCTTCTGGTATGTGTGCAGAAAGAGTTGCTATTTGGAAAGCGGGTTCCGATTTTCCGGGAGTAAAAATTAAAAAATTAGCAATTTCTGCAAGTTCATCTATTTCTAAGGTTGATAAACCTATTGGTCCTTGTGGAGCCTGTAGACAAACATTGTCTGAATATGAAATTAATCAAAAAGAACCAATGGAAGTGTTTTTTATGGGAGAAGTTGGAGAAGTTGTAAAAACTAATTCGCTACTTTCTTTACTGCCTTTTTCTTTTGATAGTTCTTATTTGTAAAAATGAAACCAGATATTTCTTCTCGTAAAGACATCAAGCTTATCATTACAAAATTTTATGCTCAATTATTAATTGATGAAAAAATGCTTCCTTTTTTCGAGGATATTGTTGTAAGTAATACTTTAGAACACCATTTAGATGTCATTTCAGATTTTTGGAATGACATTCTTTTTGACACAAATACCTATTCTAATAATGTGATGAAAAAACATGTGGATAAAAATGTTTTTGTAGCATTTAAAAAAGAACATTTTACCATTTGGACATCGTATTTTTTTCATACAATTGATACTTATTTTGATGGAGTCTTAGCTCAAAACATGAAGAATAGAGCAACCTCAATAGCCACTGTTATGCAGCTTAAGATGGAGTTGTACTAAAAAATAGATTCTTAATACCTCTTTTTTTTTGTTTTCTTATTGTTGTTGAATTTCGTTTTATTATCAAATTCGTAGAACTATAAATTATTATTTATTGTAAATTTAAAAACGATTAGTAAACGGATGTTTTTTTAAAATTTACAAATGATGATTTCTTCTAAGATCACAGGCACAGGGGCTTTTATTCCATCAATAAAAAAAGAAAATAAAGATTTTTTAAATGAAAAGTTTTTAAATGAAGATGGAACTGATTTTTCATCAGAAAATGATGTTATTATTCAAAAGTTTAAAGCAATTACAGGGATTGAAGAAAGACGGTATGCAAAACCAGCATATACCTCTTCTGATTTGGCCTATTTTGCAGCTCAAAAAGCAATTGAAGATGCAAATGTAAATCCAGAAGAATTGAGTTATATCATTTTAGCTCATAATTTTGGAGACGTAAAAGAAGGGAAAATTCAAAGTGATCTTTTACCTAGTTTAGCAACAAGAGTTAAACATAAGTTAGGTATTAAAAACCCTAATTGTGTTGCTTATGACCTTCTTTTTGGCTGTCCAGGTTGGATTGAAGGCGTTATACAGGCACAAGCATTTATAAAAGCAGGAATTGCAGCAAAATGTTTAGTAATTGGTGCAGAAACACTCTCTAGAGTTGTAGATAAGTATGATAGAGATGCTATGATTTTTAGTGATGGTGCAGGAGCTTGTATTATTGAAGCGACAGAAGATGATTCTTCAAAAATTTTGGGCCATGCAACCCAAACTTTTGCAAATGAGGAAGCTTATTATTTATATTACGGAAAATCGTTTAACTCAGAAGCAGACAAAGATACGCGTTATATAAAAATGCTAGGTAGAAAAATCTACGAGTTTGCTTTAACTGCTGTTCCTTCAGGTATGAAAACGGCTTTAGATAAAAGTGGCGTAGAAATAGAGGATGTTAAGAAAATATTTCTCCATCAAGCAAATGAAAAAATGGATGAAGCGATTATAAAACGTTTCTATAGATTGTATAAAAAACCAGTGCCAGAAGGGGTTATGCCTATGAGTATTCATAAATTAGGAAATAGCTCTGTTGCAACAGTACCTACATTATTAGACCTCGTTTTAAAAGGAAAGATAGAAAATCAACAACTTAATAAAGGCGATGTAATTATTCTTGCCTCTGTAGGAGCAGGAATGAATGTGAATGCGGTTGTTTATAAGTACTAAATCTTCAATATTTTAGGGTTAATTATTAACGAATATTAATTCGTGATAAAAAATATGATTTTCAGTATTAAAACTTAATCTGAAATAGTATTTTTGCGCATGCAACAACACAACGTACTTATTTTAGATTTCGGATCGCAATACACACAACTAATCGCGAGAAGAGTAAGAGAGTTAAACATTTACTGTGAAATTCACCCTTATAACCATCCACCAAAAAATCAAGCAGAATTTAAAGCGGTTATCTTATCAGGTAGTCCAAACTCTGTAAGAGGAGAAAATGTTTTACATCCAAATTTATTAGAAATCAGAGGTAAAAAACCTGTTTTAGCGGTTTGTTATGGCGCTCAATATTTAGCACATTTTTCTGGCGGGCAAGTAGCACCTTCTGATACAAGAGAATATGGTAGAGCAAATTTATCATTTGTAAAAAGTGATGAAACATTCTTTGAAAATATTTCTGAAGGAAGTCAAGTTTGGATGAGTCATTCAGATACTATTAAAGAATTACCAACCAATGGAAAATTATTAGCCAGCACAACAGATGTTAAAAATGCTGCTTATAAAATTGAAGGTGAAGAAACCTATGCAATTCAATTTCATCCAGAAGTATATCACACAAAAGATGGAAAACAATTATTAGAAAACTTTTTAGTTAAAATTGCAGGAGTAGCACAAACTTGGACTCCAGATTCTTTTGTAGAAAGTACAGTAGCAGCAATTAGAGAAAAAGTGGGTAAAGATAAAGTTGTTTTAGGTCTTTCTGGAGGTGTAGATTCTTCAGTAGCAGCAGTTTTATTAAATAAAGCAATTGGTGAAAATCTATATTGTATTTTTGTTAATAATGGGCTTTTACGTAAAAATGAGTTCGAAACTGTATTGGCAAGATACGAAGGCATGGGATTAAACGTTAAAGGTGTAGATGCATCGGCACGTTTTTTGAATGCCTTAGAGGGATTAACAGATCCTGAGAAGAAAAGAAAAGCAATTGGGAACTCTTTTATTGAAGTTTTTGATGATGAAGCACATAAAATAACAGATGTAACTTGGTTAGCACAAGGAACAATTTATCCTGATGTAATTGAGTCTGTTTCTGTAAATGGAGGTCCATCGGCAACTATTAAAAGTCATCATAATGTGGGGGGGTTACCAGATTTTATGAAGTTAAAAATTGTTGAACCTTTAAAAATGATTTTTAAAGATGAAGTAAGAAGAGTAGGAGCTTCTATGGGAATTGATCCTGAGTTATTAGGGCGTCATCCTTTCCCTGGTCCAGGTTTAGGAATACGTATTTTAGGAGATATTACAGCAGAGAAAGTGCGCGTTTTACAAGAAGTAGATGCGATCTTTATAAACGGTTTAAAAGAAGATGGCTTGTATGATAAAGTTTGGCAAGCAGGTGCAATGTTACTTCCAGTAAATTCTGTTGGAGTAATGGGAGATGAAAGAACATATGAAAAAGTGGTAGCTTTAAGGGCTGTAGAGAGTACAGATGGAATGACTGCAGATTGGGTAAATTTACCTTATGAATTTTTGCAGAAAATATCTAATAAAATTATAAATCAAGTAAAAGGTGTAAATAGAGTTGTTTATGATATTAGCTCTAAACCACCTGCAACAATAGAATGGGAGTAGAACATATGAAGCATTTAAAATTTTTTGTTTTTCTGTGTATTTTAACGTTTACCGTTTCTTGTGGTCAACAAAAAAAATACGTTGAGTATAAAGTAAAGGAAGGGGAATCTATGCGTACAATAGCCAATAATTTGGATATGAAAACTAGAGATTTATTACGTTTAAATCCTGATATAACAAGAAAACCAGATGCAAATACTGTGATTATCATTCCTTATAAAAAGAGGGTAAATGTAAAAGAAAAGGTTGGAGAAACTATTGCTGATGAGGTTGTAAATGTTACAAATGAAGATGAGATAAAAAATGCAGCTTTAGAAGAACTAAAAAAGAATTTTGTTGTCTATGAGGTTAAAAAAGGAGATGCTTTTTATAGTCTAACCCGTTTTTACAATGTTACTCAAGAAGAACTAATTTATTTAAATCCAGAATTATTTGAAGGGTTAAAAGTTGGTCAAATCATAAAAATAAAACCAATTGTAGAAGGGAAGGAGTCAGAAAATCATATTTATGAAGATGTTATAGAAAGTGATGTTTCTTTAAAAGTTGCATTATTATTGCCTTTTAAAACAAATGAAAACGATACAATTTCTTCTAAAGATATTTTTATTAAAAGCAAATTAGCAAATATTGTAACAGATTTTTATCTAGGTTCAGAAATTGCTATAGACTCATTAAGACATCAAGGAATAAATATTGAGTTAAATGTTTTTGATACACAGAAGAATGGCTCAGAAATTAGAACTATTTTATCTGAGAATGATTTAAATGAGAATGATGTTATTATAGGTCCTTTATATTCTGAAGAGGCAGAAATAGTTGCGAATGAAGTGAATATTCCAGTTGTTTTTCCTGTACATTCTAAAAATCAATCTAAATTTTCATCGTCGAAATTAATTAAAACATCACCAGAGAAGAAAGTATTTAGAGAAGAATTAGTAACGTATATAAAAGATAACTTTAATAGTGGAAATCTAATCGTAGTTGGAGATGGAGAAACAAGCTCTAATAGAATAAGTACTCTTGTTAAAAACTCCTTAGAAATACATGATTCAATTTCTGAAGTACATGTTTTAAAACCTAAAGATGGATATATTGCAAAAGAGCTTTTTTTAGATATCTTAAAACCAAATATGAAAAACTGGGTTGTTATGACAACTAACGATAATGTTATTGTTGCAGATGCTATTAATAGTTTAATAAGCTTGCCAGATTCTACAAGTGTTAAGGTGCTTGCTTTTGATAAAGGGAAAGTTTTTGATAAAATAGATAACTTAAAACTAGCTAAAATTGGTTTTACATATGTAAGTGATGAGTATGTTGATGAAGCATCCTTTTCAACAAAGTTATTTAACAAGCAATATTATGCTAAAAACAACGCGTTGCCTTCTTTTTATGCGACTAAAGGTTTTGATATTACGTATGATATTTTAATGCGTTTAGCTTCAGGTAAAGATTTAAAAGCTACTTTTAAAGATGGAGCTTCTTTTAGAGTTGAAAGTAAGTTTGATTATAATAACAAACTTTTTAAAACAACAGAGAATAAGGGTTTATTCATTCTACAATACAATGATGATTTAAGCCTTTCTAGATTAAAATAAGGTTGTTAACTCTTATAAAAAAAGAATTTCAATTAGTAAGCTACTTAAGTAAGCAGATATAAAACTAAAAAATCCGCTAGAAAGCGGATTTTTTTATATTGAATACTACATGAATTAGATCTTTTTCATTTGATCTTTCATCATCTTTATTTGCTCTTTTAACATGCCTTGTTTGTCTAATTTCTTAGCTTCCGCCATTAGATTAGTTGCTTCACGTTTACGTCTTTTAGTCATTGCAATTCCTGCTAATTGTAATTTAGCCATTGCTAAATCATGATTCATAGACAAACCTAATTTTACAGCTTTTCTTAAGAATTTTTCCGCTTGTGTTATGTTTGTTTGACTTAACATAATACCTTGTAAATAATTATAATAACCTTGTTGTTTTGTAATTAAAGCAGTTTCAGGATTCTTTATATAATCTAACCATTTCTTTGTTCCTTCAAAATTTTGCTTACGTAATTGTAAAAAAGCTAATAAGATAAATTCATTTTTAAAATAGAGTAAAACAAAAATTCCAGCTAATAATAAGATAGAAATTCCGTTCATAATATTTACTTGACTAAATTGATAAATAGCCCAAACGGTGATTAAACCTGCTAAAATTAATTTTATATTTTTATGAAACATATTGTTTATTCGTTATTTTTAATTTTAATGAGATGCAAAAATACATTTTCTTGTGAAACTAATCCGTTTACTTTTTATAATATTTTCTATATTTTAACCAAGCTAAAGTTCCCAGAATAGTAACAAACCCTAGTGAATAGAACACAGCAGTTGGTGTAATTACTCTATCTCCACTTGCGTAAGAATGCAAGCCAGATAAGTAGAAATTAACTCCAAAATAGGTCATCATTATAGAGAAATAGGCAATAATAGACCACAAATTAAATGTAAATCGACCACGTAAACCTGGTATTAAACGCATGTGTAAAACAAAGGCGTAAATCATAATAGAAATTAATGCCCAAGTTTCTTTTGGATCCCAACCCCAATAACGACCCCAACTTTCATTTGCCCACATTCCGCCAAGAAAATTACCAATTGTTAGCATAATTAAACCAACAGTAACTGCCATTTCGTTTATAACGGTAATTTCTTTAATGTTTAATTCAATTTTTTCTTTATTCTTTTCATTCGTAAAAATCATTAGGAATAAAGCGAAAATTCCAAGAATCATTGCCAATGAAAAAGGTCCGTAACTTGCAACAATAATAGAAACGTGTACTAATAGCCACCAAGAATTTAAAACAGGTTGTAAGTTTGCAATCTCTGGGTCTAACCAATTTTGGTGTGCAAATGCTAAAATAATTGCAGTTAAAAAAGTAGTTGCGGTTATTGTTAATGAAGATTTTCTTCCAAAGAATAAACCAAATAACATTGTTGCCCAAGCAACATAAATGATAGATTCATAAGCGTTGCTCCAAGGTGCATTACCACTAATAAACCAACGAGAACCTAATCCCATTGTATGAAAAATGAATAAGACAATTACAAAAGCAATTAATCCTTTTACAACTAAATTTATCCATTTTTTATTGTTAAAAATTTGAACGATTACAAATACAATTAACAGCAAACTTGCAAAACCATAATATTTAGAAAGTTTAACAAAAGGTTGAATTTTATTATAAGAAATCTCTAAATCAATTTTCTTTTCTGAAGGATGAACTGAAGCGCCGTATTTTTTCTGAAACTTTTTAATTCCGTTTAAAATCTGATTTGCTTTTGTGTAATCTTTTGTTTTTTTTGCTTCTTGTAAAAGCTGAATATAAACAGGCATAGATTGGCGTACAAAAACTGAATCTGTTGCTTTAAAACCAGCGGTAGAGGTTTCTGGTTGTGAAACCCATTTATTGTTTTCATCATTAGGAATTGGGTAAATTCTTAAAATACCACCACCAATTGCACTATATAATAAACCTACACGTCTGTCAATTTTAATTAAGTCTTTTTCAAATTTATTTTGAACATTTTTCTTTTGTGCTTCTGCAACGAGCTCTTTTATTCTATAAACACCCATTGGTGTTATAAAATCTGATAATCTTGCATATTTTGCAACTGCTGGTAAACTTAAAATTTCACGAATTTTAGTATTTCCTCTTTCTAAATAAATAACAGGAACTTCAAACCATAATCTTGGGTTTTCTATAATAGATAATAAAACCTGACTAGGTTGCATACCATTAAATGTTTCTGTCTTACTTACTTTTCTAACCAATTCAGAAGCAAAAGTATGTGCTGGTTTCATTCTACCTCCAGCATCTTGAATTACCAATTTGTTAAAGCTTTCTGCATGAGAAACAGCGACTAAATTTGCCTGTAAAATAGAATCTATCTGATTGTTTGTTATTCTGTTAGGTTCATGATTTGTTTCATGTTGAGAGAAACTGAAACTAGATAAAAAGATAGTTGCAACGATAGACATTGTAATTTTCTTTTTTCTAATCTTTTTTAACGAATTTTTTAAATAATCAAAGCGGGTGTTTTTTGCAAATAAAATGCAAATTAAACCGGTGTAAAGAAGTGAGTATCCTAAGTAGGTAATAAAAGTACCCCAAAAATCATGATTTACAGATAAGTGAGTCTCTTCTCTTTCTCCTGATAAATCATAACTAGATTGAAAGAATTTATATCCTTTATGATCTAAAATGTGATTCATGAAAATTCTAAAATCAAATTTTTCTTCGCCATCAATTACAGTTACTTCACTCGCATAAGAAGCAGCACTTTCAGAACCAGGATATTTTTCTAATTGAAAATCATTTAATTTTATACTAAATGGACTTTCAAGAACTTTTGCTCCATACCACATTCTAAAGTTTAAATCACCAATGCTAATTTCTTTTGCATTATCACTATTGCTATATTTTCCACCTGTAAGTTCTACACGTTTCGTTTCGTTGTTAGCTGTAATATCCAAAAATATTACATCAAGTTTTTTATCATCTTTTGGTCCGCTAATGGTTTTCATAATTCCTTTTTCAGCAGGTCTAGGAATAACAAATTGCAAACCAGCAATTGTATGAAGGGTTAAGTATTGAAAATTCTGAGCAGAATCTTTTGCTACTTTTCCTCTTTTTTGATCTGCCATTCTAAACCAATCTCCATCAGCCTTAGAAATCATTTTTAAATTTCCATTTTCATTTTTAAAGTTGATAGAAGCAGTATTGTCTTCAGTATCAAAACCAACTAAAATTCCATGTATATTTTGTAAAGTTCCTTTTTTAATCCAATGCTCATGACGCGATCCTTCTGAAGATTCAACAAAAAATAAATGTTCAACACCATTTTCATCTTCAACTAATTTTTTTTCAGCCCAAGGAACATAATCAACAAGATTCGCACTATAATTTGTGCCTCTAAAATCATCAGAAAAAGACCAAGAATTTTTTCCCCAAGCAGATAAAAGTATTTTATTATGAGTTGTTTTTTGTTCTTTATTGTTGTCTACAATAAGATTTACATACGTAGTTTCTGATAAAAAGGTATTGGTAGTTTCTCCTTCTTCTATCAACATAATTCCTTCGTAACCAATATAACGGGTAACTCCTGCACCAATAAGGATCAATAAAAATGCTGCATGAAACATAAAAACAGGCCACTTTTCTTTTTTGTATAAACGATATCTAAATATGTTTCCAAAAAAATTAATGACGAAGAAAATCATAATTCCTTCAAACCACCAAGAGTTATAGACTAACGCTTTAGAGGTTTGTGTTCCAAAGTCATTTTCAATAAAAGTAGCAACTCCCATTGCTGTAGCAAATAAAATAAATAAAAATGCAGTTAAACGAGTAGAATAGAGGATATTAAGAATATTTTTCATCCGAATTTGGTTCTTTTTAAAGTCTTGCAAAAATACGGATAAAACCAATAAAAACGATAGTAAGTGAGTTCTTTTTATTATATAAAAATGTTAAAAATAATAAAGATTATAATTTCACCTATCTATTTTCTATCCAAAAAATCTTGAAAAGCATTTTGTGTGATGGCTTTGCCTAAAGAATCTAATTTTGTAGCATTTTTACCTATTTTTAAAATAGGTTTGTTATTTATGTAATCAAAAACAAAAAGACTGTTTTCTGTAAGTGTACCAAACCCTTTATTAAAAATATAATGTGCGTATTGATTTTTAGATGTGTTAAAAATGTTTTTACTAAAAATAAACTCCTTATTATCTCCTTTTAGTAAATCTAACAAAGTGTAAGAGAAATCTACTTGGCTAGCAATAGTATTAATTTTAATTCCTTTTTTATGTAAAGCACCACCTAACCATAACATTGGTATTTTAAATTTTTTTGGAGAGTTAAAGGCTCCTTCATGTTTTGGAGACCTGTGTCCGTGATCTGAAAGAATAACAATTAAAGTATTTTTATACCAAGGTTGTTTTTTTGCGTTTTCTATAAAATTGCCAATCGTTTTATCTGTATATGCATGAGCACTTCTAAATTTATTTATCTCAGAATCTTTACCAAATTTATATTCTTTTGGAAACTCAAAAGGTTCATGACTTGAAAGTGTTAATGCAATTTTAAAGAAAGGCTCTTTTTGCTTTTCTGATAAATCTTTGGTAAAACGTTCCATGAAAACGTGGTCATGCGCTCCCCATTTAGAATTCCAATCTTTTTCTTCAAATTCACTTCCGTCTATAATATCTGTAATTCCAGCATTTCTTAAATAGGTATTCATATTACCAAAATTTAAATCACCACCATAATAAAAAGAAGTTTTGTAGCCTAAATCAATCATTTTTTTAGGTAACATTGGTAAACTTCTGGTTTTGTTAGGCATTTTCATAACGCTTGTATTTGGCTGTGGATAATAGCCACTTAAAATAGCAGGAATTCCTTTATCTGTTCTATCTCCGTTTGCATAAAAATTGGTAAACAGAATTCCTTCTTTAGAAAGTCTATTTAAATTTTCTGTTACATTAGGTTCTCCACCCAAAGCGCCAACAACTTTAGCTGTTAAACTTTCCCATATGATTAAAATTACATTTGGTTTATCAGTATTTAAAATAGGATCTGTTGATGAAATTAAAAGTTCACTTCTAGTTTTGTTTATAATTTTTTTAGCAACTTTTGTCTCAAAATTTTTATAAGGATTTTTACCATCTCTTCTGTGAGTTAAAGCATTAGAAAAGTTCCATATAAAATTGATCGAAGCATGATTTGCAAACATTTTATCAGAAAAATAAACATTACTCTGGTTTACAGGAATGGTCTGAAAACCACCTCGAACAGGAATAATTAAAGTAGCCGCAATTACTAAAAATAAAGGTGCTTGTAACCAACTCCCTATTGTTACTTTTTCTATTTTCTTGTTAATGGTGCTGTTAAACAATTTAATAAAAATAGAAGAACTTATCAATAAAAAAATACCACCAGAAATCATTTGAAAAGTAGTGGTAGAAGCTACCATAATTTCAGGAGTATTAAGATAAGTAAGTAAGGTTGCATCTAAACGAATTCCCCAAGATTGATATAAGCCAGCGTCAATAATTAATAATATATTAATAAATATAATAATTAGAAAAGTGTACCATTTTATAATTTTACCAATATTTTTTGATAAAAAAAACACAGTAAAAATCATTAATAAAAACGGAATAAAACATAAATAAGCAGCAAAAGAACTATCTAAACGGAAACCGTATAAAAAAGTTTTTAGAATAGTTGTAATGCTTAACTCTTGAGTTTTATCAAAATAAAAAAGTAAAAAAAAGAGACGCGCAAAAACAAAATAACCAATCCATAAAAGGAAATAGTTAAGATTAAATAAAAGTCGGTTTTTAAAATTTTTCATACGTTTATTCTGTAACTTTTAATCGTGCTTTTGCTGTTACAGAAATATCTGAATACTCATTATTTAGATATTTCAAATACCCCGTAATGGCAATCATAGCTGCATTGTCTGTTGTGTATTCAAATTTTGGAATATAAGTTGTCCACCCAAAATGTTTTTCTGCTAATAGTAAACGATTTCTAATTTCTGAATTTGCAGAAACTCCACCAGCAATTGCAATATGTTTTATACCCGTTTGTTTAACAGCATTTTTTAATTTATCCATTAAAATTTCTACAATTGTATATTGAATAGACGCACAAATATCGTTTAGATTTTCTTCTATAAAGTTAGGGTTTATTCTTTGTTGTTTCTGAATAAAATATAAAATTCCGGTTTTTAAACCGCTAAAACTAAAGTCTAAATCACCTACTTTTGGTTTTGTAAAAGAATATGCTTTTGGGTTTCCTAGTTTTGCGTTTTTATCAATTAAAGGACCTCCGGGATAAGGTAAGCCTAAAATTTTTGCCGACTTATCAAAAGCTTCACCAACAGCATCATCTATAGTTTCACCTAAAATTTCCATTTCAAAATGATTGGAAATTTTTACTATTTGTGTATGACCTCCACTAATTGTTAAACAAATAAAAGGAAAAGGAGGTTTTTTAGTTCCTTCTTCATCTATAAAATGTGCTAATATATGAGCTTGCATATGGTTAACATCAATCAACGGAACTTGTAAGCCTAAAGCCAACGATTTTGCAAAAGAGGTTCCTACCAATAAAGAGCCCATTAATCCTGGTCCTCTAGTAAAAGCAATTGCAGATAAATCTTCTTTTTTAATATTAGCCTGTTCTATAGCTTGTTGTACAACAGGTACAATGTTTTGTTGATGAGCTCTTGAAGCTAGTTCTGGAACGACACCTCCATATTTTGAGTGTACATCTTGGTTTGCAACCACATTACTTAATACTTTTGCATCACAAATTACAGATGCACTTGTGTCATCGCAAGAAGATTCTATCGCTAATATGTAAACTGGTTTTTCCATTAAAAAGTTCATTTAATGCAAAATTAAGTATAATTTTATCTTAGCGATACTTTTTTAGGAATAGAAATTTAATTGTTTGTTAAATTTGCACGTTCTTTGTATGAATTGGCATTATTTTTGAATAAAAATCGTAGCACATTGTACTCTCTTTAAAAATAAATTGTTATCAAAAAATCTGGAAAAAAAACACTAAAAAGTATAGGGTACATTGTGCTCTTTTTGTTGTTGATTAGTATTCTACTTTCTATACCAGCTGTACAAACTAAAATTGGTGCATTTGCAACCAATAAAATTAATGAAGATTTTGATGTTAATCTAACAATAAAAAAAATAGATTTATCATTTTTAGGAAGCGTACAATTAAAAGGTGTTGAAATTAGAGACCATCATAAGGATACTCTAATTTTCGCTAATAATCTGACTACATCGTTATTAAGTGTTAAAAAAATTCTAGATAGCAAGGTGTTACTAAAAAATATTTCTTTAGAAGGTGCTTATTTTTATATGAAAACATATAAAGGTGAAAGTCAGGATAATATGGCTATTTTTATTGATCAGTTTCAAAAACGAAAACCTAAAGACTCACTTGCAACTCCTTTTGTTTTAAGAGCTTCTAATGTATATGTTAGTGATTTAGATTTTAAATTAATTAATGTAAATAAGAAAGATTCAATATTATTTTCTGCATTACATACAGGAGGTAATTTACAAGATTTATCAATTGTTGGACCAGATTTTTCTTCAAATATTAGAGGACTATATTTTACTGATAATCATAATTTAGAAGTAACAAATTTAACTACAGATTTTACCTATTCTAAAACTGCAATGCATTTTAAGAAGACTAGGTTGCAAACAAAAAAATCAGACATCTATGCTAATATTGATTTTACGTACAAAAGAGAAGATTTAGTAGACTTTAACAACAAGGTAAATATTAAAGCCACTTTTGATAAAAGTAAAATTGCTGTTTTAGATTTAAAGAAATATTATAATGAATTAAGTGGTAATGATTTTATAAAACTTTCTGGAAATCTAAACGGAAAACTAAATAATTTCGACTTAAAAAATCTTAATTTATCATCTGGTAAAGGGATAAGAATTATTGGAAACTTATCATTTGTAAATGCTATTAATCCTGAAAAGGGTTTTGTTTTTGAAAGCGATTTAAAAAATTTAACAGCAACCTATAGAGAATTAAAAGACATACTTCCAAATGTGTTAGGGAAAACCCTTCCAGCAGAGTTTGACAAATTAGGGAAGTTTGTATTAGCGGGTAAAATAAAGGTTACTCCAAATCAAATGTTGGCAAATATAAATGTGCGATCTGAAATAGGTTCTGCAGTTTCAGATCTTCAGATAACAAATATAGATGATATTGATTTTGCTAAATATAGTGGAGAAATTGCTTTAAAAAATTTTGATGTTGGTGTGTTTTTTAACAACCCAATATTTGGTAAAACATCTTTAGATGGTAAAGTTAATGGAAGCGGCTTTAGATTAGCTAATATAAATACCTCTTTTATCGGTGCTATTTCTGAGCTTAATTTTAAAGGTTATTCTTATAAAAAGATTGTGGCAAATGGGCAGTATCAAAACAATAAATTTGATGGAGATATCGTTATTGATGATCAAAATTTTAAAATGAACTTTAATGGTTTGGCTGATTTGTCTTCAGAGGTTCATAAGTTTGATTTTAAATCTGATATTGAGTATTTAAACTTAAAAGAAACGAACCTTTTTACAAGAGATAGTATTGCTGTCTTAAAAGGGGCTATAGATTTAGATGTAGAAGGAAATACATTTGATGATATTACAGGAAAAGCAACTTTTAACAATGTTTTATATACCAACCAAAAAGAAGAATTTATTTTTAAAGAATTTAATGTATACTCTTCATTAAAAGATAGTATTAAAACAATAGAGGTTGTTTCAGAAGATATTGCAAAAGGGTATCTTACTGGTAAGTTTTCGTTTTTAGAATTGTTGCCAGTTGCGCAAAATGCACTAGGAAGCATATATGCAAACTATACACCTTATAAGGTTGAGAATAATCAATTTTTAGATTTTAATTTCACTATTTACAATCAAATTATAACGGTTTTTTTTCCTGATATTTCTATAGATGATAATACTTTAATTAAGGGGAAAATAAAATCTAATAAAAACCAACTGAAACTTACTTTTTCATCACCAAGAATAGCTATTTATGGTAATGAGATAAAAGATATTTTATTAAGAACGGATAATCAAAATCCGCTTTATAATTCACATTTAACAGCCTCAGAAGTAAATACAAAATATTATAACGTAACTAAATTGAATCTATTAAATAGGACTCAGAATGATACATTGTATTTTAAGTCAATTTTTAAAGGGGGTAAGGATAATAATGAAGACTTTAATTTAGATTTTTTCTACACATTTAATCCAGAAGGAAAATCGGTTGTTGGTTTTGAAAAATCATCATTTAAACTTAAAGAAAATATTTGGAAAATTAATCCAGAAAATTTAAATAGTGATAAAATCACATTTAATTTAAAAACAAACGATTTCAAATTTAGTCAGTTTAAATTAATTTCTGGAGAACAAGAAATAGAATTTAATGGAAGTTTAAAAGGTGAAACAGAAAAAATTTTATTGGCAGATTTCACCAAAGTTAAATTAGGTAGTTTCTTACCCAAAATAGATAGTTTAGCTTTAAAAGGAAGGCTGTCTGGAAATCTAGACTTTGTCCAAAAAGAAGGAGTTTATAGCCCTGAAGGCTTAATGGTTGTAAAAGATTTTGAAATAAATAACTTTAAACAAGGTGATTTGTTTATAAATATTAAAGGAGATAATTCTTATGAAAAATACTTAGTAGATTTATCAATTAATAATGAAAAAGTAAAAAGTATTGCAGCTACGGGGTCTTTAGATTTTTCTGCAAAAAGGCCTTTAATAGATTTAGATGTTTATTTGGAGGAGTTTGGTTTAAATGCATTTAGTCCTTTAGGTAAAGATGTTTTATCATCTATAAGAGGAACCGCTTCTGGAGATTTTACTTTACGTGGGTTTTTAAGTAACCCAGAAATGGAAGGAATCTTAAGGCTAAGAAATGCGGGTTTAAAGTTCCCTTATTTAAATGTAAATTATGATTTTGAAGGAGAATCTATTATTTTGTTACAAGAGCAATCTTTTATTTTGGAAGACTTTAAGCTCTTAGATACAAAGCATAAAACTAGCGGTAAGTTAAGTGGGAATATTTCTCATTTAAACTTTAATCAATGGTTTTTAGGTATAGAAATTGAGAGCGATAACTTGTTAGTCTTAAATACAAAAAATACTGAAGAAGCAATGTATTATGGAGCTGCTTTTATAGATGGTACAGCAAGCATATCAGGATTAACAGATCGATTAACAATAGAAATAAATGCTAAAACGCAACCAGGTACTGTTTTTGTAGTTCCTTTAAAAGATGTAGAAACTGTAGATAATTACGGTTTAATCCATTTTAAATCAAAGGAAACTCTTGTTAACAGAGCGCAAAAGGAGATTGCAATAGAAGCTTTAAAAGGGTTGTCTTTAAATATAAATTTAGATGTTACAAAAGATGCAACTGCACAAGTTGTTATAGATGAGGTTTCTGGAAGTCAGTTAAGTGGGAATGGAACAGGAAACCTTCGAATTGAAATAAATACACGAGGTAAATTTAATATGTTTGGAGATTATACTTTAGATAAAGGAGTTTATGATTTTAAATATGGAGGTATAGTTAGTAGACCATTTGTTATTCAAAAAGGAGGAGCAGTTTCTTGGAACGGAAATCCTTATGAAGCAAATTTAGATGTTACAGCAATTTATAAAACGAAAGCAAATCCCGGAGTTTTATTAGAAAATTTCAACTCAAATAGAAATATAGAAATAGATTTAGTAACAAGAATTACTGGTGGATTGTTTAGTTCTAAACAAGACTTAGATATTCAGTTACCAAATGTAGACCCCTCAATTGCAAGTGAATTGGAATTTATTTTAAATGATAATAATGTTAATGAGAAAACAACGCAATTTATATCATTATTAGCTTTTGGTAATTTTGCGAACTTAGACAAAGTAAATTTTGATGCAAATGCAACACTTACCGGAACAGCTTCAAGTGCTGTTGCATCCGCTTTTTCAAGTTTATTAAATAGTCCTGATAGTAAATTTAAATTAGGAGTAGATTATCAACAAGGTCAAAGTAATAATGACATAGATAGGTTAAATACAGATAATCAGGTAGATGTTTCTGTAAGTACACAGGTAAGTGATCGAGTAATCATTAATGGAAAAGTTGGAGTTCCTGTTGGTACAAAAACACAATCTAGTGTTGTTGGAGAAGTAAAAGTTGAGGTATTGCTAAATAAAGAAGGAAACTTTAGAGGAGTAATTTTTAATCGCCAAAATGAAATTCAATATTCAACAGAAGAAGAAGGCTATACTCAAGGAGTTGGGCTTTCTTACCAAGTTAACTTTAATACTTTATTGGGTTTATTAAAGAAAATTGGTCTTCACAAAATAGCGAGACCCACTTTTAAAAAAGATACCTTAAAAAAGGTAAAAAACGATTTAGATAATTTTGAAGGAAATTAAATAGCTTTCTTTTTTAATTAAACTATTTTTTATTACTTTCTACTTCATCGTCAAATTTAAGCTTCAAGAAAATTAACATAAAATTAATTAACTATTATATAAATTTGTTAAAAATGAGCTGTTTTTCGATTTCAAAATAATAAGAATTACTCTAAAACGATTTCGTAAGTATTTTATTTTAAACGATTTTAAAGCATTAATTTTACATCATAAATATGAAGAAAATAAAAAAAATAGCAGTTATGACTTCTGGAGGAGATGCTCCAGGAATGAATGCCGCAATTAGAGCAGTAGTTAGGTCTTGTGCCTATTATAGCTTGAGTTGTGTAGGTATATATAGGGGGTATGAAGGTCTAATTGAAGACGATCTTATAGAACTGAATGCAAGAAGTGTTCATAACATTATTAACAAAGGAGGAACCATATTAAAATCTGCTAGATCAACTGAATTTAGAACGAAAGAAGGAAGGCAAAAAGCCTATGATAACTTAGTAGAACGTGAGGTAGATGCAATGGTTGTAATTGGCGGTGATGGTTCATTTACAGGAGCAGTAATCTTCAATGAAGAATTCGGCTTTCCAGTAATTGGAATACCAGGTACTATTGATAATGATATTTTTGGTACTTCTCACACTTTAGGGTATGACACAGCGCTTAATACAGCTGTTGAAGCAATTGATAAAATTAGAGATACAGCATCTTCACACAATAGATTATTTTTTGTTGAGGTTATGGGGAGAGATGCTGGTTTTATCGCTTTAAATGCAGGTGTTGGAGCAGGAGCAGAAGAAATCTTAATTCCTGAAGAAGACTTAGGATTAGATAGAATGTTAGAGTCTTTAGAAAGAAGTAGAAGAGCAGGGAAGTCGTCAAGTATTGTTGTAGTGGCAGAAGGTGATAAATCTGGAAAAAACGTATATGAATTAGCTAAATACGTTGAAGAAAACTTGCCAGAATATGATGTAAGAGTTTCTATTCTTGGTCATATGCAAAGAGGAGGTTCCCCTTCTTGTTTCGACAGAGTTTTAGCAAGCAGATTAGGAGTAAAAGCAGTAGAGTTACTATTAGATGGGCAAACTAATTTAATGGTAGGTTTAAAAGATACTGAAATAATTAGTACAGATATAAAGGAAGCAATTTCTGGAGGACATACAATTAACTATGAGCTTTTAAGAATTTCTGATATTATAACAACTTAAAGTAATTAAATAAAAATTAGTAAGATGATTAAAATAGGAATTAATGGATTTGGTAGAATTGGAAGATTAGCTTTCAGATCTGCAGTGAATAGAAAAGACGTACAAGTAGTAGCAATTAATGATTTATTAGATGTAGATTATTTAGCGTACATGTTAAAGTACGATTCAGTTCATGGAACATTTGATGGAACTGTTGATGTAAAAGACGGTAAATTAGTTGTAAACGGAAACGAAATTAGAATTACAGCAGAAAGAAACCCCGCAGATTTAAAATGGGATGAAGTTGATGCTGAATATGTAATTGAATCTACTGGATTTTTCTTAACTGAAGAAACTGCTGGAAAACACCTAGAAGCTGGTGCTAAAAAAGTAGTATTATCTGCTCCATCTAAAGATCATACACCAATGTTTGTAATGGGTGTAAATAATACAGAATTAAAAGCTGATCAACAGATTTTCTCTAACGCATCTTGTACAACGAACTGTTTATCACCTATTGCTAAAGTATTAAATGATAACTGGGGAATCTCTGAAGGGTTAATGACAACTGTACATGCTGCAACTGCAACTCAAAAAACGGTTGATGGTCCTTCTATGAAAGATTGGAGAGGTGGACGTTCTGCTATTGGTAACGTTATTCCTTCTTCTACAGGAGCTGCTAAAGCTGTTGGAAAAGTAATTCCTGCTTTAAATGGAAAATTAACTGGTATGGCTTTTAGAATTCCTACAATGGATGTTTCTGTTGTAGATTTAACAGTCAAATTAGAAAAACCAGCTACGTATGCAGAAATTTGTGCTGCTATGAAAGCTGCTTCAGAAAGTGGACCTATGAAAGGTGTTTTAGGATATACTGAAGATATGGTAGTTTCTCAAGATTTTGTTGGAGATACTCGTACTTCTATCTTTGATGCTAATGCAGGTATTGCTTTAAATGATAACTTTGTAAAAGTTGTTTCTTGGTATGATAACGAAATGGGTTATTCAACTAAAATTGTTGATTTAATTGAATACGCTGCTTCTTTATAATATAAAGAATTTAGATATAAAAAACCCTGCTAGTTTTAAAACTAACAGGGTTTTTACTTTTTATTAAATACTATTTTGTTTATTAATAATTACCTAGTATTTAACTGCTATTGCACTAATTTCAACATTTACAAACTTAGGTAAGTTAGCTACCTCAACTGTTTCTCTAGCAGGCGCAGTTTCTTCATTAAAATAAGTTCCATAAACTGCATTTATTTCAGTAAAGTTATTCATGTCTGATATAAATATTGATGTTTTAATGACGTTTTCAAAAGTCATCTCTGCTGCAGCTAAAACTTCTTTTAAATTCTCCATTACTTGTTTCGTTTCTTCTTTGATCGAATCTAAAACCAACTCTCCAGTTGTTGGGTTTATAGCAATTTGGCCAGAAGTATATAGCGTATTCCCACTTAATACAGCTTGATTATAAGGCCCTATTGGAGCAGGTGCTTTACTTGTTGTTATTATTTTTTTCATGTTTTTATAAGTTTCAAAGTTGAAAATTTTTCATTTTTGCTAACTGCTAACTGCTAACTGCTAACTGCTAATTTAAAACAATCTATCTGCAGGTTTGTTTTTGTCCCATTTTAAATCACTTAAAACAGAAGATTTTACACCAATAAAAAAGGTGTAGGAAGAGTTTGTTCCAAAAGGAACCCAGTTAAAGTTAAATTGCCAACTATCTAAGTCTCTTGTAAAATTAAACCTAGAAAAGGTAAATGCGCCATCTTTAATATCATAACCAGAAGAATAACCCATTTTCCATTTTGGAGATAATTCTACATTACCACTAAACATAAGACTATGTATACCAATTTCACCACCATCAACTCCATTATTTCTATAATTAGTAGAATAGGCTAAGTTTACAGACCAAGGTATTTTAGCATTATATAATTCTTCTTTTTTATCTTTATTATCCTTACTAGAATTAACATTGTTTCTTCCTCCAGATCTATCTGTAGGATTTATATCTGCGCCAATTACATCAACATTATTTTGCGCCCCATTTCCGTTCTTGTTTTTTTCTTTGTCTTTATCTTCACCAAAATCAGTACTAGAAATAGAATAATTTGCCGTTAAACTAGCATTTGTTAACCTTAAAACATTAGGGTTAAATTTATTAATTCTAGATCCACTTTCATTTACTTGATAAGGGTCAAAAGAACCACTTAAATTAACTGCTAATTTATCTTTAAACAATCTTGTTCCTGTAGAAAAACTTACTGGAGACCACCTTAAACTATCAGCTGCAATATTATAAGAACTATTAAAATTTAAATTGTTTAAAATTGTTATTTTTTCCTCCTCTTCATCACTGTCAGGATCTTTAGGAGCAACCTTGGCTTCTAAAACATTGTTTAGTGAAATTCCTATAGAATTACTTATTCCAGAAGAAGGGGTGCCATAAATCCCTTGGTCAAAGACAGTATATTCAGCCAAGTCTAAAGGGTCTGTGCTTTGTTGTACTTCTTTAATATATTTATCTTTAAAATCGGGTCTGTAGGAATAAGAAATAGAAGGCCTAAAAGTATGTCTTATCGCTTTTAATCTTCCTTTTTTAAAATTAAAAGTACCATATATATTAGTAGACAGACTCATACCTGTATTATATTCTCTGTAACTTTTAAATCCTCTTAAAGTATCTGTAACAACAACATTGTCTGTAACATCATACTTTTTTTGAATGTAATCAAACTGCCAAGTTTCTTCATAACTAGCACTTGGTGATAACGTAAAAAACTTAAAGAGTTTAATGTTGGTATTGGTTCCTGTTCTGTGTAGCATTCCAGCTCTTGCAGTTTCAAACATTTTTTTTGTAAAAAACTCATCATCATCTGTATTAACTAAATACTGACCTTGTAATGTGTAATTAAATCCCATTTTTTGAAGGGGAGTTTTCTTAATACCACCTTTTCCTGTAAACGGATATATTCTATTCATGTTTACCGTTAAAGAAGGTAAAGTCATGGTGATTTTTTCTGTATTTGTATTTTGTTGATGAGTTGCTGTTAAACTCATATTAAAAGGTGTACCAACAAAAGTTTTACTATAATTAACAGAAGAACTTAACGTATTTGTTTGAGTCTGAGAAACATTTTGCTGATTTAAAGATTCTCTAAAAAACTTACTACTACCTAAGTTTACAGAAGCCGAAAATCTTGAGTTGGGACTGGCTTTAGAATCTTGACTATGAGACCACCTAATATTATAATTGTTAGATTTACTATAGGAATCAAAACCTCTAATTCCGCTAATGTTGTTTTCAAAATTAAAACTAACGCCACCACTAAACTTATACCTTTTATTGTATTTTGATGAGGTTCTAATACCCCAACTTCCATTGGAGTAGATATCTCCTTGTAGTGTTAAATCCAGATAATCACTAATTGCAAAATAATAACCTCCATTTTGAAAACCAATTCCTCTGCGACTACTTCCTGTATCAAAAGCAGGAATTAAAAAACCAGAAACACTAGTTTCTGTCATAGGGAAATAAGCAAAAGGTAAAAATAATGGAGTAGGAACATCTGCTAAAACTAAATTACTTACACCTACTATAATTTTTTTTCCTGGAACTAGTTTTGCCTTATCTGTAGTGATATAATAATCGGGATTATCTTTCTCAGAAGTTGTAAAACGTATTTTTCTGATAAAAATAGTAGAATCATTAACACGTTTTGTCTTTTCTCCATAGGTAAACATTTCACCTTGTTTGGTTTTTAGGCCATAAATTAAAGCACGTTTACTTTTAAAGTTATAGATCATAGAATCCTGTTCAGACTCTTCACTGCCTTGTTTAAAAATTGGTCGTTGAGTATAACCTGTACTATCTTTTATTCCTTTAGCAAAAAGTGTGTTTTTTTTATAATCAATAATTATAATTCCGGCTTTTAAATCAATATCAGTATATACAATACTGGCTTCGTTATATAGTGTAACTGTTTTTTCTTTAGCGTTTTGTATCGTGTAGTCTTTTGCTACATGCAAAATAATATCTTCTATACTTTCTTGTGGTTTAATAGAGTCTAAAGCAATTGTATCCGTTTTCTTTTTCGCCAAAGAATCCTTTTTCATCTTGAATAAAGAATCTTTTTTTTGCATAAAAACAGTGTCCTTAATACCTAAAGCTATTACTGTTTTTTTTAGAGGTTTTATATCTTGCGTAAAACCTATTTCTATAAAAAAGAAACAGAAAAATAAAAGTATGTATGATAGGTTTGTTTGCAATGCTATAAATGCTATTTTTGTATAAAAGTAAAAATATGGTTCAATATTTGAAGCACCAAATTTAAGATACCAAAATTAGTTAAATTTTATTGATGCATTTCCAACAAAACCACAAATTTAATATCAAAACAAAAAATATAGCTGTTTTTTTCTGCTTGTTCTTTTTTTTGACGAGTTCTTCTTCCTCTTTTTTTGCACAGAAAAGGTACACAGTTGTTATAGATGCAGGTCATGGAGGTAAAGACCCTGGGAATTTAGGGAATAATTATAAAGAGAAAAATATTGCATTAAAAGTAGCTTTAGCTGTTGGTAATAAATTAGCTAAGAATAAAGATGTAAAAGTTATTTATACAAGAAATAAAGATGTTTTTATAGATTTATGGAAAAGAGGAGATATTGCAAATCATGCTAAAGCAGATTTATTTGTTTCTATACATTGTGATTCTCATACAACGAGTGCTTTTGGGGCAGGAACTTTTGTTCTTGGTTTACGTGGTAATAAAAAGAACCTTGAAATCGCAAAAAGAGAAAATGCAGTAATCCTTTTAGAAGACAACTATATAGAAAGGTATAAAGGGTTTGACCCAAATTCTGCTGAGTCAGTTATAGGTTTGTCTCTTTTACAAGAAGAAAATTTAGATAAAAGTTTGGCAATTGCAAGTTTAATTCAGAATAATTTTGCTTTCAAATTAAATAGAAACAATAGAAAAGTAAAACAAGATAATTTTCAGGTTTTAAGAGAAACGATTATGCCAAGTGTTTTGGTAGAATTAGGCTTTCTAACGAATAAGAAAGAAGGAAGATTCTTGAATTCTAAAAAAGGGCAGGACCAAATGGGAAATGCTATTTCAGATGCTGTTCTAAATTATATTAGTAATTTAAAACTGAATACTGTAGATACTACTATAGAGATTGCAAATAGTATTGAATATAAAACACAAATTGCATCAGGAAAAAATAAGATTCCAACTAAACCTTATAACTTTAAAGGATTAAAAAATGTACAAAGAGTTAAAATAGGGTCTTTTTACAAGTATTATTATGGTGTAACTTCTAAATATAATACAGCAAAACAATCTTTAAAACAGGCTAAAAATAAAGGTTATAAAACAGCTTTTATGGTTGCTTTTAAAAATGGAGAAAAAATCTCTGTTCAGGAGGCTATTAAAATGCAGTAATTTTGGTGGCTTCTCCCAATAATTATTAGTAATTTTGTTGTTAAATTTTTATTCATGTCTAAAGAATTAAAAACAGGAATTGTTGCGGTATTAATTATTGCTATTTTTGTATGGGGGTATAATTTTCTAAAAGGTAAAAACTTGTTAGACCCAAATTCACGTCAATTTAAAGTTGAGTATAGTAATATTGGTGGTTTAAGTAAGGCTAGCTTGGTTACAATAAATGGATTAAAGGTTGGTAAAGTAGATAAAATTAAATTTAATAAAGAAAATGATAAAAAAGGTCATTTAGTTGTTAGTTTTTCTATGGATAATGATTTTCAGTTCTCTAAAAACAGTGTTGTTAAAATATATTCGCCAAGCCCTTTAGGAGGTTCTAATTTAGCGATTATACCTGATTATGAAGGGGAAACTGCTGTTTCTGGAGATCTACTTAAGGGCGAAATAGAATCTAGTTTATTTACATCAATTGGAGAGAAGCTAGATCCACTTCAAGAAAAATTAGAGCGTGTAATTGTTAGTGCAGATTCATTATTTAAGAACATCAATAATGTACTAGACTTAAAAACTCAAAAAAGTTTAAAAACATCTGTAAAAACATTAGAGTATACATTGTTTGATATTAAAAAAAGCGTACATACTGCAAGTGGTATTTTAGATTCTACAGCTGTAGATTTAAAAGAAACTATTAGAAATACTAGATATATTACTGAAAACTTAGCTAAAGTTTCAGATACATTAGCAAATTCTAATATCGGTGGAGTTATTAGAAAATCAGAAATTACATTAAATTCAGTAAATACTATTTTAGATGGTATTGATAAAGGAAAAGGTTCTTTAGGTAAATTTGTAAATGATAATGCGATGTATGATAATTTAACAAATGTTTCTAAAGAATTAGAATTGTTGTTAAGAGAAATGAAATTGAATCCTAAAAGATTTGTGCATTTTTCTTTATTTGGAAAAAGGGCAAAACCTTATGATCCAAAGAAGAATGAAAAGAATGAGACAAGTCAATAATAATTTATAAAACACTAATATGCAGTATTTACCAAACATGTTTTTTGCCTTAGCACTTATTGTGGGAATTGGTTTTTTTGTGATGAATATTCGCAAATTGTTTAGAAACATCAAATTAGGTAAAGATGTTAATAGAACAGATAAGAAACCAGAAAGACTAAAAAATATGATAAAGATTGCTTTAGGGCAATCTAAAATGGTAAGAAGACCACTCTCAGGGTTTTTACATATTATTGTTTATGTAGGTTTTGTTATTATAAATATAGAAGTTTTAGAAATTATTATTGATGGATTGTTTGGAACTCACAGAATATTTCAAGGCTTTTTAGGTGATGGTTTTTATGGCTTCTTAATTGCAACTTTTGAAATTTTAGCAACGCTAGTTTTTGTAGCAGTAACTGTTTTCTGGTTAAGAAGAAATATTGCAAATATTAAACGTTTCTTAAGTAAAGAAATGAAAGGTTGGCCAAAAAATGATGGAAATAACATTCTTTATTTTGAAATGGTTTTAATGTCTTTGTTTTTAATAATGAATGCAACAGATATTTCATTTCAACAAGCAGGAGTTGGAAATCCAATAAGTCAATTTCTTACACCGCTATTTAATAGTTTTTCTCCAGAAGCAATTCATACTATAGAAAGAACTACTTGGTGGATTCATATTTTAGGGATTTTAGTTTTCTTAAATTATTTATACTATTCAAAGCATTTACATATTTTATTAGCTTTCCCAAACACCTATTTTGCGAACCTAAACCCTAAAGGACAGTTTACAAATTTAGAATCGGTAACAAACGAAGTTAAATTAATGATGGATCCAGATGCAGATCCTTATGCAATGCCAGAAGAAGGAGCAGAAGAAACGGTACCAGAAAAATTTGGCGCTTCAGATGTTGCTGATTTAAATTGGGTTCAATTATTAAACGCTTATACGTGTACAGAGTGTGGACGTTGTACTTCTGCTTGCCCTGCAAACCTTACTGGTAAAGAGTTGTCTCCTCGTAAAATTATGATGGATACAAGAGATCGTTTGGAAGAAGTTGGGAAGAATATAGATGCAAATGGAGGAACATTTAAAGATGATGGAAAACAATTATTAAACGATTATATTTCACCAGAAGAACTTTGGGCGTGTACAAGCTGTAATGCTTGTGTTGAAGAATGTCCTGTAAATATAGATCCACTGTCAATTATTATGGATATGAGAAGGTATTTAGTTATGGAAGAAAGTGCAGCGCCACAAGAATTAAATATGATGATGACAAACATCGAAAACAATGGTGCTCCTTGGCAATACAACCAACAAGACAGGTTAAACTGGGCAAATGAAGAGTAAGATTAATTTTTAATTTTAAGTTTTTAATTATTAGTTTAAATAACTAAACACTCAAAATTTAACACTCAAAACTAAAGATATGAACGTACCAACAATGGCAGATATGATGGCTCAAGGAAAACAACCAGAAGTGTTGTTTTGGGTTGGGGCAGCAGGAAGTTATGATGATAGAGCAAAAAAAATATCAAGAGCATTTGTAAAAATTCTTCATCAAGCTAATGTAGATTTCGCAGTTTTAGGAACAGAAGAATCATCTACTGGAGATGCAGCAAAAAGAGCAGGAAATGAGTTTTTGTTTCAGATGCAAGCAATGATGAATATTGAAGTTTTAAATGGTTATGAAGTAAAGAAAATTGTTACTTGTGATCCACATTCATTTAATACTTTAAAAAATGAATATCCAAGTTTAGGTGGTAAATATGAAGTTTTTCATCACACACAATTTCTTCAAAATTTAATTTCTGAAGGGCGTTTAAAAATTGATAATACTACATTAAAAGGTAAGAGAGTAACATTTCATGACCCTTGTTATTTAGGAAGAGCAAATGAAGTGTATGAGTCTCCAAGAAATTTAATTAAAAGACTTGGTGTTAATTTAACAGAAATGAAGCGTAACAAATCTACAGCTTTATGTTGTGGAGCAGGAGGAGCGCAAATGTTTAAAGATGCTGAAAAAGGAGATAAAGAAATTAATGTTTTAAGAACAGAAGAAGCCTTAGAAACCAAACCTCAAATTATTGCAACGGGCTGTCCTTATTGTAATACAATGATGACAGACGGAATTAAATTCAAAGAAAAAGAAGCTGAGGTTCTAGTAAAAGATATTGCAGAATTAATTGCAGAAGCTAATAATTTATAATTATGAAAAAATATTTAATAGTACTTGTTTTTGGCTTGTTGTTCTTTTCTTGTGAAAAAAAAGAGATTAAAAATAAAACGGTTAAGGATGTGAATTCTATTTTAAAAGATTCAATTAAAGAAGCTGTAATTGAAACAAAAAAAATCTCTGAACTTATTTTTACAGTTCAAGTAGCAGCTTTATTAAACAAAAACTCTTCATTTAATAAAATAGAAAATATTAAAATTTATAATGAAGGAAATTTAATAAAATACAGATTTGGAGCATTTACAACTTATAATGAAGCTAAAGAATTTAGAAAATCCATTTTAACTAATTATCCAGATGCTTTTGTGCAGGCGATAAAAAATGGAGAACCAATCAAAATTAATGAGGCTTTATAATAATTAATGTTTTATTCTAAAATGATAAAAAACTACATAAAAGTAGCGTGTTTAATAACTTTACCTTTACTTGTTTCTGGAAATTACGGGCAGTTTTTTAGAAACCAAACCAATTATTAACACAACTAGTTTTCCTTATTATATTACAAACATCACTTTTGGAGTATAACTCAAAGAAAAACAAGTTAAAGATATTGCAATTAATTACAGAAGTAAATCATTTATAGTCTATATATATGCCAGTAATAAAAGAACAAGATTTAGGAGAATTATATTCAGAACTAGATAGCCTAAAAGTAGAAAAAGAAAATCTACAAGCAGGTTTTATAGATTTAAAAATGAAATCAACAAAAATAGAAAAGCAAAATAAGAGAAACATAATTCTTCTTATTATAGCAGCAATACTACTTGTAGGGTTGTTTGTGTTTTTGTATTTTAATTATGAAAAAAACTAATTCAGCTCTCAATAAAGCAGAAGAAAAGCAACTGGTTTGTTAGATAGTATTCAAAAATTAACTCCATTAGTTTCTAATATAAATAAAGCGGAGGTTTTATATACAATACAATTGGGTGTTTTTAAGAATCTAGATGTAGAATTTAATAATAATGAAAACACTAATTTTAGAGAGGTTCTAACAGAAAAAGGAAACGCATATCAAATAGGTGCTTTTACAAGATATAAAAAGACAACAAGTTTTAAAGAGGAAATTAAAAAAATAGGATTAAAAGATGTTTTTTTAGTTCCTTATTATAGAGATAAAGAAAGAATTGGCATTAAAGAAGCATTAAGGTTAAGTAATGAGGAAGAGTTTATTAAAGATTAACAAATAATTTTATGCTTAAAAACTACATAAAAGCAGCACGTTTAAGAACTTTACCTTTATCGGTTTCTGGTATTATTGTAGGTAGTTTTTTAGGGAATCAGGTCTTTTATGATAATTCTTTAATAAATCAAAAGGCTACTTTATTATTCTCGCCAATTTTTTGGTTAGCAATTTTAACAACAATTGGTTTTCAAGTATTATCAAATTTTGCAAATGATTATGGAGATGGAATAAAAGGTTCAGATAAAAATAGACAAGGTGAAGCAAGAATGGTTTCTTCTGGAGCAATTACTCCAAAACAAATGAAATTTGCAATGATTGTAACTACAGTTATTACATTAATTGTTGCTTTATTTTTAATTTATACAGCTTTTGGTAAAGAAGATTTTGGGTATTCAGTTTTGTTTTTCCTCTTAGGAATTGCTTCAATTGCAGCAGCTATAAAATATACAGTTGGTAATTCTGCTTATGGTTATAGTGGTTTTGGTGATGTTTTTGTATTTCTATTCTTTGGTTTATTGAGCGTTGTTGGAAGTTATTTTTTATATACAAAATATATTCACGTTACTATTTTTCTTCCAGGGTTTTCAATTGGTTTATTAAGTGTTGCGGTATTAAATTTGAACAATATGAGAGATCAAATTGAAGATAAAAAAAACAGCAAGAATACATTAGTGGTGAAATTGGGAAGTCAAAAAGCAAAAGTATATCACTTTTTATTAATTATTTTTGCGTTAATATTTGCACTTCTTTATTCAGTATTACATTATAAATCACCAATTCAATTTATTTATTTAATTGCATTTATTCCTTTATTTAAAAATATGATTGTTGTAGCAAAGAACATTATTTTTTCTGAATTAGATAGTGAGTTAAAGAAAGTAGCATTGAGTACATTTTTGTTTGCCGTTTTTTTTGGAATAGGACAAATCCTTTAAATATAATTTATGAAAACAATAAAAATAATTTTAGGTATTATTACTGCGTTTGTTGTCGTTTTTCTTGTTACTGGTCTTCTCATAAAAGAAACCAATTACGAAGCTCAAATAGCAATAAATAAGCCAATAAATGAGGTTTTTAAAACCTTTAATAATATAGAAAATATTAAAAAATGGATTCCAGAAGTGATCTCTTTTGAAGTTGTAAAGATTACTCCTGGTATAATAGGAAGCATTTATAAGATTGCAGTCCAAAATCAAGGTCAAGAAATTACAATGACTGAGAAAGTAATGGCTTATGTGCCTAATGAGAAAGTAACATTATTTTTTGATGCTGAAAATATGTTAAAGAAAGATGATTATACCTTTACGGAAAAAGAGGGTATAACTACGATTAAATTAAGTGCATCTTGTAAAAGTGATTCTTTTATTATGGCGTGTGTTTTTCCTTATTTTAAAGGAACTTTTAAAAAACAAGACCAAACGTATTTGAATAATTTTAAAGCATTTGTAGAAAAATAATAAATTTTTAGTTTGATAAAAGCTTCTTATAAAAAATACATCCTCAATTTTAAAAACCCAAGTGGCACTTCACGTGGCGTTTTAAAAACGAAAGAAACTTGGTTTATTATTTTAGAAGAAAAGAATAAAATTGGTATAGGAGAAACAGGCTTATTTATTGGTTTAAGTATAGATGATGTTCCTAATTATGAAGAAAAACTTAATTGGGTTTGTAAAAACATTGATTTAGGATTATGTTTTTTATTAAAAGAACTCATAGACTTCCCCTCAATACAATTTGGATTAGAACAAGCTTTCTTATCCCTAAAAAGTAAAACTTCCTTTGAATTATTCCCTTCAGAATTTACACAAGGAAAAGAATCAATTCCTATTAATGGTTTAGTTTGGATGGGAGATTCCTCTTTTATGAAAAAACAAATAAAAGAGAAGTTAGCGCATGGTTTTTCTTGTATTAAAATGAAAATTGGAGCCATTAATTTTGATCAAGAAATTGCTTTGCTAAAATCAATAAGAAAAGAGTTCTCATCTAATGAAATTGAATTAAGAGTAGATGCAAACGGTGCATTTAAACCACAAGATGCACTAAAGAAATTAGAGCAATTATCTTTGTTAGGGATCCACTCCATAGAACAACCCATAAAACAAGGTCAGTTGCAGGAAATGGCAGCACTGTGTTTAAAAACACCATTGCCTATTGCATTGGATGAAGAATTGATTGGTGTGTTTTCATCCGAAGAAAAAAAGCAATTATTAGCAACCATAAAACCACAATATATTATTCTAAAACCAAGTTTAATTGGTGGTTTTTCTGGAAGCAAAGAATGGATTAATTTAGCAGAGAAAAATAATTGTGGTTGGTGGATAACTTCTGCTTTAGAAAGTAATGTTGGTTTAAATGCAATTGCACAATTTACTTTTACTTTGCAAAGTAAAATGCCACAAGGTTTAGGAACTGGTGGCTTATTTACTAATAATTTTGAAAGCCCTTTAGAGGTTAATAATGGGACTTTACAATATAATAATCCCGAAAAATGGAATTTTAATTTATAGAAAATGAATTTTATACAACAAGCATTTAAAGGGAAAAATGAATGGTATCATTGGGTAATTACTCTTCTTTTAATTTTCTTTGGATGGCAAGTTTTAGGTGTTTTGCCTTTAATGACAGTTGCTTTTATGCATTCTGTAGATATGGGGGAGTTTACAAAAGCTTCTGCAGATAGTTTTATGACATTGGGAATTAATAGTAATCTCTTTCTGTTTTTGATGGTGTTAATGTTTTTTCTAGGTTTAATATTTCTCTTTATTGGTGTAAAATACGTTCATAAAAGAGCTATAACTTCATTAGTAACAAGTAGAAAAACGATTGACTGGAAACGTTTTTGGTTTGGTTTTATCACCTGGGGAGTTTTGGCATTTGTTATGATTGTTTTAGGAATTTTATTATCACCAGAAGATTTTATTTGGAATTTTAAACCCGTTCCGTTTTTTACTTTAGTTGCAATTTCGTTGCTATTTTTACCATTTCAAACTAGTTTTGAAGAGCTGCTTTTTAGAGGTTATTTTATGCAGGGTTTAGGGACCTTAGCAAAAAATAGATGGTTCCCTTTAATCTTTACTTCAGTAGTTTTTGGGTTACTGCATGGCGCCAACCCTGAGGTAGAAAAACTAGGTTATATTTCTATGGTTTTTTATATTGGAACAGGTTTGTTTTACGGAATTACAACTTTAATGGATGAAGGAACTGAATTGGCGCTGGGTTTACACGCAATAAATAATATTGTTGCTGCATTTTTTGTAACAACAAATTGGACCGTTTTTCAAACGGATGCCTTATTTATAGATACTTCTGAACCATC
The DNA here is from genome assembly GCF_002163835.1 of Polaribacter sp. SA4-10. Taxonomy (NCBI): domain Bacteria; kingdom Pseudomonadati; phylum Bacteroidota; class Flavobacteriia; order Flavobacteriales; family Flavobacteriaceae; genus Polaribacter; species Polaribacter sp. SA4-10. The sequence goes on along the minus strand of NZ_CP019331.1, from coordinate 1,416,725 downwards.
TGTTGGTTGGGAAATGTTTTTTCCTGTATTGGTTTTATATCCGTTAATGTTATTGTTTTTTTCTAAAAAATATGGATGGAAAAACTGGAAAGAAAAACTAATAGGAAAAATTGAAAAACCTGTTACTTTAAAAGAGAATTATAGCATTTTAGATGAAATTGGAACAGAATAATATTCATACGTCTTTTCAAATAAACGGAAAATCATTTTCGTCGGTTGATGCGTTGCTAAATTATACGAAAACAATCTCTGAAACTATTTATCAGTTTTTAACTGATTGGTTTTCTGACGATGATTTTATTTGCGTAAAAACATCAGGATCTACCGGTAAACCGAAGTTGATTAAGTTGCAAAAAGTAAACATGATAAATTCTGCATTGGCTACTGGAATTTTCTTTGATTTAAAAGAAAATACAACAGCTTTATTGTGCTTACCTACAGAATACATTGCTGGTAAAATGATGTTGATTAGAGCCATTGTATTGGGCTGGAAATTAGATGTGATTGAGGCCGATTCTTATCCTTTAAAAAACAGTAATAAAGTGTATGATTTTTCTGCAATGGTAACATTGCAATTAGAAAATTCATTAGACAGGCTAGAAAAAGTTAAAAAGTTAATTGTTGGTGGAGGAGTCGTTGCTAAAGAACTTCAGAATAAACTAAAAAGTAAAACTACTCAAGTTTTTGCTACCTATGGAATGACGGAAACAATAACACATATTGCAGTTAAAAAGCTAAACAATTTAAAAATAAAACCTGCTTTTTATCACGTTTTACCAAACGTAACTATTTATAAAAATGAGGATAATTGTTTGGTGATTGACGCTCAAAAAGTAGCAGAAGAAATTATTTTCACAAATGACGTTGTAGCATTAATTTCTGATACAGAATTTGAATGGTTAGGTAGGTTTGATAACGTAATTAATTCTGGAGGAATTAAATTGCATCCAGAGAAAATAGAAGAGAAGTTATTAGAAATTATTGAGCAACGTTTTTTTGTAGCAGGAATTCCTGATAAAAAATTAGGAGAAAAGCTGGTTTTGGTTGTTGAAGGAAATCATCAAAATATTAGCTTTAAAAATGCTAACCTTTCTAAATTCGAAGTTCCAAAAGAAATTTATTTTGTTAATGAATTTATAGAAACTGAGACAAAAAAAATCCAACGAAATAAAACGTTGGATTTGATAAGTTTTATAAGATAGAAATTCTACATTTCCATAGAATGATATACGTTTTGTACATCATCATCTTCTTCTAATTTTTCTAATAATTTTTCAACATCAGCTTGCTGTTCTTCATTGAGTTTAGTGGTTGTAGTTGGAATTCTTTCAAACCCAGAAGATAAAATTTCCACATTCTCTCCTTCAAAGTAAGTTTGTATCGCTCCAAATTGTTCAAACGGTGCATAAATGATAACTCCTTCTTCGTCATCAAAAACTTCTTCAACTTCAAAATCGATAAGTTCTAATTCTAATTCTTCTAATTCAATGGTAATATCTTCTTTTTTAATAGTGAACGTACAAACATGATCAAACATAAAAATAACGGAACCAGAAGTGCCTAAGTTTCCATCACACTTATTAAAAGCAGATCTAACATTGGCTACTGTTCTGTTGTTATTATCCGTTGCAGTTTCTAAAACAAGTGCTATTCCGTGAGGTGCATAACCTTCAAAAAGTGCTTCTTTGTAGTTTGCAGTGTCTTTATCTGTTGCTTTTTTTATCGCTCTTTCTACATTCTCTTTAGGCATGTTTGCAGCTTTTGCATTCTGCATAACAGCTCTTAACCTAGAATTTGAATCAGGATTTGTACCACCATCTTTAATAGCCATAACAATGTCTTTACCAATTCTAGTAAAAGTTTTTGCCATTGCTGACCATCGTTTCATCTTACGTCCTTTTCTAAGTTCGAATGCTCTACCCATTTTTAGTGATTGTTTTGTGTAAAAATTAATATTGTAGCAAATGTAAAAAATTAGGAAGTTGTATCACAACTTTTCTATAACAGTTTTTAGCCTGTGTGGTAGATTGATAACTAAACCGCCACTATATAGTAAAATCATTATTTTAGGAAAAAGACTAAAATAGTTTGAATCGGATTGTAGATCTAATGGTTAAATTGAAATAGGGTGTTTAGATGAAACGTGTTTAACAGGGTTATAAATTTAAATTCATTAAAACCCGTTATATACAGTCAAATATTTATTATTAATTTCTTTTTTATTACCGCTGTAATTTACAAAATCCATTCCTTTTATAAATTGATGAGGCTATTTGTCTAAACACTCTTTTATTATGTTAAGAACTAAAAACATAAGGCTTAATGATTTTGAAAAAATTTATTTCCTCATTTTCAGGAACTAATTTTTCTTAAAAAAAACTCTTCTAATTACTCTAATACTCTCTTCTGATTTTTCGAAAAAAAAACTAAATTATAGTCTAATTCTTTAATAATTTTCAATCTTTTAAATTCATTTTTTCTTCATGTAAAATAATAATTAGTAACTAAAGTTTTTTTGTTGTCCGCGTTTTTTTTCTATTTTATTGAGTTGTCTAAATTATATTAGATTTCACTTTTTTTTCTCACTCACTTAAAATTTGATTACACTCTTAATTTTTTAAGCTATCTGTCAACCAATTATAATATTCATCTGTAGAAGTATATTGTTTTACTTCATTCAGTATTTCTAATTGATTACTCATCGTTACATAATAGGGTTGAGAAGCTGTTTGAAAATTGAGGTATTGAAAAGTGGACCATTTATCTCCAATAGTTTCTATAGATTTTAAATGATTCTTATTCAACTTAACTTTAAATTGATCTTCTTTAGGTAATTCTTTTCTATCATCGATATATAATGAAATTAATACATATTCATTTTTTAAAACTTCATATACTTTTGGATTGCTCCAAACATTTTCTTCCATTTTTCTGCAATTAACACAAGCCCAACCTGTAAAATCTAATAATATAGGTTTGTTGGTTGCTTTTGCAAACGCAAGACCTTTATCAAAATCTTTAAAACAATTTAAACCTAAAGGACAATCTGATTCTTGTTCATAAAGACTATAAAAAGTTGGAGGAGGAAAACCAGCTAATAACTTTAAATGTGAGTTTTTAGTAAGTCCAGTTCCTAGATAAATTACAAAAGCAATTATTAAAACTGCAAATGAAACTTTTGGAAAACTGAATTTCTTTTTACCATCATGAGGAAATCTAATAAAACCAAAGAAATATAAAGCCATGAGTAAGAAAATTACCATCCAAATTCCAATAAAAATTTCTCTTTTTAAGATTCCCCAATGAGAAACTAAATCAGCATTTGATAAAAATTTAAAGGCTAATGCAAGCTCAATAAAACCTAATACTACTTTAACAGTTGTTAACCAACCACCTGATTTCGGTAGTGATTTTAAAAGATTAGGGAATAGCGCAAAAAGTCCAAAAGGTAATGCAAGTGCCAATCCAAACCCTGTCATTCCTGCTGTTAATTGAAATGCGCCTCCATCACTTGTAAGTGAGCCAGCAAGTAAAGATCCTAAAATGGGTCCTGTACACGAAAACGAGACTAATGCAAGGGTTACTGCCATAAAGAAGATACCAATAAGACCACCTGTACTTGATGCAGCATCCATCTTATTGGACCAAGAACTAGGAAGTGTTAATTCATAATATCCGAAAAACGAAAAAGAGAAGAAAATAAAAATCACAAAGAAGATAACATTCAACCAAATATTGGTTGATATTGTATTTAAAATTTCAGGATCTACCGAATCTAAGAAATGAAAAGGTATGCTTAATGCAACATAAATTACTACAATAAATACCCCATATAGTACCGCATTTGTAATTCCTTTACTTCTAGTTCCTGATTGTTTTGTAAAAAAAGAAACAGTAAGTGGTATCATGGGAAATACGCAAGGAGTTAACAGCGCCACAAGACCTCCCAAAAAACCAAGGACAAAAATTTTCCACAAATTACTTTCTAAAGTAATTTCTTCTGAACCAGATTGTAAACGTTCTTTATGCTTTAAATCTAGCAACAAACTATTTGAAAGTAGTTTACTTTTTTTATCTAGGATTACATTCGTAAGAACCATTTTACTTCCATCTAAATTTAGGGTAAAATATGCTTCTTTATTAATGCAAACTTCTTTACAGGCTTGATAATCTAGTTTTATAGATATTTTTTTGATATCCTTATTTAGGATTTTTATCCGTTGGATAAATTCAGCTTTATTAAGAAAATAGGTTTCATTTACCTCAAAAACATTACTGTAAGCCGAAATTGTTTTGCTCTCTTTGGCAGCGCCAATAAGTTCATAATTTCCATCTAAATTCTCAAAAGAAAGCACTGAAGGCAAAGAGCCAGCTTCATTTGTAAATTGTGAGAATACATGCCATTCTTTATCAATAGTTCCTGTTATAATAACATTATATTCAGTATCAGAAACTTTTTCAACTTTAGAATCCCATTTAACGGGTTTAATTATTCCTTCTTGTGCATTTAAGGTAAGACTAATAAGTGTAATTAAAATTATTACTATTTTTTTCATTTTTAGGTGTGGTATTTAAACCTACTTGATTTAACAATCAAAAGGTAGCGTTGTTTTTATAAAAAACAGAGAAGTTAATCCATTACAAATTTTAAGGCAACATTTATGACATTAGAACCAAATGCGGTATCTCTATCATATTTATAATATTTTAAGTCGATACTCTTTAATCCAAATTGCCATATATGAGATTTTGCGAAAATATCTGTGTATGAAAACCCAAAACTAAACTGATTTGAATTAAATGCTGAAAGATCGTAATCTGAAGTATAGTATTTATCTGTAGATAAATGTTGATCATAAGGTGCAAAATAATTTGCTGCTGTTTGTGTATAAAACCTATAAGAAGGATATAATGTAAATTTGTCTGACACTTTTATAGGAATTTCTAGACTAGCTGTATGAGATTTTAAACCCCAATCGTCAAAATAATAACGATAATAGGTTCTTACAACAAAAGTTTCATTTATATAATAATTAAATCGCATTCCAATTGGAGTTTTAAATCTACTAGTTGGCAATCTTTCAATATCATCTGCTAATTGAAAAACATCTTTATTGTTGCTTGAAGTGTAGTTTGAGATACTATTTGCATTACCAATGTAATAATTTGCTACATCTTTAAAATAAACTCGCTGTAACGGGTTCGCTAACCAACCCTGTTGATTTACCACATCTAAGAACAATGATATTTGCGCGTTTTGACTTAATATCTGTGAAAAACTTAGAGAAGCTGAATATGTATTTCTAGATTTATCTTGTATAATATTAAATTCACCTCCTAAAGGTTTCCAACTAGTACTTGCATTTCCATTTTGGTTTAAAATAGTAATTCCATTAAAAAAGCCTTGACTTAAATCTCCATTTACCAACTTAAATGATTTTAATTCTGTTGGATAAATACCGCTCCAATTATCAATATATACTTTAGTACTGATACCCAAAGTAGTGTTTTTTTTGTTGAATTGTTTTAAGATTCCATCACCAAAACCTACAGAAGTATAATCATATTCTGAGGAAAAAGAAGCATTTACATTCCAGCTAAAATCTCTATCATTAGAAGTATGTGAATAATCGGCACTTATGGTTGACCAAACATCGCTTTTAGAAGCACCAGATGAAGCAACCCAAGGACTACCAATAGTGTTTGCTGCTACAGCCCTACTTTTGTCATCGTAATCATCATCGTCATCGTCATCATCGTATCCGTTTCCAGAAGCTCCAGTAGAGTCGAAAGGATTTCCATTACTAGAAGAAGCAGAAGTATACGCAGAAATTCCTGCATCAATGGTTAAAACATCGTCTGCATTTATTGGTAAACTTATAATTATTGATGAAGCGATGTCTGTTAAAAATTCATTTCCTATACCTCCTGTAACAGAAGCATTATCTCCATTTTGCACATAGTAACTCGCTAAAAAATCTACTTCTGTAGTTTCTAAAATACGTTTTTTATATACTTTTGTTGCATCTTTTTGAGCAGAAATAGTTTGTATAAAAAAAAGTGCAACTAGTATAAAAGAATATTTCATAATATCATTATTTTTTTAATTAATTACAACCACAGCCACCACCAGATTTACCACCATTTGCACCTGCAGCTCCTTCACGATATACTTGAGCAATAGTTTCATATCTACCAACTTTTTTTTGAGCCAATGCCATATCTGGATCATTAATTTTTATTTTTTCATAATCTTTAACTGCAACACATGAACTTGCAAACAGAATTAAACCTATAAGAACTAAACTTTTTTTAATCATTTTTTATCGTTTTTAATTGTATGTTTTTAGATGTAATCATTTTATTATTCTCATTAACAATAATGCATTCAACACCTTTTAATTGGTTTATAAAATTTAACCCAGTTTCTGCACCCATTACAAAAACGGAAGTAGCTAATGCATCTGCTAATTCTGCTGTTTTTGTAAAAATTGTTACACTTAGAACACCGGTAGCAGGATACCCTGTTCTTGGATCTATTATATGTGTATATAAAACGTTATTGAATTTTACATATTTTTCATAATTACCTGAGGTTACCACTGCGCTATTATTTACAGGCATCCAAGAAAATACTTTCTCTTTATTTAATGGGTTTACAATTGCTACTAACCATTCTTTACCAGTAGGTTGTGTTCCCCAAGCATTTAAATCTCCTGAAGCATTAATAATACCAGAAGTTACTCCTGATTTTTGCAATAATATTTTTGCTTTATCAGCCGCATATCCTTTTCCTAGTGCACCAAAACCAATTTTCATTCCTTTTTTCTTCAGAAATACAGATTGATTTTTTTCATTCAAAACTATATTTTGATAGCCTACTTTTTCAACAGATTTTTTAATAATATCTTTAGAGGGCATTTCTGTCATGCTTCCATCAAAAAACCAAACATTATCCATTGAAGCGTAACTAATATCGAAAGCACCATTTGTAAGTTTAGAAATTTTTAATGCTCGTTTTATGAGTTGAAATAATTCTACACCTACTTTTACAGGTTTTATTCCTGCATTTCGATTAATCTCTGATGTTTGTGAATTTTTATCCCAAGAAGAAATTAATTTTTCGATTCTTGTAATTTCTATAACTGCTGTATTTATTTGTCTATTTGCAGTCATAGAATCTTTTGCAACTAAAGTAATCTCAAAATGACACCCCATAAGTTTAAGTGTTTTCTTATAGGGCTGCTGACCATAATTTACTAAAGAAAAAAACAAGGCAAATAAAAAGATTGGAGCTTTCATATTATTTTAAAATTTTAAACAAAAATTAAGCTGTAATGCTTAAGATGTTACCATCTAATGAAGTATTGTAAGTTGTTAGATTATTACTTCCTTTACTATTTAGACCACTTCCTGCTAAATTAAACCGAGCTGAATGCTCTGTACAATAATATTCATTATTCCTAAAAATAATTTTATCTCTAGGTTCATGACTACATCTTACAGTTGCTGCTACATAGTTGTCAGATAAGTCTTTTGCAACAACAATATTATTTTTAATTAAGTACCCACCATTATTTTTTAAAGCACTTGATGAAGCTGCAGACAGGTCTATAGTTAAAAACGCACCTGTTACGGGGTCTGGGTTTAGGGCAATATCATCTGGAAACATATCTCCATTATCATTTGTACAGCCACCTAAACAAGAGAAAGTTATCGCGAATGCAGCACCTGCTCCAATTGATTTTAAAAATTCTTTACGATTCATAATATTTGAGTGTTTATTTTTTTACTACTTTTAAATGTTCTTTAGAACTTATACAACTTCAAAACAAAAAAAACCACTTTTTATATTTGTTATTATTTTTACGTATTAACCAAACATTGTTTACAATTCTATCTTGGTTCGTCTGTAAGTTCCAGTTAACATTATTTTCTTTTGTGAAAATAATAGCTGTATCTGTCCAAACAGTTTTACTATTTAATTAGTTTACAGTTAGTATAAGTATTCGAAAAGTGAATAATATGCATATCTGCTTCATTTTTATGCTATTTAATAAATGCGTTTATTTCTTTGATATACTTTTCTGGGGTAGTTTTTTTATAGCTTGTTTCACCGAGCAATTTTCCTTCACTATTTAAGATAACCACAAAAGGAAAAATACCATTCTTATTATATACCTCGAATAATTTTCCGTTTGCTTCTGATTGTTCTTTTGATAAAGTGTTTTTCTTCCTTCTAGGAAAATCTGCTTGTAGCATTACAAAATGCTCTTTAGCATAGGTTTTAAAAGTATTGGTACTCCAAACCTCGCGATCTAGTTTAATACAAGGAGCGCACCAGTCTGACCCTTGAAAAACCAATATGATGGTTTTGCTCTCTATAGTTGCTGTCTTTTTTGCTGCTTCAAAATCTGTTTTCCATTCTTGAGCATTTATTGAAGAAGGAAAAACTATAATAAACATAATAGTAACTAATATTCTCATCATTTTATTTTTTTATCGAAAGCAACCACGTTTATTTATAATGATAGTTGCTTTCGAGATTTTTAATTAATTCTGTTATTGTCTGTTTTCATTAAGGTGTTTTAAAAATTAGTTTCCTATCGATAAAAAATTACCATCTTGATCAAAATACAATTCAACGCCATTACTCAGAGATACCTCATAGTTCCCATTACTTTCAATTTCTGCCTCAGTTATTGTTGCGTTTGGATAATTTTGAGTGATGTAATCTAATATAATTTGTGGAAGCGAAGCAGGGTCTATATTAGAGCTATCATTGTCGTCATTCCCGCCGTTATCATCATTGCCTGTCATTAAAAAATCACCGGTACTGTTAAAATATAATTCAACTCCATTACTTAGGGACACTTCATAGTTCCCATTACTTTCAACTTCTGCCTCAGTTATTGTTGTGTTAGGATAATTTTGAGTGATGTAATCTAATATTGTTTGAGGAAGCGAAGCAGGGTCTATATTAGAACCATCAATTCCGTTTCCTCCATTATAATCTTCATCAGAATCATTGGTGCCATCGTTATCATCATCACTATCTTCACCATCATCAGTACCGTCATTATCAGAATCTGAATCTGTATAATCAGGGGTTCCATCATTATCAGAATCATCATTTGTAAAATCTCCGTCACCATCATTATCTTCATCTTGATCTAATTGCCCATCATTATCAGAGTCTGTGTCTTGGTAGTTTGCCACACCATCATTATCTGCATCATCATTTGTAGAATCTCCATCATGGTTTGCATCTTCTTGTGTATCTAAAGCACCATCATTATCATCATCAGTATCAGTATAATTTGGTATGCCATCATTATCTGTATCATGGCTATTTATAGTGTCCTCAAAATCTGCTTCACTACTAATTGTCTCTTCTGTACCATCATTTCTTTTTACCGTGAAAGGAAATGCTATACCATCTATATAATTTGATGTTGTAATAGTTGAAGCTACTTTTGCTAACTCAGTAATATCATTTACAACTACTTCAGTTCCGTTATTATATGTAAGTGTTATTGGGTACACAAAATCGAAACCAAAATCGAATTCAATACTGCTTTCTGGGTTTGTTGGGTTATTAAAAGAACCATCGCTTTTTACATGAGTTTTAACACCTTCTATAACTGTATTTGCAGTTATACTTTTTGCGGATTCTGTGGGCTCTTCATATGGGGCTAAAGTTCCGTTGTCATTTTGAGAACAAGAAAAGAATACGGCTACCATTGCTAAGCTTAATAAGTTGATTTTTAAATTTTTCATTTTTAATGATTATAAATTGCTAATTAATTTTTATGTTTTGTTTATTGAATATTCAGATCTAATACAATAACATTCTAAAATACCCTACCAGAAATGTTGTTTTTTTTTACATAACTTTGAAAACTTAATGAATACGGCTGTTAAATGAATAATGATTTAAAGAATGTATGTAATGAAAAAGTATTTGAAAGTATTTTTAATACGCATGCAAAAAACCTTAAACGATTTGTCTTTTCTAAAACACGAGATGCAGATATAGCAGAAGACATTATACAAGATACTTTTGTTAAAATTTGGGAGGATTGTGAAAAAGTACTATTTGATACGGTTAAAAGCTATCTGTACACGATTGCTAATAATTTATTCCTTAACATAATTAAGCATAATAAAGTAGTAAATGCACATCAAAAATTATCGATCAAAGAAAGTACTAATGAGTCTCCTGAGTTTATAATGTTAGAAGAAGAGTTTTTAATTAAACTCGAAAAAACAATTGCAGATTTACCTAAAATTCAACGCGAAGTATTTTTATTAAATAGAATAGAAAAAAAGAAATATAAAGACATTGCAGAACAATTAGGAATTTCTGTAAAAGCAGTTGAAAAAAGAATGCATGGTGCATTATTGGTTTTAAGAGAGAAAATAGGTAATATTTAAAAGTAGGGTTTTTTTAAAATTAATTGTATTAGTAATGAAAAAAGGTAAAAATATTGAAATGAACACTACTCAAAATGATAAAGATGTGTTTTTAGCCCAGTGGTTAGAAGGAGAAATTTCTGATGCAGAGCTAAAAGAACTAGTCTCTGAAGAAGATTATAAAGCTTTTAAAAAAATAAAAGTAGGAATAGATGTGTTTGTTGAAATTGAAAAACCCTTAGATGTTACATTTAACAGTATTAAAGAGAAAATAAAGGTAAAAACAAACAAAAAGCCAAAAGGTAAAATCATTAATTTATACGCTAAAGTTGCGATTGCTGTTGCAGCTTCATTAGTTTTATTTTTTAGCATCAATAATTTTTTATTTAATAATGATGTTGATTATCAATCTAATTTTGGAGAACAACAAATAATTGCTCTTTTAGATGGTTCTGAAGTTATATTAAATGCAAAATCTCAACTGACCTATAACAAGAAAAATTGGAAAACCAACAGAGAAGTCTTTTTAAATGGAGAAGCGTTTTTTAAAGTGAAAAAAGGTAGCAAGTTTACAGTAACTACACCTAATGGAACTGTTACAGTTTTAGGAACACAATTTAATGTAAATACTATTAAAAACTTTTTTGATGTTGTTTGTTATGAAGGTAGCGTTAAGGTTACAAGTAATAATATAGAACATATAATTACTCGAAATCAAGCGGTGAGGAATAACAATGGTTTAACTGCATATACCCCTAATCTTCAAAATGAAAGACCATCATGGGTTTCTGGTCAAAGTAGTTTTAAAAGTGTACCACTTTCTATTGTAATAGATGCTTTGCATAAACAGTTTAACATCGATTTTGATAGCGCTTCTATTGATGACTCTATTGTTTTTACAGGTAGCTTTGATAATAAAGATTTAAATGTTGCATTGGCTTCTGTTTTTGAGACAGTTAACGTTAAATACTATATCACAGGAAACAAAATAAAATTATCTAAATAGAGTTTTATGAAAGCTATATTATTAGCATTATTTTTAATACTATACTCAACGTTAGCTTTTTCTCAAGAAGAACCTTCTATTCTAATTAACTTTAAAAATGTACCTGCTACAGAAGTTATACAAATACTAGAGAAAAAATTTGATGTCAAAATATCTTATTTAGATGAATCTATAGAAAACAAAACGGTTTCTTTAAATGAAAAACAACGTACACTAAAAGAAATACTTTTTGAGCTTTCAGCTATTTTAAATATTAAATTTAAGTTTATAAATGAACGTTATATTATAATTAATCAAAAAGATACAACCGAAAAGATATTAGAACAATTAAGTGAAGTAATTATAAAAAGCTATCTAGCTAATGGTATTTCAAAAAGTAAAAATGCAACCTATACTATTAAACCAAAAAAGTTAGACATTTTACCAGGTTTAACAGAGGCCGATGTATTAGAAAGTATATTAGAATTACCAGGAGTAATAAGCCCTAATGAAACAGCTACTGGACTTCATGTTAGAGGTGGTACTCCAGACCAAAACCATATTATTTGGGATGATATAACCATGTATCATACAGGACACTTATTTGGTATGATCTCTCCTTTTAACCCTTATATAACTAAAAATATTACTTTTCATAACAAAGGTACAAATCCACGATTTGGAGAGAGAATTTCTAGTGTAATTGAGCTCTCTAGTAATAATGAGGTTGTTTCTAAAACACATTTTGGTTTTGGTTTTAATGGTATAAGTGCAGATGCAAATATTGAGGTGCCAATAGTAAAGGATAAATTAAGTGTATTAGTTTCTTTTAGGAGGTCTTATGAAGATTATTACGAAACTAAAACTTTTCATAAACTCGAAGATAAGGTCTTTCAAAATACTTCAATTGAAGACAATGATATATCTGAAGAAGATTTCAATTTTAAAGATTATAACTTAAAATTAAACTATTTTTTAAATGAAGAGAACTCATTTTCTTTTAGTACTATTCATATTGATAACGACTTAGATCACGTCTATAAAGATTTAAATAATACGAATTCAAATCAAGATGTGTTAGATCGAGAAAATGATGGCTATAGTCTAAATTGGAGAAAATCATGGAGTGAAAACATTTCACAAAAAACAAAGATTAGCCATTCTAATTATGGATTAAGTTATAATTTTATAACAAATAAGAATGGTAGCCAAGTTTCAGATTTTAATAAAGAGAATACCATAAAGGAAACTAATTTTTTAACTGAGTTTTCATTAGAAACTGAAAAGGCAAACTTATTTAACTTTGGTTATCAATCTTCTTTTAAAAATGTAAAGTATTCTTTTATTGAAACAAAAGATTTACGCTATATTTTAGATAAAAATAATTCTAAAGTCGACACATATTCCATCTTTGGAAATTTTTCAAATAGAAATTTCAAATATTTTGATTTTGATATAGGTTTAAGAGCAACTTATTATAACCAATTAAATGCTTTTAGATTGGAACCAAGATTATTGTTGTTAAAAAATATCACCCAAAATTTAAAATTTCAATTTTCGGGAGAAATTAGAAATCAAATTATTAGTCAAATAGAAGAAACCGTTTTAAGTGATTTATCTCTTGAAAATAAACTTTGGCGATTAGCAGATGGTAATACAGCTCCCATAATAAATAGCAAACAAATTTCTGCAGGTTTTTTATATCAAAAAAATAAATGGAGTTTTGATATTGATACTTATATAAAAAACACCTCTGGAATAACTTCACTTTCTTTAGGTTTTCTAAGTGCAGGAAATAATAGGTTTCATAATGGTAGACAGAAAATATTTGGAACAGATATTTATGTAAAAAAAGATTTTAACAGAATAAAAACATGGATTAGTTATTCTTTTACAGATATTAAGAATAAATATGATGGTATAAATGATAATAAATACTTTACTTCTAGTAATGAAATAAGGCAAGCTTTATCTACTTCTATAGCTTACAAAACTAAAAATTTACAAGTTGCTTTAGGTTGGAAATGGCACACAGGAAAGCCCTATACAATTTCAAACGTAGACCCAAATGACAATAGTATTGTTTTTGATGAAATTAACACAGGAAAGCTTCAAAATTATCATCGTTTAGATCTTTCTTCATTTTATATTTTTTCTTTTAGTAAAGACTCTCGTTTAAAAGGGAAGATAGGCTTTTCAATAAGGAATGTTTATAGTCAAAAAAACCATATTGGTAGAGATTATACAGGGAATAACATACCAAATGACCCGATTTTGGTTTTAGATAAATATGCCGTTAATTTTGTGCCGAACTTTTTATTTAGGGTAGATTGGTAATATGTTATTAATCTATAATTAGTAAAACTCGTTTTAAAATAAGCAAGTATTTTTTTTATGTTTTCAATGTTATATTGTTTACCTATTTCTAAAGGTTGCTTATCATAAGCACTTCACAAAATAATTCCCATTCTCTAAAAAGTAATAATTTTCTATAGAAGAAAAGTAAGTTGCTGATATTAAATATATCTGGATGACATAGAATTTAAGATAATTTATATTTACGCTTTGCTGCATTTTAGTTGCTTTAATACAATTACAAATTATATTAATGTTATCGCTTTCCATTCCTAAGTTTGAGAGAAACTGTTTCGCAATTATTTTACTTTCGGCTTGGTCATTTTTTTATGCTATAGAAAATTATGTATCGTAAAACCTAGCTGTAATTATTAACAAACTTGTATCAATTAAATTAATGTATATGAGTATTTTAAATTTTGATTCACCTCTTTTGTATGCTTAAGATTGTGAAAATTCAACGATTCACATTTACTAATAAGTAGGAAATTATTTTAAATTTTCAACTTAAAAATGAGAACTAAAACCAATTATATATTCTTTACTTGTGAAAAAGTTGAAAATATAATTAAGAATGGAATAAAATAAATATTCACTAGAAGTAGATACTTACTTTATAAGCCTACCAGTAAGTGGGCTGAAAACCAATCCTAAAGGGCCAATATCTTATTTGATAAGTATTTCGATGTAGAAAAAGAATACAAATTATGTCAAAACATTTTTTGAATATTTAATAATACTAAAAACAAAACTTCTGCAGTAATAAGACTGGCCAAATGGGGCGAAAAAGTAAGACAAGCTGCTTTTAAAAGTTTTAACTTCATCGCTAGAACAATATCAATCTCTAGTCAAAAATATTCTAAACTATTTTGATGATCGAAGCACAAATGCTTTAACAGAATCTTTCAACGCAAAGATAAAGGCATTTAGAGCACAACTTAGAGGGGTAAAACTATAGAATTCTTCTTTTTCAGACTTGCAGTTTTTTTTAATAATTCCAAAATTCTACAACTTTTAAACTTGATCCGTTAAAATTACAGGGTTTTGTAAATGAAAAAAACTCCAGAAATGAATCTGAAGTTTTAGTCGGGGTGGCAGGATTCGAACCTGCGACCTCCTCGTCCCAAACGAGGCGCGATGACCGGGCTACGCTACACCCCGAAATTGATTGCTCAATTTTGGACTGCAAATATACACCCTTTTATTAAAATAACAATACTTCTTTTGAATATTATAGAACTAAGAATTCTTTATTAAAAATAATTATATTTTCATTGTTAAAACTTATAAACATTCGCTTTTAGAAGTATGAAAAAACTTTATTTTTACACAATTAAAAATAGATACAAAGTTATGTCAGATAATATTGAAAAAATAAAATGTTTAATCATTGGTTCAGGACCTGCAGGCTACACAGCAGCTATTTATGCGGCTAGAGCAGATATGAAACCAATAATGTATACAGGAATGCAAATGGGTGGGCAATTAACAACTACTACTGAAGTTGATAATTTTCCTGGGTATTCTGAAGGTACAGATGGAACTGCAATGATGGAAGATCTTAAAAAACAAGCAGAACGTTTTGGTACTGAAGTTCGTTTTGGTTTGGTTACTAGTGTAGATTTGAGCGATGAAATTGGTGGTAAGCATAAAGTAATTGTTGATGAATCTAAAGAAATAGAAGCAGAAACAATTATAATTTCTACAGGAGCAACAGCAAAATATTTAGGTATAGAAAGTGAACAACGTTTAATTGGTGGTGGAGTTTCTGCTTGTGCAACTTGTGATGGTTTTTTCTATAAAGGTCAAGATGTTGTGGTTGTTGGAGCGGGTGATACAGCTGCAGAAGAAGCAACTTATTTATCTAATATTTGTAGTAAAGTTACAATTTTGGTACGTAAAGACTTTATGAGAGCATCTAAGGCGATGCAACATAGAGTTACTAAAACTAAAAATATAGAAGTATTATATAATACAGAAATTGATGAGGTTCTTGGAAGCAATGTGGTAGAAGGCGTAAGGGTTATTAATAATAAAACAAAAGAAACTACAGATATTTCTGTAACTGGAGTTTTTATTGCAATTGGTCATACTCCAAATTCAGACTTATTTAAAGGTGTTTTAGATATGGATGAAACTGGATATTTAATTACAAAAGGGAAGTCTACAAAAACAAATTTACCTGGAGTTTTTGCAGCCGGTGATATACAAGATAAAGAATACAGACAAGCAGTTACTGCTGCAGGTACAGGTTGTATGGCAGCGTTAGATGCAGAGCGCTATTTAGGTGCTTTAAAATAGGTTTTTTACTTTATATATAAAAAAAAAGAGATTGCGAAAGCAATCTCTTTTTTTTATGAATTATAAGAATCAATATTAAACCGTTACTGAAGCTTTCATTGATTTTCTGTAAGTAAAAGAATTAAAAATATTTCTCTTACCAAAATTGTTCATTGATTTTGCGTTTACAAATTTTCCGAAAAGTATTTTGCTAACACCAAAGTATTCGTATTTATTTCCGTCTGTAAAAGTAACTTCTAACAACATACTTTTATGATGCCAATCTGAAACTTGAAACTCTGTAATTGTAGTTTTATAAGCCTCTAAATTAGCTTCTTTCGTTTCTGGAGCAATGCTTACCAAAAAATGATACCCATCTATAATTTGAGTACTTACTATTTCTGCTTCTTCTTTTTTTACTTCATCAGTAAATTTATCTGGATGCCATTCTTTTACCAAACCTCTGTAGGCAGTTTTTAATTCTTTTAGGTTGATAGGACCTTCTATTTTAAAAAGCTTTTTATATTCCTTAATACGTTTCATTTATGCTGTTTTCAAATTGCGTGCAAAAGTAGTATAATTATCTGATATATAAAGAAGTAATTTTCTTTAATCATTGTATTAATATATTCTTGAAATAAATTGGTACTAAAACATTGGGTATCGATTATTTATAATGCACTTTTCTTGATAATTATCATTAATAGTAAAACTGATTTTTATCATTTTTTTACTCCTTTGTTGTTTGCATCTTTATAGGAACAAAAAAGTATTATTATGAAAAATAATGTTTCTTACTCCCAAAATAAAAAGGAGTTTCGTCTATTTGTAACTGAATCATTTTCTAGTTTAATTAAACTAAAAGAAGAAGATAATCAAACTTCTTTTAACAAATTGGTTTTAAAAATCTTACCTGAAATAAGAAAGTATGTAAATCAAAGATTAAATACTGCAATAAAAAAAGGACATTTTTCTAAAAAGAAATATAAAGCAGATGATTTTATAGATCAACTTTTTATAATATTATATGATAATATTGAGGAGGTTGAAAATGAAGAAAACTTCTATTTCTGGTTATTTAAAAAAACCAATGAATTGTTAGAAGATACAATTGTAGAAGAAGAGTTTAACGATATTTTCTTTGAAAATATAGATGATTATTCTAGACCAGAATGGGATGAAATGCAAGAGAAATTTAGTACAGATGGAGATGGAGATTTATTAATGATTGAAGAACTAGATGATTTTTCTTATAATCATAATGACTATAGCTTAAATCATGTTTTTGTAGAGGATAACGAAAAAGGTTTGATAGAAGACCTAGATAAAGAATTAAGTGATGATCATATTAATGAACATATAGAATTGGTACTACACAATATGCCTTCAGAAATGAGAATTGTTTTCTACTTGTATACAAATCAAAAATTGAAAATTGAAGAAATTGCAGCAGTACAAAAGAAAAGTATTAATGAGGTTAAAAAACTTTTAAGTGATGCGAAAAAAGTATTGCAAAGAAGTTTATTTAACAGATATTCTAGTAATTAATAACCTTTTTAATAATGATTTTTCCTAAAAACAGAAAAGATAATGTAAAGACCTAGTAAAGCAGATGTTAAAAACCCAATAGCACCTAATAAAGGAATACCATTAATTAAAGGAGGCATTTTTGCGATAACTAAAATCGAAGAACCAATAGATAAAGCAGCAATTATTATGGCAAATACCATACGATTAGCTGCTTTGCTAGTTGCATCTTGAAACTCCTTAAGCCCTTTGTGTTCATGGATAACTACTAATTTCCCTTCTTTAATTTTATTTAAAATTGTGTCAATATCACCTGGTAGATGATCTATAAGCGTACCCATGTCTTGAAAACGTGTTACATTCTTTTTAAAGAGTCTTTTAATATTAAACTGTTTTCGTGTAATCTTAGAAATATAAGGTTGTAAATTATCGGTTATATTAAACTCAGGATCTAGTTTAAGGCCAACTCCTTCAATAATTATTAAAGCTCTAATAAGCATATATAAATAATGTGGTACAACTATTTTGTTTTCATATAAAACACTTTTAAAGTTAGAGAGTACATCTCCTAATTTTATGTTTTGTATAGAAGTATTACTAACTCCTTCTATTAATTCATAGATATCATACTCTAATTTTTTATAATCAGAAATCTCTATTTTTACTGCAATTTTTTCTAAAACTGAAATAATTTTTTTAACATTTTTTTGCATGAAATAAAGAAGGAAGTCACCTAAATAATCTTTATCTTTTGGCATAATTGTTCCCATCATACCAAAGTCTATAAAGCAAATTTGTTTAGTTTTTGGAAGAATAAAAATGTTTCCAGGATGAGGATCTGCATGAAAAAAACCAAAATCTAATACCTGTTTCAAATATAAATCTACACCCACTTTTGCAATAATAACAGGGTCTATGTTTGAGGAATTTAAAATGCCATTTTCAGATACTTTAATGCCATCAATAAATTCCATACAAATTAATTTATCTGTACATAAAGAGAGATATACTTTTGGAACATAAATAACAGTATTGCCTTGAAAATTTTTGGCAAAACGCTTCATGTTATTTATTTCTCTTAAAAATCGAAGTTCTTCTCTAATGCTTTTTTCAAAAGAACTAACAATTTGTAATGGTTGATAAGCTTTTGCCTGAATACTATGTTTTTCTAAACTTTTAGCAACTTGCGTCATTACTAAAATATCTGCCTCAATTATTTTAACAATATTAGGACGTTGAATTTTAAGTACTACTTCTTCACCAGTTAATAATTTGGCTTTATGAACTTGAGCAAGAGATCCTGCAGCTAGAGGTAGTGGATTTATATACTCAAAATGTTCTGAAACTGTAATATTCAACTCTTTTTCAATAGCTTCATTTATATTAAAATGATTTGTTTCAGGAACTTTATCTTGTAGTTTTTTTAATTCCTTAATTAGATCTGGAGGCAAAAGATCTTCTCTATTACTAAATATTTGACCCAATTTTATATAGGTTGGACCCAATTCTTCTAAAACCATACGAATACGCTCATATTTAGAATATGAAAGCGATTTTTGCGTGTCTGGATGGTCTTTAAGATAACTATTAGGAACCAGTTTTTTAAGTTGCTTAGTAGCCATAACATTTTTAAAGCCATACTTTGTGAGTACAGTAAAAAGTTTGTTATACCTTTTAATTTCCGTTTTATTAGGAATTCTAACCATAAAAAATAGTTTACATATATTTTTCTAAAGATCTAAAAAACGTTTTTTTAAGTTCAGAATAGATATGTCTTTGGTTTTCTATTCTATTTCTAAAAACATCGTGTATTTTTACAAATTTGATATCCAAAACATCCACGTTTTTTTTACTTTGTCCTGCAATTCTGGTTTCATGTTCTTCAATATCTTCAAGCATGTTTTCAATAGTTTCATGATGAAGTATAAATTCGTTTTGATAATGTTCTAGTTGAGAAAGAACATCTTTGTTCGTCCAACGTGTTACAATTTCGCTTAGCCTGTTTTCAAAGAATTTTAACTCATCTTTCCAAAAGGCAAGCTCTCCTTTCCATTGTTGATGTTCAAAATGCATACTCGAATTGTATATAACTTCTTTTTCCATGATATTATGTATTTAGAAAACAATTATTTACTTATTAATCAAAGGTTTAAAATTAAAGTCAGAATAGAAATGACTTAAATCACTTTTGATAAATTAAACCCATTAATAAGAAGTTGTTTTTTTACGACGAATGGCCTCTTTTTTGAAAATTTGACTAATTATCACCCAGAAATAATACAGTTTCATGTGTTTTTCTAACATGATTTATTTTTGACTCTTTTTTCTTGCTGCTATTTTTTAATACTAATTATATTTTTATAATATCACTAGGGGTTTCTACTAAAATGGTAATATCACCTCTTAAAGCAATTGGTTGTTTCATAATTTCAGGATTTTTTTGTATCATTTTTATCCAATCATTTGTAGAGAAATCATGATGTTCAAAATTAGATTTATAAGATGAATGTTCTTGATTTACTAAGTCTGAAACATTTAAATTTAATCTATTAGCAAGTTCAATAACTTGAGTTCCTGTTATTTTGTTCTTTAATAAATCAATTTCTAAAATAGGTAAACCCTCTGCTTTAGCATAAGCCAGCGTTTTTTTTGCTCTTACAGATTTAGAATGATAAAATAAAGTAATTTGTTTTTCTGATGTAGCTATTTCTCCCATACTATTAATTTTAAATTGTATTATTTATTCGATTTACGTGTCTCTAAATGATGACGTAATAATTGCTTTAAACTCTCAAGATATTCTTGCATCACTTCTGCATTCAAATGAGGATGATTAACAAAAGGAATTGTCATTGGGTTTTCATCTAATGACCTGTATAACTCTGGGTAATTAGTTTCAATGTCTGTGGTAAGTTGTGTGATTTCTGTTAAAATGGTGTTTAGCTTTTTCATAATCAGTACTATTTCATTACTAATAAATATTTTGTTTAGTTTATAATTCAATCAAGTTTTTTTCAAGAAAATGCATAAACAATAGTACTCTTTTTTATAGTAAATCAAAATGACCTTAATCAGTTGATGAAGAATTGTTTACAGTAAAAAAAAAGACCCTCAATAAAGAGGGTCTTTTAAACAAGCAATTCAATTCTATAACTGTGATAAGTTCGTAGAAATTTTTAAATATTTTATTCTTTATTAGTCAGCCTGAGCAAGTTGAAAAAGTTTTTTATCTTTCAAAAAAACGTAACAAACTCAGTTTGACATTAAGAGATTTTTAGAAGCAGTATTTATTTTCTGCTTTTACTTTTTCTGCTATTTCATCACGTAAATCTACAATATCTGGATAGTTTGCATATTTAGTAAAACGCTTTAAGCCCATTAACATCATACGTTGTTCATCACCTTCAGCAAAAGAAATAATACTTTCTTTTCCTTTCTCTTCAATAATATCTACTGCGTGATACAAGTATAATTTAGACATTGCAATTTGTACAGATTGAGAGTCTTCACCAAAACGTTTTACGTTTTTCTCAGTTCTTAAAATTGCAGATTCAGACATGTATATTTCAATTAAAATATCTGAAGCAGCAATTAATAATTGTTGATGTTTCTCTATTTCTTGACCATATTTTTGAAGTGCAGCGCCTGCAACCATTAAGAAGGTCTTTTTCATTTTAGAAATCATTAATTTTTCTTCAGAAAACAATGCTGAAAAATCTGGCGTATCAAAAGAAGGTATTCCCATTAAGCTATTTGCAACTTCTGTTGCAGGACCTAAAAGATCTACATGACCTTTCATTGCTTTTTTAATCAACATTCCAACAGAAAGCATTCTGTTTATTTCATTTGTCCCTTCGTAAATTCTAGCTATTCTGGCATCTCTCCAAGCAGATTCCATAGGCGTTTCTTCAGAGAATCCCATTCCTCCAAAAATTTGGATTCCTTCATCTGCACAACTTTGTACATCTTCAGAAACAGCAACTTTTAAAATAGAACATTCAATAGCATATTCTTCTACACCTTTTAATTCTGCATCTTGATGTGTGTTACCAGCCGCTACTCGTAAATTGATTCTATCTTCAATGTCTTTTGCTGCTCTGTAGGTTGCAGATTCACCAACATATGTATTGGTTGCCATTTCAGCTAACTTTACTTTAATAGCACCAAAATCTGAAATAGGAGTTTTAAATTGTTTACGTTCATTTGCATAATTTACTGCATAAGAAATAATTCTACGTTGAGAATCTAAACACGCACCCGCTAATTTAATACGACCAACATTTAAAGCATTCATGGCAATTTTAAAACCTTCACCACGACCAGCTAACATATTTTCTACAGGAACAATAGTATCATTATAAAATACTTGACGCGTAGAAGAAGCACGAATACCTAATTTGTGTTCTTCTTCACCCATTGTAATTCCGTTTGGATTTTCTTTGTCATACTCAACAATAAATCCAGTAATATTTTTATCGTTTTCAATACGAGCAAAAACAATCATTAAACTACAAAAACCTGCGTTTGAAATCCACATTTTTTGTCCGTTAATTTTATATGATTTTCCATCAGCAGTTAATGCTGCAGTCGTTTTTCCTGAATTGGCATCAGAACCTGCACCAGGCTCCGTTAAACAATAAGAACCAAACCACTCACCAGTAGCTAATTTTGGAACGTATTTTTGTTTTTGTTCTTCGGTTCCGTATAAAGTAATTGGCATTGTTCCAATTCCTGTATGCGCACCAAAAGCGGTACTAAAAGAACCGGTTCCACTAGAAATATAATCACAAGTTAAAAGAGTAGAAACAAACCCCATTCCTAATCCACCATAAGCTTCAGGAACTGCTACGCCTAAAAACCCAAGTTCACCAGCTTTACGCATAGTTTCTTCAGTAAGTGCAAAATCTTTTGCTTCAAAACGAGCTTTGTAAGGAATGATTTCTCTATCATTAAATTCCATTACAGCTTCTTTCATCATTTGTTGCTCCTCAGTAAAATCTTCTGGAGTAAAAACGTCTTCACAGTTTGTTTCTTTTACAAGAAATTGACCACCTCTTAATAATTCTGCCATTTTTTGTTTGTTTTAATTTTTTGTTATTATTTAAGGAATTCAAATATACCAGCAGCACCTTGTCCTGTTCCAACACACATTGTTACCATTCCGTATTTACTTTTCATATCGCGTTTACGCATTTCATCAAATAATTGTACAGATAATTTTGCACCTGTACAACCTAAAGGATGTCCTAATGCAATTGCACCACCATTTACATTTACAATGTCTTGGTTTAGATTTAATTCGCGCATAACAGCTAAAGATTGAGAAGCAAAAGCTTCATTTAATTCAATCAAATCAATATCACTTTGTTGTAAACCTGCTTGTTTTAAAACTTTAGGAATTGCAGCCACAGGACCAATTCCCATAATTCTTGGCTCAACACCAGCAGCAGCATAATTTACAACTCTTGCAATAGGCTCTATGTTTAATTCTTTTACCATTTCTTCACTCATCACCATAACAAAAGCAGCACCATCACTCATTTGCGAAGAATTACCTGCAGTAACACTTCCTCCAGCAGCAAAAACGGGACGTAATTTATTTAGTATCGCTGTTGAAGTTCCTTTTCTTGGACCTTCATCTTTAGTTACTGTGTATTTTCTATTCGCTTTTTTACCATTAGCATCTAAATAAGTTTCTTCTACTTCTATAGGAACAATTTGATCTTGAAAACGATTTTCAGCTTGTGCTCTTAAAGCTTTTTCATGAGAATTAAATGCAAACAGATCTTGATCTTCTCTAGAAATCTTAAATTGATTAGCAACTGCTTCTGCAGTATTTCCCATTCCCCAATAATAATCTGCATGACCCGCTTTAACGGTATCGTAATTTAATTCTGGTTTAAAACCTGTCATAGGAACAGAACTCATACTTTCTGCGCCACCTGCAATAATACAATCTGCCATTCCTGCTTGAATTTTAGCTGATGCCATTGCAATAGTTTCTAGTCCTGAAGAACAAAAACGATTTACAGTTACACCAGGAACATCCACAGAATTTAATCCTATTAGAGAAATAAAACGTGCCATGTTTAATCCTTGAGCACCTTCTGGCATTGCATTTCCTACAATTACATCATCTATACGTTTTACGTCTAGATTAGGTAATTCTTTCATCATATGTTGAATGGTTTCTGCACCCAATTCATCTGCTCTTTTAAATCTGAAAACCCCTTTTGGAGCTTTCGCAACTGCAGTTCTGTATGCTTTTACTATATATGCTGTTTTCATTTTTTTATTGATTTTTAGATTATTTGATTTTTAGATATGTAGACCGCTAATAATTGAGAAATCTATCATTCTAATAATCTAATTTCTTAAAGGTTTACCCGTTTTTAACATATGTTGAATTCTCTCTAACGTTTTACGTTCTGTACAAAGTGATAAAAACGCTTCTCTTTCAAGATCTAGTAAATACTGTTCTGAAACCATTGTTGGTTCAGATAAATCTCCACCAGCCATTACATAAGCTAACTTATTGGCTATTTTTTGATCGTGTTCAGAAATATATTTAGAATGCTCCATAGAATCTGTTCCTACTAAGAACATACCTAAAGCTTGCTTACCTAATATTTTTACGTCGTTACGTTTTACAGGTTGTGTGTAACCACTTTCTGCCATTAATTTGGCATGTGCTTTTGCAGTAGCAATTTGTCTTTCTTTGTTTACAACAACAATATCTTTTCCTTTTTGAAGCAAGCCTAAATCAAATGCTTCATAAGCAGAAGTAGATACTTTTGCCATACCAATAGTTAAGAAGTTTTCTTGTAAAATGTTAAGCTCAACATCTCCTTTATGAAAAATGTCTGATGCTCTTAAAGCCATTTCTTTAGAACCACCACCACCAGGAATTACACCAACTCCAAATTCTACTAATCCCATATATGTTTCTGCAGCAGCAACAACTTTATCAGCATGTAAAGAAATTTCACATCCACCACCTAAAGCCATTCCATGAGGAGCAGAAATTGTTGGTATAGATGAATAGCGCATACGCATCATTGAATCTTGGAAATACTTAATTGCCATATTCAATTCATCATATTCTTGCTCTACCGCCATCATAAAAATCATACCAATATTAGCACCAACAGAAAAATTAGCAGCTTGATTACCAACAACGAGACCTTGAAAGTCTTTTTCTGCCAAATCAATTGCTTTGTTTAATCCTGCTAAAACATCGCCACCAATTGTATTCATTTTAGATTGGAACTCTAAGTTTAAAATTCCGTCGCCAATATCTTCAATTACAACACCAGAGTTTTTCCAAACTTCGCTTGTTTTTCTAATATTATCTAAAATGATAAATGAATCTTGACCCGGTTTTTTTACTTGAGATTTAGATGGAATGTCATAATAATAAGTGGCTCCATTTTTTACTGAGTAAAAAGAATCGTTATTATTTAGCAACATTTCAGAAACCCAAGGAGCAATTGTATGTCCTTCAGCTTTCATAATTTCAACACCTTTGGCAACACCAATGGCATCCCAAATTTGAAAAGGTCCATGTTCCCAACCAAAACCTGCTCTTAAACCATCATCAATTCTGTACAATTCGTCAGAAATTTCTGGAATTCTATTTTGAACGTATGCAAACATTGCTGCAAAAGATTTTCTGTAAAATTCCCCAGCTTTATCTTTTCCTGCAACTAAAACTTTAAATCTGTCAGCAACATTATCTATTGTTTTTGTTAATTCTAAGGTTGCAAATTTTGCTGATTTTTTCTCTCTGTATTCTAATGTATTTAAGTCTAATGTTAAGATATTTCTTTTACCACTAGCATCTTTTGTCATTTTGTAAAAACCTTTGCCAGTTTTACTTCCTAACATTTTGTGGTCCATCATATGGTTCACAAAATCAGGAATTACAAACTGCTCTCTCATTTCATCTTCTGGGCAATTGTCTTTTACGCCATTCGCTGTATGTACTAAAGTATCTAAACCAACAACATCAATAGTTCTAAATGTTGCAGATTTAGGACGACCAATAACAGGTCCTGTTAATTTATCTACTTCCTCAACTGTTAATCCCATTTCCTTTACAACATGGAATAAACTCATAATTCCAAAAATTCCAATTCTATTTCCAATAAATGCAGGTGTATCTTTTGCTAAAACAGCTGTTTTTCCTAAGAATTTATCACCATACATCATTAAAAAATCTGTAACTTCTTCTTTACAGTTAGGCCCTGGAACAACTTCAAATAATTTTAAATATCTAGGAGGATTAAAAAAGTGAGTAACTGCAAAATGTTTTTGGAAATCTTCACTTCTGCCTTCATTCATAAACTTGATAGGAATCCCTGAAGTGTTTGAAGTAATTAAAGTACCTGGAGTTCTAAACTTTTCAATTTTTTCAAAAACAGATTTTTTAATATCCAAGCGTTCTACAACAACCTCCATTACCCAATCTACATTTTTAATCAAATGCAAATCATCATCAATATTACCCGTAGTAATTCTGTTTGCAAATTTTTGATTATAAATAGGAGAAGGTTTCGATTTTAGAGAAGTTGTTAAAGCATCATTTACTAAACGATTACGTACAACTTTGTCTTCTAATGTTAATCCTTTTGCTTTTTCTTTGTCATTTAATTCTCTTGGAACAATGTCCAATAAAAGAACTTCTACGCCAATGTTGGCAAAATGACATGCAATTCCGCTTCCCATTATTCCAGAGCCAACTATTGCTACTTTTTTAATTCTTCTAGTCATTAGTCTTATTTGTTTTATACTGCTTTATTATTGATATTTTCATAAATATCTCTCTCTGCAATCAATTTATTAATTGTTGTTGTTACTTTAAAGAAACCTTCTAAGTCTTTTTCAGAAACGTTTTTTCTTACGGTATCGTTAAACTGTATTACATGACCTTTAGAAATTTTGCGCATTTCTTTGCCATATTCTGTTAGTTTTATGATAACACTTCTGCCATCATCAGGGTTTTTCTCTCTAGAAATAGCGCCTTTATCTTCCATCGTTTTTAAAATTCTAGAAAGACTTGTAGGTTCCATTCCCATTAATGGACCTAAAGCTGTAGAAGGAGTTCCTTTTTGTTTATCAATATTTAATAAAACAAAAGCTGTAGCCATTGTACTATCATGCTTTGCAGCCCTTTCATTATAAACTTTTGCAACAGCTTGCCATGTTGCTCTAAGTTCATGATCTATTGATTTTAATTTTTCCATTGCCACAAATATATAAAAATTTATTATGCACGCATAGTAAATTGCAAAAAAGTTATGCGTGCATAGTAAATTTTAACATAACGCATACTGTAACGTTTTGTTAGTTTTTTATACTAATACCTATAAAATATGTAAGTTTGTAATAAAAATAGGCTTTCAGAAAAACGATAAATAGCAATGAACAATTTATTAGAAATTAACAATGTTGTAAAAAAATATGGGGATTTCACAGCATTAAATGATGTTTCCATTCATATACCAAAAGGAAGTGTTTTTGGCTTATTAGGACCAAACGGAGCAGGGAAAACATCGTTAATTAGAATTATAAATCAAATTACAATGCCAGATAGTGGTACTGTTATATTAGATGGAGAGGCATTAGCACCAAAACATACAGCACAAATTGGGTATTTACCAGAAGAACGTGGTTTGTATAAAAGCATGAAAGTTGGTGAGCAAGCATTGTATTTAGCACAGTTAAAAGGGTTGTCTAAAAGTGAAGCTAAAAAACGATTAAAATATTGGTTTGATAAATTTGACATTTCTGCTTGGTGGGATAAAAAGATAGAAGAACTTTCTAAAGGAATGGCGCAAAAAGTACAGTTTATTGTTACTGTAATGCACAATCCTAAGTTATTAATTTTTGATGAACCTTTTTCTGGGTTCGATCCAATAAATGCACAGTTAATAGCAAAAGAAATTTTACAATTAAGAGATGAAGGAGCAACCGTAATTTTTTCAACACATAGAATGGAATCTGTTGAAGAAATGTGTGATGAAATTGCTTTGATAGATAAATCTAATAAAATTTTAGATGGAAAACTAGATGACATTAAACGTCAGTTTAGAACAAATACATTTCAGGTTGGCCTAGAAACTTCAAACCCAAAAGGAGTAGAAGCAATACTAAGAGAGCATTTTGATGTTTTTCCTGCAGATTTTAAAATGTTAGATAAAGGGTTAAGATTAAATATAAAACTTACAAAAAATCAATCTTCAAATGAACTATTATCCTTTTTAAGTAATCAAGGTCAAGTAGAGCATTTTGTAGAATTAATTCCTGATGCGAATGAAATTTTTATTCAAGCAGTAAATAAAAATAATTAAAAAGATGAGTAAGTTAAAATTAATTATACATAGAGAATTTATTGCAAAAGTTAGAAACAAATCATTTATAATGATGACTTTTTTAAGTCCGTTACTAATGGTTGGTATGGGAGCTTTGGTTTTTTTCTTAATGGAAAAAAATGATGAAAAAATAAAGAATATCGTTTATGTAGATAATTCTGAATTATTTACAAAAGACGATTTTAAAGACACAAAATCTATTCATTATTCAGATTATACAGCTTTAGGAATAGAAGAAACTAAAAAGAAAGTAGAAGATGGTAGTTATTATGGAGTGCTATATATTCCTAAAAATGACAGTTTAGAATTGTTGGCTAAGTCTATAGAGTTTTACTCTAAAGATTCTCCTGGAATGTCTGTGATGAGTTCTTTAGAAAATAAAATTGAGACAAAAATTAGAAATGAAAAATTAAATAATTTTGGTATTGATTTAGAAAAAATAAAAGCATCTAAAATAGCAAGTGATATAAAGATGTTTAACTTTTCTGGAGAGGAATCCTCAAAATTGATAAACGGACTAAAAATAGGAGTTGGTGCAATTGCAGGTTACTTATTAATGATGTTTGTAATGATTTATGGAACTTCAGTAATGAGAAGTGTAATAGAAGAAAAAACAAGTAGAATTATTGAGATTATAGTCTCTTCAGTAAAACCATTCCAACTAATGTTGGGTAAAATTATTGGCAATGCTTCTGCAGGTTTGCTACAATTCTTTATTTGGGGAATTTTATTATTAGTGATTGGAACTATAGCTTCATCAATATTTGGAGTAGATGTTGTGGAAATGCAAACAGCTAAAGTGCCAGCAGAGCAAATGGAGGCTATAAAAGCTGCAGCAGGAGTAGATAAAATGCAATTAGTTATTTTAGAAATTTTAAAATTACCATTATTAAAAATGTTTGTCTTATTTATCTTTTATTTTTTAGGTGGTTTTATGTTATACAGTTCACTTTTTGCAGCAGTTGGTGCTGCAGTAGATAATGAAACTGATACGCAACAATTTATGTTACCAATTATGTTGCCATTAATTTTGGGAGTTTATGTTGGTTTTGCAACTGTTATAAATGATCCTCATGGTTCAATTGCAGTGCTGTTTTCTCATATTCCGTTTACAAGTCCAATTGTAATGTTAATGAGAGTTCCTTTTGGTGTTTCTTGGTATGAATTGGCAATATCAATGGCGTTATTATTGGTTACCTTTGTGTTTATGGTTTGGTTAGCAGCTAAAGTTTACAGAGTTGGTATCTTAATGTATGGTAAAAAGCCTACCTATAAAGACTTGTATAAATGGTTAAAATATTAAATTAAATGCAAAATGTAGTATATGAAGTCAAGGAAGATATTCTTGATCAAATTAAGGATTTTTTAGGGTATACTTTTACATTTAGTGATAAGGTAAGTGTTTCTATAAAGACAGTTTTTGTTGTAATTGTAGCACTTATTATTGCTTCATTTGTTTTAAAATTTATTAGAAAAATTGTCACTAGAAAATTGCCTGAAAATGATAAACAAAAATTTGGCGCCGTTTTTAGTTATTTAAAGTGGTTGGTATATGTAATTATTTTCTTGGTTACTTTACATTCTTCTGGAGTAAATGTGACTACGGTTTTTGCAGCATCTGCAGCACTTTTAATTGGTGTTGGTTTAGCATTACAAACGTTGTTTCAAGACATTATTTCTGGAATTTTTATTTTAGTAGATCAATCTGTTCATGTTGGAGATATTATTGAGTTAGAAGGTAAAGTAGGTAGAGTTATAGATATTAGATTAAGAACTACTAGAGCAGTGACTATAGATAATAAAGTTTTGATTATTCCTAATCATTTGTACTTAACAAATATTCTATACAATTGGACAGAAAACGGAACACAAACAAGAGAAGTAGTAAATGTTGGTGTGGCTTATGGTAGCGATATTCAGCTTGTAAAAAAAATATTATTAGATATAGCAAATACAAATAACACGGTTTTAGAGTATCCAAAACCAACCGTTTTATTTACAGAGTTTGGAGATAGTTCGTTAAATTTTCGTTTAGTTTTTACACTAAATAATAGTTTTGAAGCGCGCTTTACTCAAAGTGATATTCGTTTTGAAATTGATAGAATGTTTAGAGAAAATAATGTAACAATTCCATTTCCTCAAAGAGATGTTCATATTTTTAATAGTGCTGATTAAAAGAAATATTCAGAAAAAACATCCGATTAAATAAAATAGATAAAGAAAATAATAAACAATAATTTTTCAAAAAACATAAAAGATGTCAAAAATCTTAATCATAGAAGATGAAGCTGCTATTAGAAGAGTTTTAAAAAAAATTATTTCAGAAGAAAATGATGCCTATAATGTAGAAGAAGCAGAAGATGGTTTGTTAGGGATTGAAATGATAAAAAACAACGATTATGATTTGGTTTTATGCGATATTAAAATGCCGAAAATGGATGGTGTTGAGGTATTAGAAAAAGCAAAAAAAATAAAACCAGAAATTCCAATAGTAATGATTTCTGGCCATGGAGATTTAGATACAGCAGTTAATACGATGCGCTTAGGAGCATTTGATTATATTTCTAAACCGCCAGATTTAAATCGACTTTTAAATACCGTTAGAAATGCTTTAGAAAACAAAGTGTTAGTTGTAGAAAATAAAAGACTAAAGAAAAAGGTTAGCAAAAACTATGAAATGATTGGTGAGAGTGCTGCTATTTCTCATATAAAAGATATCATAGAAAAAGTTGCTGCAACAGATGCAAGAGTTTTAATTACAGGTCCAAATGGAACAGGAAAAGAATTAGTTGCTCACTGGCTACATGAAAAATCTGATAGAGTAAAAGCGCCAATGATTGAAGTAAATTGTGCTGCAATTCCTTCAGAATTAATAGAAAGTGAATTGTTTGGTCATGTAAAAGGTTCTTTTACAGGAGCAAATAAAGACAGAGCAGGAAAGTTTGAAGCGGCAAATGGAGGTACAATCTTTTTAGATGAAATTGGAGACATGAGTTTGTCTGCTCAAGCAAAAGTTTTACGTGCTTTACAAGAAAGTAGTATTTCTAGAGTTGGTTCTGATAGAGATATAAAAGTAAATGTTAGAGTAATAGCAGCTACTAATAAAGATTTAAAAAAAGAAATAGCAGAAGGTAGGTTTAGAGAAGATTTATACCACAGATTAGCCGTTATTTTAATTAATGTTCCTGCGTTAAATGAAAGGAGAGAAGACATCCCTTTATTAGTAGACTTTTTTACTACTAAAATATCAGAAGAACACGGAACTCCAAGAAAAGGATTTTCATCAGAAGCAATTAAACTATTACAAGAATATGATTGGACAGGTAATATACGTGAATTACGTAATGTAATAGAGCGTTTAATGATTCTAGGAGAGAAAGAAGTTTCTGCAAATGATATAAAACTTTTTGCCGGGAAATAAATAGAATCTATTTTTAATTACAATAACTATAAGAAAAGTTGATACAAACATAAAAAGTTTGCATCAACTTTTTTATTTTAATGTCTTTTATGATTATATATTTGCTACTTGAAAATAAATATTAATTAAAATAAAATTATAATATGGCTACATTAGTAGGTAAAACATTCCCAAATTTAAGCGTTGATGCAATGAATGAAATGGGAGACACTTTTAAATTAAATATTTTAGAAGAAGCAAAAAATAACAACAAAAAAGTATTATTATTTTGGTACCCAAAAGATTTTACTTTTGTTTGTCCAACAGAACTACACGCTTTTCAAGCAGCTTTAGGAGAGTTTGAAAAAAGAAATACAATTGTTATTGGTGCATCTTGTGATACTCCAGAAGTGCATTTTGCTTGGTTAAGTACTTCAAAAGATAACGGAGGAATAGAAGGTGTTACTTACCCAATTTTAGCAGATAGTAACAGAAATTTATCATCTGTTCTAGGTATTTTAGATATTACAAATGAAACTTTTGATGAAGAAACACAAACGATTCAAGTAGAAGGAGACAATGTTACTTACAGAGCAACTTACTTAATTGATGAAGAAGGAACTGTTTTTCATGAAGGAGTTAATCATATGCCAGTTGGTAGAAATGTAAATGAATTTATGCGTTTAATTGATGCGTATTCTCATGTACAATCTCATGGTGAAGTTTGTCCAGCAAATTGGGAAGAAGGTAAAACAGCGATGCAACCTAATGCAAAAGGTACAGCAGCATATTTAGCTTCTAATTAATAAATAATTTTTAATCCGTAATTAAGATGGTACAAGAATTAAGTCAAGATAATTTAGCAGAAATAATTGCTGGTAATAAAACAGTAGTTGTACAATACTCAGCAACTTGGTGTGGAAACTGTAGAATTATGAAACCAAAATTCAAGAAGTTATCTTCAGAAAATGAAGAAATTGTTTTTGTAATAGCAGATGCAGAGAAATTTCCTGAAAGCAGAAAGTTAGCAGATGTAAGTAATTTACCAACTTTTGCCACTTTTGTAGGTGGTAAGTTTGTAAATCAGACACAAACAAACAAGTTTGAAATATTAAAAGACTTGTTAAACGAAGTTATTTAATTATGAAATTACCTGTAATAAAACACTTAACTAATTTTATTGAAGAAAACGATCAAGATTACGTTTTAGAAACAATTGAAACATTGGAAGCTTTAACAGAAGTTCCGTCTTTAAAAGATGAAGAACTAGATGTTATTGGCGAGTTAATTTCAAATCTTTATGGAGCTGTTGAGGTAGATAAAATGATAAAAGAGGGAACACCAAAAAAAGAAGCTTTAAATTCTTTTATGAAGCGTGTTTTAGGTTCTATTGATTAATAAAAAAAAGAATTATTCACTAATAAAAAAACCACTTCATTTGAAGTGGTTTTTTTGTGTTTGATAACTTTTTTAATACTTAATTTAAATCAAAACGGTCTAAATTCATAACTTTAGTCCAAGCAGCAATAAAATCATTTACAAATTTATCTTTACTATCATCTTGTGCATAAACTTCTGCATAGGCTCTAAGTATTGAGTTTGAACCAAAAACTAAATCAACTCTTGTAGCAGTCCATTTTGCTTTACCTGTTTTACGATCACAAATTTCATAAATGCCGTTTATTGGTTTCCACTTATATGACATATCTGTTAGATTTACAAAGAAGTCATTTGTTAAAGCACCTACATTGTCTGTAAGTACTCCATGCTTTGTGTTTCCGTAATTTGTTCCCATAACTCTCATTCCTCCAAGAAGAACAGTCATTTCTGGAGCAGTTAGCCCCATTAATTGAGTTCTGTCTAGTAATAGCTCCTCTGGGCTTACAGCATACTCTTTTTTCAGCCAGTTTCTATAACCATCCGCTACAGGCTCTAAATATTCGAATGATTCTGCATCAGTCATTTCATCAATTGCATCACCACGCCCAGGTGTAAAAGGTAGTTTAATATTCATGCCAGCATTTTGTATTGCTTTTTCAATACCTATATTTCCAGCTAAAACAATGGTATCTGCAATGCTAATTCCAAATTCAGCAGCAATAGGCTCCAAAATAGCTAATACTTTTGATAATCTTTTTGGTTCATTTCCTTCCCAGTCTTTTTGTGGAGCTAAACGAATACGTGCTCCATTAGCACCACCTCTATAATCTGAACCTCTAAATGTTTTTGCACTATCCCAAGCTGTAGAAACCATTTCTGAAATGCTTAAACCAGAATTAGTAATTTTTACTTTTACAGCATCAATATCATATTCTTTTTTTCCTTGAGGAACAGGATCTTGCCAAATTAAATCTTCTTTTGGAGCATCAGGTCCAAAATAACGTTCTTTTGGTCCCATATCACGATGTGTTAGTTTAAACCAAGCACGTGCAAAAGCATCAGAAAAACCATCAAAATCATTTTTAAATTTCAATGAAATCTCTCTGTATATTGGATCAACTTTCATTGCCATATCAGCATCTGTCATCATAGGGTTATGTCGTGTAGACAAATCTTCTACATCTACAGGCATGTCTTCTTCCTTTATATTCACAGGCTCCCATTGTTGAGCACCGGCAGGGCTTTTTGTTAATTCCCATTCATGATTAAATAACATTTCAAAGAAACCATTATCCCATTTTGTAGGATGAGTTGTCCAAGCACCTTCCAATCCACTTGTTACTGTATCACGACCTACACCGGTTCTAGTTGGATTTGACCACCCAAATCCTTGTTCTTCAACGGGTGCAGACTCAGGTTCTGGACCTAAAATACTTGCATCTCCATTTCCATGTGTTTTTCCTACGGTATGTCCTCCTGCGGTTAAGGCAACGGTCTCTTCATCGTTCATTGCCATACGCTTGAAAGTTTCGCGCACTTGAGCTGCAGTTTTCATTGGGTCTGGTTTTCCGTTAACACCTTCGGGGTTTACGTAAATTAGTCCCATTTGTACAGCAGCTAGTGGGTTTTCCATTGTAGAAGGGTGCTCAAGATTATCATAACGTCCATCACTTGGTTCTAACCATTCTTTTTCAGCTCCCCAATAAGTATCCTTTTCTGGTCCCCAAATATCTTCTCTTCCAAAGGCAAAACCAAAAGTTTTTAACCCCATACTCTCATAAGCAATATTTCCTGCCAAAATAATTAAATCGGCCCAACTAACTTTGTTACCATATTTTTTCTTGATTGGCCAAAGTAAACGTCTTGCTTTATCTAAATTCCCATTGTCTGGCCATGAGTTAAGCGGTGCAAAACGTTGGTTGCCGGTTCCAGCACCACCACGTCCATCAGCAATTCTGTAAGAACCAGCTGCATGCCACGCCATACGAATCATCAACCCTCCATAATGCCCCCAATCTGCAGGCCACCAGTCTTGGCTTTCTGTCATTAAATTAGTAAGGTCTTTTTTAAGTGCCTGAACATTTAATTTTTTTAATTCCTCTTGATAGTTAAAGTTTTTTCCTAACGGATTGGTTTTAACATCATGTTGGTGTAAAATATCTAGATTTAATGCATTTGGCCACCAATCCATAACTGTTTTTTCGGTAACGGTGTTTCCTCCGTGCATAAATGGGCACTTGCTTTCGCTATTAGAATTTTTGTTGTTTTCCATTATAGTTGTTTTTATAGGATTCAGAATCACTTGAAAGTTAAGGATTACAAATTAAAAAAAAATGAGAAAAATCTTTTTATATATTATTTTAATATAGATTAAATTTATATTAAATAAATTAGAGGCGAAAAAAGTGTATAATTCAAAAAATGTAACGTTAAATGAAAAAAGGGAAAATTATTTTAAAATCTCTAAATATTCTGTCAGTTTTTTTCATCATTAACTTTTTTCATAATCGCTTTTAAGCGTTCTTTATTTAGCTGTTTCTCTAGCTTAACTTTATTGATTTTTCTATTCATCAATTTTGTGTGCTTTGCTTTATTAACAGTGTTTTTAGCTTTTCCTTTTTTTGGCATTTTTAATTTTATATTAAAACAAATCAGGTGAATTATTTTTTAAAACTTCATTAAGCATCTCAAGTGTCAATGGCCTAGGTTTAGGTCCATTAATTTATCAATTTTTATCTTTTTCTTTCCTCTTTCTTCATTTAATATGGTGAAATAAAAATTGCTACCATTACTTAGCAAAGATGCGAATCAAATTTCTCAACCCTGTAAATTTACAATTTTTTGACAATATGAAAGTTCAATTCCAGTATGGTCATATTCGTTTTTTAAATGTAACTTTTCGAAAATTGTAAATATCTTCTTTTGACATTCTTGTTAATCCCAATTGCATTGTCTGTTATAGGAAATTTCCACCCATTTTTAATTTTGATTGCACTACTTATTGTTTTTTGAAACAATAGTTTAAAACCAACTTGGTAAGCATTTATTTTTGGTAAATTAGGTTTTCTTTAATTTTATAAACAGTATTTTTTTTAATTCAAAATGTAAAAGTTAGCGTATAATTTTTATTGATAAAAGCGAAGAGAAAATCAATAAAAACCCTCTTTTTTTTTTATCTTTAGACATTAATTTTAGCAGAACTTTGATTAGAAGAATTAGAAAAATATAATTTTA
The DNA here is from genome assembly GCF_002163835.1 of Polaribacter sp. SA4-10. Classification (NCBI taxonomy): domain Bacteria; kingdom Pseudomonadati; phylum Bacteroidota; class Flavobacteriia; order Flavobacteriales; family Flavobacteriaceae; genus Polaribacter; species Polaribacter sp. SA4-10. The sequence goes on along the minus strand of NZ_CP019331.1, from coordinate 1,380,775 downwards.
CAGAACCAACATTGTTGTCTAAAGATTTAGCGCAATTAGATGATTTTAAAACACAATAAATAACGAATAATTTAATGAACTTAAACCTAACAAAACCGATCGTATTTTTCGATTTAGAAACAACAGGAATTAATATTGCAAACGATAAAATTGTAGAAATTTCTATTTTAAAAGTGTTTCCAAATGGAAATAAAGAAAGTAAAACTTGGTTGGTAAATCCAGAAATGGAAATTCCAAAAGGAGCATCAGATATTCATGGAATTACAAACGAGCAAGTAGTTACAGAACCTACTTTTAAAGAATTGGCTGCTAAAGTTAATGAAATGATTGCAGATTGTGATTTAGCAGGCTTTAATTCAAACAGATTTGATATTCCTTTGTTAGCAGAAGAGTTAATGCGAGCAGGAATAGATTTTGATATGAAAAATAGAAAAGCAATTGATGTGCAAGTAATTTTTCATAAGAAAGAACAAAGAACATTAGGTGCCGGTTATCAGTTTTACTGTGGCAAAGAATTAGAAGGAGCACATGGAGCAGAGGCAGATACAAATGCAACCTATGAAATTTTGTTGGCTCAGTTAGATAAATATGATGATATAGAAAATTCTGTTGCTGCTTTAAGTGAATATTCTACACATGGTGTAAGAGCAGATTTTGCAGGTTTTATTTTAATGAATGATGAAGATCAAGAAGTTTTTTCTTTCGGAAAATATAAAGGAAGAACAGTAGAAGAGGTGTTTACAGAAAATCCTGGTTACAATAACTGGATCCAGAATGCAGATTTTCCTTTGTACACTAAAAAAGTATTAAAAGAAATTAAAGAAAGAATGTCTGCACCAAAAGATACAATGTCTGATGCTGATAAGCTACAAGCATTGCAGCAGAAATTTAATTTGAGATAAATTTGTTATTTCAAAATGAGTCTTTATAGATGATTGAAGAATCTTTTTCACCCACAAATAATTTATTTTAACAAGGATTTATTATTAAACAAAGTCCTTTTTATTATTTTTAAGCAAATACACAATTAAACGATTAAACATTTTTAAAATATGTTTACAGAATATAAAAATTTACCAAATAATTCTCGCGTTTGGATATACCAATCCGATAGAGAATTCACAAAGAAAGAAATAGAATTTATTTCAGCAAAAGCAGAAGATTTTATTAACCAATGGACGCGTCATGGAGATGATTTAAAAGGATCTTTTACTATAAAGTACAATCAGTTTTTAGTATTGGCTGTAGATGAAAGTTTTAACAATGTTTCTGGTTGTTCTATAGATAGTTCTGTTCGTTTTATAAAAGAGTTAGAAAACGAATTAAAATTAGATTTGATGAATAAAATGAACATCACTTTTAAAGATGATAAAAACATTAATCTTGTAAAAATGTCTGATTTTCAGCAATTTGCAAAAGATAAGAAAGTTACTTCAGAAACTATTGTTTTTAATAATATGGTAGGCACAAAGGAAGATTTTGAATCTCACTGGGAAGTTCCTGCAAAAGAAAGCTGGCACAAACGCTTTTTGGTATAAAAATTGATTTTAACTTACTGAGTTTATACTATTAGTAAGCTGCGTTAAGGATTGAAATGGCATCCTTTTTATGCTGAACTCGTTTCACGTATCATTTAGATTAGTAAATTGTTCTTGATATAAAAGACGGTTACTGAATTAAATTGAGCATAAAAAGATACAATGGAAAGCCTGTTTAAACGCCCAAAAAAAACATTAAAATTAACATGAAGAAAAAGATATTTTTAGTACTATTTATTGCATTTGTTTTTAAAATAAACGCTCAAAGTATAGATCCTTTAAAAACAAAAGATGCTGAATATCAACAAATTTGGGTAGATAGTTTAATGAATAACATGACAATTGATGAGAAAATTGGACAGTTATTTATGGTGCAAGCATATTCTAATAAAGATGAAAAGCACGAAGCTTTTATTACAGAAATGATAGAAAAATATCATGCTGGTAATTTAATCTTTATGCAAGGAACACCAGAAAAACAAGCAATATTAAGTAATAAATATCAAGTAATTTCTAAGGTTCCATTGCTAATTGGTTTTGATGGAGAATGGGGTTTAGATATGCGTTTAAAAAATACATATCGTTTTCCTTGGAACATGACTTTGGGTGCAATTAGAAATGATTCTTTGGTAAAAGATTTTGGTGTGCATTTAGGAAAACATTGCAAACGTTTAGGAATTCATGTAAATTTTGCGCCAGTTGTAGATATTAATACAAATCCAGATAATCCTATAATTGGGAATCGTTCTTTTGGCGAAAGTAAAATAAATGTTACTCAAAAAGGAATTGCTTTTACACAAGGAATGCAAAGTGAAGGTGTAATGGCAAATGCAAAACATTTTCCAGGACATGGAGATACAGCAACAGATTCTCATCATACATTGCCTGTTTTAAATTTTGATCAAGCGCGTTTAGATTCTATAGAATTATATCCTTATACAAGAGTTTTTGATGCTGGTTTAACCAGTGTTATGACTGCACATTTAAGTATACCAAGTTTAGAAGCTAACGCTAGTTTACCAACTTCTTTATCTAAAAATGTTGTTACCAATTTATTGCAACAAAAATTGGGTTTTTTAGGGTTAATATTTACTGATGGATTAAACATGAAAGGTGCTGCAAATTTTGCAACCCCAGCAGAAATAAACTTAGCAGCAATTCAAGCAGGAAACGATATCTTGTTAATTCCGCATGAAATACCTGCAACTGTAAGGTTAATTAAACAAGCATTAGAGTTAAAAACACTAACTGAGGAAAGAATTAATTTTTCTGTACGTAAAATTTTAAAAGCAAAATATTGGGCGGGTTTACAGAATTATAAACCTATAGAATTAGAAAATTTAAATGAAGATTTAAATACCGTTGAAGACGAGTTATTGCACAGAGATTTAGTAAAAAACTCACTAACAGTTGTAAAGAACTTAAAAGGCGATATTCCTATCAGGAATTTAGAAAAAAGAAAAATTGCATATGTAAAATTAGGTGACGATTCTGGAGATTCTTATGTAAACATGTTAAAAAACTACACAAAAGTAGATGTAGTTTCAGACAAAAATTTAGATATATTACTTAAAAAATTAAAACCCTATAATTTGGTAATTGTAGGTTTTCATAAGTCAAATGAAAACCCTTGGAAAAGCTATAAGTTTAACGATAAAGATTTAGTTTGGTTGCATGAAATAGCAAGAGAAAAAAATATTATTTTAGATATTTTTGCAAGCCCTTATAGTTTGTTGCAAATAAAAACATTTTCAAATATTGAAGGTTTAATTGTCTCTTATCAAAATAGTAAAATTTCTCAAGAACTATCTGCACAATTACTATTTGGTGCAATTAGTGCAAAAGGAAAGTTACCAGTTTCTATAAAAAATGAATTTGCAGAAGGTCATGGATTAACTACTTCTATATTAAGTAGGTTCGAATATTCTATACCTGAAGATGTACAATTATCATCAAAAAAATTAGCACTAATAGATAAAATGGCTGATACCATTTTAAAAGATAAAATGGCTCCGGGCTTTCAGGTTTTAGTTGCTAGAAAAGGTAAAGTTGTATTTAATAAAAGTTACGGATTTCATACAGATAAGAAAACTCAAGAAGTTAAAAATTCAGATATTTATGATTTGGCTTCTTTAACAAAAATTTTAGCTTCACTTCCATTAATTATGAGAGCAGAAGAAGAACACGAAATCCCTTTATCGGCAAGTTTAAGAGATATTTTACCAAGTTTTAATCACTCTAATAAAGATACAGTTACCGTTAAAGAAATTCTATCTCATTTTGGTAGATTAAAAGCTTGGATTCCTTTTTATATAGGTACTCAAGACAGCGTTACTCATAAAAATTTAGCCTCCTTTTACAGAAGAAAAAAATCGAGAAATTTTCAAATTAAAGTTGCTGAAAATTTATACATTAATAAGAGTTATAAAGACAGTATTTACAAGTATATAAAAGACGCAGATCAAACAGAAAGTATAGGGTATAAATATAGCGATTTAGGGTATTATTTATTTAAAGAAGCTTTAGAAAAAAAATATCAAAAACCGATTAATAAATTGGTTGATGAAGAGTTTTATCAATCTTTAGGAGCAGATAGAACTACCTACTTGCCTTTAGCTAAGTTTAAAAAGAAAGAAATCGTGCCAACAGAAATAGATGATTATTACCGCAATCAGTTATTACTTGGTAATGTTCATGATATGGGAGCAGCAATGCTAGGTGGTGTAGGAGGTCATGCAGGTTTATTTGCAAATGCAAACGATGTTGCCAAGATTATGCAAATGTATTTACAGAAAGGTTATTATGGAGGAAAACGTTATTTAAAAGCAGCAACTATAAGTAAGTTTAATACACGTTATTTTTCTGATGAAAAAGTGCGAAGAGGTTTAGGGTTTGATAAACCACAATTAGACCCAGAGGTAAAAGCAACTTGTGGTTGTGTTTCCGATAAAAGTTTTGGTCATTCTGGCTTTACTGGAACCTATACTTGGGCAGATCCAGAAAGTGAAATTGTGTATGTTTTCTTATCAAACAGAGTATATCCTAATATGGAAAACAGGGGTTTGATTAAAAGCAACACACGTACAAAAATTCAACAAATTATTCAGGATGCAATTTTAAATTAAAAGTTATTTCCTACTTGTAATTTATCTTTTTATTATTATCATTGTGAAGTTTAGTTTTTATAAACTGTGGTACTCTTATTATTTGAAAGAGATTACGTCACTTCATTCTTAATGATATTTATTAAAATAGGTTATAAAAAGGACGCTATTTCAATTAGTACTCAACCCATTTACACGTGTAGTTTTTGTTTATGAAATAGCTGTATTTGTTACGGAAAACTTAGAATAGATAAGAATTGTAAGCAAAGAAATAATTAAATAACAAAAAGCGATTTCTTTATTAAAAAAATGAGATATCAACCAAGTTTGTAAACCATAAAATAAAGGAAAAGTTACTATGTTCATTCCAAATTTAAAGGTGTCAATAAATTCAATTTCATCAACTCCTTTTGATGCTTTTTTCCAAATCAGATAAGGGAAAATACTATTGATAAGTATTAAAAAATATAAAGGTTTTAAAAAGTCTTTTCTACTGTTTTTTTTCTCCGGATAATTACCAGAAATAATCATTTTATTAACTTCATCAATATTGGTAAAATCTACTTGAGCATCATTTAATTTAGATAAACTAGTGTTGTAATTTTCATCATCAGGAATATGAACACTTAATTTTTTAAGTTGATTACTAACTTCTGTTTTTAAACTATTTATAGATGAATTTACTTCTTCTTTATTGTAAAACTCTTCAGATAAAATGGGTGTTCCAAAATTCACAACTACTTTTGTAGGATAAGAGGATGCATTTTGATATGTAATTCCAACAGGAATTACAGTTATTTTTAAATCTGGATATTTATCTAAAGCACCAAATACAATTCTTGTAAAACCTTTACTTAAAGGTCTAATTGTACGTTTTATATTATGGCTTCCTTCAGGGAAAATCATTAAAGTCTCTCCTTTGTTAAAGATTTCAAAACAGTTTTCAAAGATTTCTTTATTTTTTCCTAACTGGCTTGCACCATCTCTAATTCTATAGATTGGCATTAAATTTAAAGAACTTAAAATTTTCTTTACAATTGGATTTTTAAAAGCAGCGGCTCTTACCAAATAATGATTTTTTCTAAAGATGTTAGTGGTAACAATTAAAGGATCTATTAATCCATTTGGATGATTTACAGCAAATAATACAGCACCCTTTTTAGGTATATTTTCACTACCAATGACTTTAATTCTTTTAGAATAAAAGAACAAGCCAGTTTTAATCATTATTCTTATAAAGTTATACCAAAGTGTTTTCAAATGATTGCTTCTTTTTTAGTTTTTCTTCCCCAATAAGTAGCTAGTAATAAGCCAGAAAAAACATCCCAAATCCCCCAAAAAGCAGCTAGTAATGCCATTCCTCCTAAGCCACCAAAGAACCCGAAAATTAATAATAAACCCAGCCCACCATTCTGAATTCCAGTTTCCATAGAAATTGTTTTTGTGTCTTGTTTATTTAAACCAAAACTTTTTGCTGTTAAATAGCCTAAAATATACGCAAAAATATTATGAAAAATCACCAAGAAAACCACGTGATGAATATGATTTACAAAAACATCTAAATTTTGAGAAAAAGCAATAAAAATTAATGCTATAAAAACTAGCATTGATAATGGTTTTAATACTTTTTCTATTTTATCGGCCATTTTAGAATGATAATGTTTTATCAGCATTCCAAAGAATAAAGGAATACCTAAAATAAGAGAAACCAACTTAAATAAATCCATAGGGTTTAGCTCAACCGTTTTTAAAATTTCGTTTGTTGGTTCATATAAACTCCCCCAAAATTGTAAATTAAAAGGAGTCATAACAATACATATTAAAGTTGCAAATGCTGTAAGACTTACAGATAAAGCGGCATTTCCTCCTGCCATTTTACTAAAAAAGTTAGATACATTTCCTCCTGGGCAAGCTGCAATCATCATCATTCCTAAAGCGAAACTAGGATGAGGTTTAATTAATAAAATGATTAAAAAAGTTGCTGCTGGTAATAAGAAAAATTGTGATAAAACGCCCACAAAAACTATTTTAGGCTTTTTAAAAAGTCGTTTAAAATCATCTATAGAAATACCTAAAGCAACGCCAAACATAATAATTGCGATGGCAATATTTAAAATCCATAAACCTTGCGTATCAAAGTTTATTTTGATATCATCAATATTTATATTTGGGCTAGTTTCTAAAAGCATATTCAATAATATTTGCGCCCATTTTTAATGCTTTTTCTCTCACACTTTTTGGGTTGTTATGTATAATTTCATCTTCCCAACCATCACTTAAATCGGTTTCATAATCGTAAAACACAACCAATCTTCCTTCGTAAAATAAACCAAAACCTTGCGCAGGTTTTTTATCATGTTCATGAATTTTAGGAATTCCGTTTTTAAATTTAAACGTTTGATTAAAAATAGGATGATTGCTTGGTATTTCTTGTAATTCTAGATTTGGGAAAACTTTTTTTAGTTCTCTTCTAATGAATTTATCCAATCCATAATTATCAGAAATATGTAAAAAACCTCCAGAAATTAAGTAATTTTTTAAGTTTTCTGCTTCCTCATCAGAAAAATATACATTTCCATGACCGCTCATAAATAACAGTGGGTAGTTAAAAAGATCTTCGCTAGCAACTGCTACTGTTTGTGGATTTGTAGTAATATTTGTTTTAATTGTTTCATTTGCAAAGGCAATTAAATTAGGAATCGCAGTTGGGTTAGAATACCAATCTCCACCACCATTATATTTTAATATAGCAACATCTTGGGCTGAAATATTTATAAATAAACTACAAAAAAAAAGAAATAAAAGTTGCTTCATTAATAATTATAAAATGAGAATAAAAAGCAAGATAGTAAAAAGTTACTGATTAATAATTGAAACAGTATTCACTGCAACCAAAGCAGCCGTTTCTGTTCTTAATCTACTTTCTCCTAATGAAATTGGAGTACAATTTTTTTCTAAACATTTTTTAATTTCTTCCATAGAAAAATCACCCTCGGGACCAATAAGAATTGTTGTTTTTTCTGATAGATTAACAACATCTTTTAATAGATTTTTATCTTGTTCTTCACAATGAGCAATACAAACGTTTCCTTCAAAATCTTGTTTTATGAAGTCATTAAACTTTACAGGTTCATTTAGTTTTGGCAATGTAAATTTTAAAGATTGCTTCATTGCAGATTGAATAATCTTCTCAAAACGTTCTAGTTTTACAATACGCCTTTCTGAATTAGAGCAAATAATTGGTGTAATTTCATCAATACCAATTTCTGTGGCTTTTTCTAAAAACCATTCCATTCTATCATTTAATTTTGTAGGAGCAATTGCAATGTGTAAATAGTAGTTCCAAGGTTTTGGTTTTTCTTCAGACGAAATAATGTCTGCAATACATTTTTTATCACTCGCAATAATAATTTTTGCATCAAACAAAAAACCTTTTCCGTTTGTTATTTTAAGAATATCATTTTCATTCTTACGTAAAACACGAACAATATGTTTACTCTCAATTTTATCAAAAATAATTTGAGAAGTTTCTACCGTAATTTCTGAATTATAAAATAGTTGCATTTTTTTTTATTAATTTCAAAGTTGAGATTTTTAAAACGCTTAAAAAAGCTCATTTAGAAATGACGTTCGTAATCGTTTTTTTACTTTTGCTAATTGATTTACAGAAGACTTTTTCTATACGTTCTTCTTCTCTTATGGGTTACAGGATCAAAGTTTTCCCATAATTTATTTATAGCTTCATTGTCTTCTAACTCAGGAGTTCTAATACAATTATCTATTCCTAAAGGAGCAAATGTTTTTGTGTATTGATCAAAAATAATTGCATGTACCCCTTTGTTTTGATAATCTGGATGTACACCAATTAGATAAAAAGTAACATCTTTTGCGTGTTTTCTGGCTTTTAATAAATGAAATAATCCAAAAGGAAATAACTTTCCTTTTGCTTTCTGTAAAGCTTCAGAAAAAGAAGGCATTACAATAGCAAAAGCAACTAATTTATTATTTTCATCAACCACAAATTTTATATATTCTGGATTGATAAATGAAATGTATTTCTTTTTAAAAAATGCTATTTGAGAATCAGAAATAGGAACAAAAGTAGATAGTTTAGAATATGCTGCATCAAAAACTTCAAACATTTCATCTATATAAGGCATTATGTCTTTTGTCTTTGTGAAATCTAATGCTTTTAGTTTAAAACGTCTTTTAATGATGCTACTTATTCTATCAAAATAAACACCATCAACTTTACTAAACTTAAATTTATTTTCTAAATATTCCTTCTCTTTTACAAAACCTAATTGCTCTAAATGTTCTTTGTAATAGGGATGATTATACCAAGTTATCATAGTTCCTAAATGATCAAAACCATCAGTTAAAACACCTGTTTTATCAAGGTTGTTAAATCCAACTGGCCCTTCAATATATTCAAGATTATTTTTAAGCCCAATTTCTTTTACTTTATTTAAAAGAACCTTGGTAACATCAATGTCTTCTATAACATCAAACCAACCAAAACGCATTTTTTTAATTTGTTGCTTTTCAACTTCAAACCAATTTATAATAGCAACAACTCTACCAACAATTTTATTGTTTCTAATTGCTACAAAAAACTGCGCTTCAGCATTCTCAAATACAGGGTTTTTTTCTGGGTCAAAATTATCTACCTCGTCTTTTATAATTGGAGGAACCCAGTATTTATTGTCTTTATATAATGAAAAAGGAAAAAGAACAAATTCTTTCATTTCCTTTTTAGTAGTAATTTTTTTAAGTGTAATCATGAAACAAAAGTAGTATTTCTAATTGTCATCTTTTTCCATCTCTTCTTCTAGCTCTTTAATTTCTCTTTCAAGCTTTTCGAGTTCGGTTTCTTTTTTCTTTTTTTTCTTTCCAAATAGACCTAAAAATCCTCTTTTTTTATTTTTGGTTGATGTCTTTTTTCTACTTCTACGTGGTCTTTCTCTAGTTGTTTTTTTACTTTCTTTTCTTTTAAAAATGCTAAAAATTCTATTGAAAAAACCATTTTTACGGTTGTTATACCTTGTAATTGGAGTGTTTTTTAGTGCGGGATTGGTTTTATTTAAATCAATATAAGGATCTTCATGTCTATTAATTCTGTAAGAAATACCTAAACCAGCATAAAATCCCTTTGCTTCACCTTCAAGAAGCATTCTTCCAGAAGTATTTATTTGAAAATTTCTACTAAATAAATACGCTAAACCAGTGCCTATATTTGTGTTGTTTTGATATTTTTGAAAAACAGTTTGATATTCTAAAAAGGCAGACCATCTGCCACTAAAATTGTGTGTAGCAGTAATTATAGAAGAAAATTCTGAAAAATCAGATCCAAATTTATCGTAATAAAAATTTGTAATAATGTTAAACTTATTACTTAAATCATTCTGAAGCAAAACACCTACCTTAGGAGTTATACTTCCTGTTTTATGAATATCATTTATAAAATCGGTATTCAGACCAAGGTAAACAGCAACAGAGGGAATTAATCTTTTTTTATCAAAAGCAAACCTCTTTTTCCAACTTCTAATTTCTTTCGTTTTATCTTCATATTCTTTTTGAAAAACTAAATATTTTGCGCCTATAGAAAATTTACTGATTCCTGAAGTAAAATAATGAGAAGTAAAAACATTTTTAAAAGCTACTTTATCATTTTGATAGGTTAGTTGTGTATTTAATTCTAATTTTTCAAGAAATAAACTAGTTCTAAAAAAAATATCTGCTCCAAAAGATTGTGGTTTAGAAAATGTAGGTTCTATGCTTGTATTTCTATAAAAAAAGTTACTTTCAAATTGATAAACTCCTACGCCAACACTATAAGGGCTTTCAGAAAAACCTGGTTTATTTGAATTGATCACATCAGTGTATTGTGCTTGCATAGAGTTGTTTACAAAAAACAAAAAGACTAAAAAGAGTTTCGTAAAAAGGTGCTTCATAAATTAGAATACAATTTTATAAGTAGTATCTATCAATTAACACAAACATAGGTTAAAAATGCTATTTTTTAAAAGCAAACGATACTTTTTTGAGTTTGTGAAACTTTTATAGTTTGTTAACGCTTCAATTGTATTCAAATTGTTATTTTTGAATGATTTTTTTATAAACATTAATTTAAATGGGTTTACTAAGAACTATATTTTTCATCATTCTTTTTTACTATGCTTTTAAGTTTTTAGCACGATTATTTGCGCCTTATTTAATTAAGAAAGCGGCAGAAACAATTAAAAAGAAAGCTGAACAGCAATATGGAAGGCAACAACAAGAACAACCAAAAAGTACTGTTGAAAAAGGAAAAACAGTAATTGATAAAAAACCAAGTAGTCAACAACAAGGTAAAAACTCTGTTGGAGAATATGTTGATTTTGAAGAAGTTGACTAATTAAGGTGTTTCTTAGTTCGTTTGATTGTTAAAAACATTAATTAAAAAGTATTCACTTGAAAATTTCTAATAAAGTTATACCTTATATTATAGCTATAGCAGTTTTTGCTTTGGCTTCAATTATATATTTTCATCCTGTTTTAAAAGGACAAAAATTAAATCAATCTGATATCACTCAATTTAGAGGAATGGTAAAAGAGATAAATGATTTTAGAGCGGATAAAAACACAGAACCTTATTGGACAGGAGCTTCATTTAGCGGAATGCCTTCTTATCAAGTAAGTGCTTATTATCCAAATGATTTTGTTAGAGTTATAGACAGAACTTTACGTTTTTTACCAAGACCCGCAGATTATACTTTTCTTTACTTTTTAAGCTTTTTTGTATTAATGTTGGCTTTAAAAGTTAAATGGAGACTCGCTATTTTAGGCGCACTATCTTTTGGTTTTTCCACTTATTTAATTATCATTTTTGGAGCAGGACATAACGCGAAAGCACACGCTATTGCATATATGCCTTTGGTTTTAGCAGGGGTTTTATGGGTTTTTCAAAAACGTTACATTCTTGGTTTTGTAATTACAGGTTTGGCAATGACTTTGGAGATTTATACAAATCATCCTCAGATGACTTATTATCTTGGGTTTTGTTTAATTATTTTAGGAATTGTGGAGTTTATAAATGCAATTAAGGAAAAGGGAATTCCAGTTTTTTTAAAACAATGTATTATAATTATTGCTGCCGTTTTATTAGGTATTGGGGCAAATTCTTCACGCTTAATGGCAATGAAAGAATATGGTGATTATAGCACAAGAGGAAAATCTGAACTAACAATAAACCCTGATGGGAGTGAAAAAGAAGCTTCTGTAGGGTTAGATAAAGCATATATTACAGAGTATAGTTATGCGAAATTAGAAACTTTTAATTTGTTTATTCCACGTTTTATGGGTGGAGGAACCGTTGAGAAGTTGGATAAAAACTCTAATTTTTATAAATTAATTGAATCTAAAGCAGGTAAAAAAGTTGCAGATGATTATTCTAAACAAGCTTTAACCTACTGGGGAGATCAAACTATAATTGAGGCCCCTGCTTATATTGGGGCTGTTATTTTCTTGCTTTTTTTCTTAGGAATTTTCTTGGTAAAAGGGAAGTTAAAACAGTGGTTATTGGCAGCAACAGTTTTTTCAATTTTAATGAGTTGGGGAAGAAATTTTGAATTTTTAACCAATTTTTTTATTGATTATGTTCCCTTATATAACAAATTTAGAGCCGTTTCATCAATACAAGTAATTGCAGAATTATGTGTGCCTTTGCTAGGCGTTTTAGCTTTAAAAGAATTCTTCTCTGCTACTGTTTCTTCAGGAGAAAAACAAGAAGCATTAAAGAAAGCAGTTTATGTATTTGGAGGATTAATTATTGTAGGATTTTTATTAGCACATGGTTTTTCAACTTTTGAAGGTTTAAGAGATTCACAATACACTCAATTACCAGGTTTAACAGATGCAATTGTTTCAGATAGAAAATCGATGCTGCTAAAAGATTCTTTACGCTCTTTAGTTTTAGGATTACTTACAGTTAGCATTTTATGGATGTTCTTAAAAGATAAATTAAAGCAAGGAATGGTTATTTTAATAATTGCTGTTTTTGTTTTGTTTGATTTAATTTCTGTAGATAAAAAATACGTAAATGAAGATGATTTTAAAGCATCTAGAAAAATAGATAAACCTTTTACAGCTTCAAATGCCGATAAATTAATTTTAGAAGATAAATCGCATTTTAGAGTGGGGAATTTTACTGTAAACCCTATGAATGATGGCAGTACTTCTTATTTTCATCAATCTATTGGTGGTTATCATGCAGCAAAAATGATGCGATATCAAGAATTATTTGATTATCAAATTGCAAAAAATAACATGCAAGTTTTAAACATGTTAAATACTAAATATTTTATTGTTGGTAATGATAAAGGAGAGAAACAAGCACAATTAAACCCGGATGTAAATGGAAATGCTTGGTTTGTAGAGCAAGTGAAAGTTGTAAATTCTGCGAATGATGAAATACAAGCTTTAGATTCTTTGAATACAAAGAAAGTTGCCGTTTTTCAAAAACCTTCGAAAAAACAAGAAGCGTTAAAATTCCCAACAGAAATTGATTCCACAGCAATAATAGCACTTCTAAATTATGACGTTACTTCATTAACGTATCAATCAAAAACTGAAAAAGAACAATTTGCAGTGTTTTCTGAAATTTATTATAAAGATGGTTGGAATGGGTATGTGGATGGAAAATTAACACCACATTTTAGAGTAAATTATGTTTTAAGAGGAATGATTGTTCCTGAAGGAAAACATACAATTGAATTTAAATTTGAGCCAAAAGTAATTAAGCAGGGTAAAATAATTTCCCTTTCTTCATATTTCCTTTTATTACTCATTCCAATTGGATGGTTTTTTTATGAAAATAAAAAGAAAAAATGAGGATAGGAATGATACTTGATGCTGAGTTTCCACCAGATCCAAGAGTGGAAAATGAAGCTATTTCTTTAGTGAATAATGGGCATGAAGTTTTTCTTTTTTGTTTAACTTATAATAATGAAAATCGACCTGAGATTATAAATGAAATTCAAGTTAAAAGGTATCTATCAAATAACTTAGAATATAAACTCTCTGCTTTAGCATATACAATTCCTTTGTATACTTTTTTTATGCAAAAAAAGATTGAAAATTTTATAAAGGTTCATGATATTGAAGCAGTACATATACATGATATTAGAATTGCTCAAGCAGTATTTAATGTAAATAAAAAATATAAACTTCCCGTTGTGTTAGATTTGCATGAAAATAGACCAGAAATCATGAAGTTTTATCCTCATTTATTAAAATTTCCTGGAAAACATGTTATATCACCAAAAAAATGGAAGAAAAAAGAAGAGGGTTTTATTAAAGCAGCAAACAAAGTTATTGTAGTTACAACTGAAGCAAAAAATGAAATTTTAAAAAGAGTAACTGTTAATGAAAATAAGATAGTTGAAGTCCCTAATACAGTGCGAAAGGATTTTTATAATAATCCAAAGGTTTTTTCTGAAATTGTAAATGAATATTCAAATAAGTTTGTATTGCTTTATATTGGAGATACTGGTATTAGAAGAGGTTTAAAAACGGCAATAAAATCAATAGCTATATTAAAGGATAAAATAGAAAATATAAAATTAGTAATTGTAGGGAAAAACTCTACGGATTTCATTTTAAAAGAGTTAGTAAAAGGTTTACAGATTGAAAACTATGTTGATTTTTTAGGGTGGAAAAACCAAGATTTATTCCAATCTTATATAGTATCTAGTGATATTTGTATTTCTCCTTTGTATAGAAATTTACATCACGATACTACGTATGCAAACAAAATTTTTCAATACATGAGTTTAGGGAAACCTCTCTTGGTAAGTAATGCAATTGCACAAAAAACAATAATTGAAAAAGTAAATTCAGGTTTAATTCATAAAGAAAAAGATGTTGATGATTTTTCTGACAAAGTACTAACACTTTATAATAGTTCTGAATTAAGAACTGAATTAGGGAAAAACGGTGAAAACTTCATTAAGAATGAGTTTTGCTGGGAGAAAACATCAAAAAAATTAATAGATTTATATAATAATTTACAAACTTGAAAGTATTAATAATTACATATTATTGGCCACCTGCAGGAGGTTCTGGCGTTCAGCGCTGGTTAAAGTTTGTGAAATATTTACAAGATTTTGATATTGAACCTGTTGTTTATACTGTTGATAATGCTAATTACCCAATAAATGATGAATCATTAATAAATGAAATTCCTAATAATATTGAAGTATTAAAACAAGCTATTTGGGAACCTACAGATTTGCTTTTTTGGAAAAAGAAAAACGAACAAAAAAAAGATATTTCTAATACGAGTAAAGGAGGTTTTTTATCTTATGTTCGGGGAAATTTTTTTATTCCTGATCCAAAAATATTTTGGATAAATAAGTCGGTAAAATATCTTCAGAAGTATTTAAATTCAAATAATATAGATGTAATTATATCTACAGGTCCACCTCATAGTATGCATTTAATTGCACAGAAATTACATCAAAAAAATAATATAAAATGGATTGCAGACTTTAGAGATCCTTGGACAAGTTTGTATTATAATGACGATTTTAAACAAGGTAGTTTTGCTAAAAAAAGAAATAATAAATTAGAGCTTTCAGTTCTAAAAAATGCTGATTGTATTCTAACAGTGAGTAATACATTAAAAAAAGAGTTCTCTAAAGTTTCAAAAAATGTTGAAGTAATTACAAATGGTTTTGATGATGAAGTTTTAATTACTCAACCAAAAGCGTTGGATAAAAAATTTACGATTTCTTATATTGGTTTATTACCAAAACAGAGTAACCCTAAAGTTTTGTTTAAAGTTCTTAAGAAATTAACAGAAGAGAAGACTTCGTTTTCTGAAGATTTGATAATTAACTTAATTGGTGATATTTCAGATGAAGTGAAAAAAGAGGTAGAAGTTAATAATTTAAGCAATAATGTAAATTTTGTTGGTTATGTTTCTCATGATAAAGCAATAGAATATCAGAAAAAAGCACAGGTTTTGTTGTTGTTAATTCCTAAGGTGAAACAATCTAAAGGAATTTTAACGGGAAAATTGTTTGAATATTTAAAAGCAAAACGACCTATCTTAGCAATTGGTCCTGAAGATGGAGATTTATCAAAAATTTTAAAGGATACAAATGCGGGTATTGTTGTAGATTATGATAATGAAGATAAAGTGTTGTTAGAAATACAAAAGTTATATCAACAATTTAAAAAAGGAATTTTAGAAGTAGATTCTAAAAACATAGCGCAATTTCATAGAAGAGCGTTAACAAAAAAGCTAGCTTTAATAATTAATAAAGTAAACTCATAAATGGGAATTATATTTAAACAATCTTTTAAAAACACCCTTTTTATTTATTTAGGTTTTGCCTTTGGAGGAATAAATACATTGTTTTTATACACTCGTTTTTTGGAAGATGAATATTATGGTTTGGTTACTTTTCTTTTGTCAACATCTAATTTATTAATGCCTTTAATTGCTTTAGGAATTCATCATACTATTGTGAAGTTTTTTTCTAGTTATTTGACAAAAATCGAAAAAGATCGTTTTTTGTCTTCTGTCCTTTTTTTACCTTTAATAATAGCAGTCCCTGTTGCATATTTTGGAAACCTTTTTTATGAACAAATAGGTGATTATCTTTCAATAGAAAATCCAATTATAAAAGATTATACGTTTGTAATCTACTTAATTGCAGTTGCCTGTTCTTATTTCGAAATTTTTTATGCTTGGGCAAAAGTTCAGTTTCAAACGGTTGTTGGTAATATTTTAAAAGAATTATGGAACCGAGTTGTAGTAATGATTTTATTATTTGCTGTTTATTTTGAACTCATTACAAAACCAGAGTTTATTTATTATTTAACAGGTGCCTATTTTTTAAGAATGTTTGTAATGATGTTCTATGCTTTTAAATTATATCTACCCAAGTTCACGTTTTCTAAACCTGATAACTTTAAAGAAGTACTCCGTTTTTCTGGATATATTATCTTAGCAGGAAGTGCAGGAGCTATTATTTTAGACATAGATAAGTTTATGATACCAGGAAAAGAATCTTTAGTAAAAGCTGCTTATTATTCAGTTGCTGTTTTTATTGGTTCTTTTATTGAAGCACCAAGTAGAGCAATGTTAAATATTTTACAGCCTTTAACTTCTAAAACGTTAAATGAAGAAAATCATAAAGAGGTGGCATCCTTATATAAAAAGAGTTCTATTAATTTATTGTTAATTAGTGGTTTGTTCTTTGTCTTGATAAATGCAAATGTTACTCAATTATTTAATTTATTACCTAAAGAATACGCAGATGGAGCATTAGTTGTACTGATGATTTCTTTACTAAAATTGTACAATGGCTTTTTAGGAAATAATGGTGCAATCATAAATAACTCTAAATTTTATAGAATAACTTTACCTCTTAGTGCTTCTATGGCTGTTTCTGTTTATCTCTTAAACAAACTCTTCTATTATGAGTTAGATATGGGGACAGATGGTTTAGCATTGGCAACTCTGATCGTCATTTTTAGTGCAAATACGTTTAAATTATTTTTTATAAAAAGTAAGTTTTCAATAACTCCTTTTACAGACAAAACAGTTAAAATGATTTTCATTATTGCTGTGTTATATCTTGCTTTTAATTTTTGGGATTTTCCTATTGATAATATTTATTTATGGAAATTTCCAATCCATCCAATTATAAATATCATCTTAAAAAGTAGTGTTATTACAGCTGTGTATTTGTTCTTAATATTTAAATTAAATATTTCTAATGAGTTTGATAATCTTCTAAAAAAGTTTTACAAATAACAATCTATATAATCTGTAAACATATGAAATAGCAATCCTATTGCCATAACTCTTGTTGTTTTAAATAAAGTACATATAGAATAAATACCTATTGCTATATAAGAATGTAGTATATGAAATCCAACGCTGCATCTATTACTGTCAAATATGGGAGTCGCAATTAAATGGTCTAGATCTACAAGCATAGTTGCAATAAATAGTAAGTAAACTACTTTCCATTTTTCTTTAAAAAACATATAGGCAATTACTCCTGGAAATAGGAAGTGTAATCCATAATGCATAAAAAATTTTAAGATCATACTTTGTAAAAGTAAAAAAAGACTTGTTAAATAACAAGTCTTTTTTTTATTAGAATACAATAATAAATTGTAGGGGGAGATTTCTAACTAAACAAATTTAGTAAAAAGATATCTTAGTTTAATTAACCTATGTTTATAGAAATTTATTTCGAATAAATTTTTTTTCGAATTCTACTTAATTGTATTGGAGTAATATTTAAATAAGATGCAATATGATATTGTTGAATGTGATTTTCAATGCTAGGAATTTCTTTTTTTAATTTTAAATACCTCTCTGTCGCATTTAAAACTGATAAGTCATAAATTTTAGATTCAAAAAGAATAACAACCTTAGCTAATAAATTTGCATAAAGCTTAGCAAATTTATGATTCTCATCTACTAAAAGCATGAATTTTTTAAAATCTATAACATAAATTTCACAATCGGTTAAACAATCATAATCTAATTTTGCTAGGTTATTAGAAATTAAAGCACCAATATCACCAGAGGTATTCATTTTAATAAAAAAATTTCTGATATAAGTTTTGTCAGAATTGTGTAAGTAATAAGACCTTACAATTCCTGATTTAATTATAAAAAAATCTATTTGCCTTTTGCCATTTTTTACAAGAATGTCATTTTTTTTAAATTTTTTTAATGATGCGATATCAATAAAATTCTCTTCAGACTTTGGGTCTAAATCAATAAAAAAACTAATAAATTTTATAAGATCTTGCATTTCTTTTTTTCGAGTATAAGAAAAGTATATTTTTAAATATACTAAAAATAACTTATTGCATTAGGGCCTTCCATAAAGAGAAGGTCTAAAATTGATAAATTAGGAATAAATCCATGCTTATCATCAAACATTTGAATATACCTGCTCACAAGTTTTTCAGGTTGTTTTTTTACATCAGCTAACAC
This sequence comes from Polaribacter sp. SA4-10, assembly GCF_002163835.1. Lineage (NCBI taxonomy): Bacteria > Pseudomonadati > Bacteroidota > Flavobacteriia > Flavobacteriales > Flavobacteriaceae > Polaribacter > Polaribacter sp. SA4-10. The sequence goes on along the minus strand of NZ_CP019331.1, from coordinate 1,362,122 downwards.
TCTAAAATCTTTTTGAGTTTCATCAATTAAAAATTCTTCAGTTTTAGAAAAATTAGAACTTACTTGTAAAGCATCCGTAATAAATAAATAAGTATCAATATTTAAATCTTGTAAATAGGTGTATTTTTTTGAGAAAATAGGAGCGATATCATCTTCAAAAAACTCAAAAAAAGGAGAGGTTCTATAAGCAATTTGTAAAGATTTAAAATGCTGATCTTGCCAAGGAAAGTCGTTCTCTACTTTAGTGTCCTTGGTCTTTTTTCTTTGGTCTGTAATTTTATGTTTTACAGGAATACTTAATAACTGTTTGCCATTGCTATTATAAATATAGCATCTGTTTCTATAGCTTTGTTTTTGGAAATTATCTTCCATTTCAAATACAATATTTTCAGATTTTATGATTTCTGAATAGTGAGAAATAGGAGAGAAGTAAGTAGGGATAAATACAGACATACTATTTATGCTGATTTTTTCTTCCCTTTATAGAAACTATAACCAAAATACAAACCAATTAGTACTAAAACTAGATATCTGTAAGAAACAGGTTCTCCATCTCCACCAACTGTTGTAAACATTCTGTCCCAACGAATTGATTTTAATTTAGCTCCAAAAGAAGGTGCATTTGCATTCCAACTAAACCAAACCATTACAGGTTTTCCTAGAACATGATCAAAAGGAGTATATCCAAAATAACGAGCATCTAAAGAGTTATGTCTGTTATCCCCCATCATCCAATAGTAATCTTGTTTAAATGTATAAGAAGTCGCTTTTTCTCCGTTTATAAAAATATTTTCACCTACCACTTGTAGGTCATTATTTTCATAATTTTTAATAATTTGTTTATAATATGGTAAAGACTCTGAATCTATTTTTACAGTTGTTCCAGCTTTAGGAATATAAATAGGACCAAAATTATCTTGACTCCATTGGTTGCTTTCTATATGAGGAAAAATACCATTATCTGTACCATGATTCACTTTTTTCACAGAAAGTGTTAATGGGTATTCTTTTAGCTTAATAGCTTCTTCTTCTGTTAAATTAATATTTATTTTAGTAGCTACATTTTCCATTTTTAGCCTTCTTGCTAAATCTTGAGAAACGCCACCTGCAACTTCTGTGTATAAAGAATCTGATCCTATTTTAGATAAATTAGCTCCTTTTTTAAAAGCTTCTTGTACTTTTGGATTGTTCCAATATTCACTTAATATTTTATAAACGCCAGTTCTTTCTTTATCGATTAAAAACTTAGGAAAAGTATTTCTATCAATAGAAGATGTAGCTTCATACGTATAATAAAACTGTAATTTAGCTCTGTAAGGTAATTCGTTCTTTTTACCATTAATATATACATAACCATTCCTTAACTCTAAGGAATCTCCAGCAATACCAACACAACGTTTTACATAGTTCGTTTTTTTATCAACGGGTTTGTATGTAAATTTCCCAGAAGTATCTCCCCACATTGTAGCTAAAGTGTCTGCCGGCCAGTTAAAACAAACAATATCATTATTTTTTATTTTCTGAAGCCCAGGTAAACGTGTATAAGGTAATTGTGGTTTTTTTAGGTAAGAAGCTGTTCCAGTAAAAGGAAGTGAATCATGCACCATTGGTGCAGCAATTACTGTAGATGGAACTCTTGCGCCATAGTGAAACTTGCTCACAAATAAATAATCGCCAACTAATAATGTTTTTTCTAAAGAGGATGTTGGTATGGTAAAAGGCTGCATAAAATAAGTATGAACTAAAGTTGCAGCAATAATTGCAAACGCAATAGAACTTACCCATTCACCAAGTTCAGAACGTGGTTTTAAGTTTCTGTCAGCATTGTATTGTGCATCAGTTGCATAATTGATGTAAAAAATATATAGCCCCAAAGTTACTATTACTAATAATGAATCTAATTTTTTATAGAAGCCAAAAGTTCTAATTGTTTCTATCCAAATTACAGGAAACATTAACAAGTTTACAATAGGAATAAATAAAAGAATTACCCACCATTTTGGGCGCTTTATGATCTGCATTAAAACAATGCCATTATAAATAGGTATCGCAGCTTCCCAAGGTTTTCTACCAGCTTTTACATATAATTTCCAAGTTCCTAAAAAATGAATAACTTGAATTATAAGAAAAAAGATAAACCATTCTGTAAACGTCATATTAATATATTTTATTTTCCTTTTAAAAGGAATGTTTTAGTTTTTTTATTAGGCGGTAAGATAGGTGAAATGTTACAGTTTTTAACCTATGTTTAACACATCTCTCATAGAGAAAATACCTGTTTTGTTGAGAATCCATTCAGCAGCCACAACAGCACCTAATGCAAATCCTTTTCTACTGTGGGCAGTATGTTTAATTTCTATAGAATCTATTTCAGAATCATAGCACACAGTATGTGTTCCTGGTACATCAGGAATTCTTTTTGCTTGAATTGGTATTATTTCTTTGGATGAATTTTTTCCTAATTCCCACTCTTTTTTAGAGGAGTTTTCAATAATCCCTTCTGCTAAAGTTATAGCGGTTCCACTTGGCGCATCTAATTTTTTAGTGTGATGAATTTCTTCCATAGAAATAGTATAATCTTCTAAAGTAGTCATCATTTTTGCTAATTGATTGTTCAGTTCAAAAAAGATGTTTACTCCTAAGCTATAATTAGAAGCGTAGATAAAAGCACCTTTTTTCTCTTCGCATAATGCAACTGCATCATTATAGTTTTCTAACCAACCTGTAGTTCCAGAAATTACAGGAACATTGTTATTGATGCAGTTAGAAATGTTACCAAAAGCAGAAGAAGGCACGCTAAAATCTATTGCTACATCTGCTAAAGTAATATCAATAGTGTCATCTACATCTTTTCTAATTACAATTTCATGTCCACGAGATAAAGCAATTTTTTCAATTTCTTTTCCCATTCTTCCATATCCTAATAATGCAATTTTCATTTTAAAAATTATAAGTTAAAGTGAGTCCAAATTTAGGTGTGTCAAACCTAATTGGATCTGGTATAAAAGCTGGTTTTAAAGACAAATCATCGCTTGTGTTAAATTGTAATAAATGTGCATTAACACTAGCTTCTACAATTTGTAAAACGTATAATATAACTCCAGATAAAAGAGACATGTCTCTATTTTCTTTTAATTGTTCTTGCGCATTTTCTAAAGTATCCAAAGAAACGATTTCTACACCATCTATAGTAAATTCATCTACAAGACCGTTTTTTCGCAACTTGTAGGCTGTTCTGTAACGGTTGTAATCGTTATTGTTCTGTAAATAGTAATACGTAGGAATTGCTAATGCGCCCCAAACTATTGGTGCTTTCCAATATTTCTTATTATATATTTGTCCCATTCCTGGGAAAATTGCTGAATAAAATGCAGCTTTTGAAGGTGCTAGAGCATCGTAAACACCTCCTTTTTCAATTTTAACATTCCCTTTAATTTTTATACCCTTCACATTCACGGTGTCTTTCTGTGCAAAAAGATTTGCAGAAAGGAAAGTAAGAATTAAAACAAATATAATTTTTTGAAAATGCACTTATTTCAATAAGTCTTTAATACGATTAAAATCTTCTTCAGAATGAAAAGGAATAGAAATTTTTCCTTTTCCATTGTTACTAATAGTAACGTCTATTTTATGACCAAAGTATTCGCTAAATTCGTTTAAATTTTCTTTAACAAACTTGGGTAATTGTTTCTTTTTGGGTTTTGCTATAACAGAACCAGTTTTTAAGTTTTTTACTAATTCTTCAGTTTGTCTTACTGATAGTTTTTCTCGTAAAATTTTCTCGTAAATTGCTAATTGATCTTCTGTGTTTTCTACATTAATCATTGCACGCCCATGTCCCATAGAAATAAACCCATCTCTCATTCCTGTTTGTAAAATTGGATCTAATTTTAACAAACGTAAGTAATTGGTAACTGTAGAACGTTTTTTACCAACCCTAGTGCTTAATTCTTCTTGTGTTAATTGAATTTCATCTATTAAACGTTGGTAAGAAAGTGCAATTTCTATTGGGTCTAAGTTTTTACGTTGTATATTTTCTACCAATGCCATTTCTAGCATTTCTTGGTCGTTGGCAAGTCTTATATATGCAGGAACTGATTTATTTCCAATTAATTTTGAAGCTCTAAATCTACGTTCTCCAGAAACTAATTGAAATTTATTTCCATCTAGTTTTCTAACTGTAATTGGCTGAATAACTCCTAATTCTCTTATAGAACTAGCTAATTCTCTTAAAGATTCTTCGTCAAAATAAGTTCTTGGTTGATACGGGTTTACGTCAATTAAATCTAATTCAAGCTCTATGATACTTCCAACAACTTTATTTGCGTTTTTGTCTGAGGCAGAATTGATGTTTGAAGATTCTTGTAACAAAGCAGATAATCCTCTTCCTAAAGCTTGTTTTTTGGTTGCTTTTGCCATTTTACGAATTCTTTTTTATTAATTCTTGGGCTAAATTTAAGTAATTTATAGCGCCTTTACTAGTTGCATCATAAGCAATTATGCTTTCTCCGTAACTTGGCGCTTCACCCAAACGTGTATTTCTTCTAATAATTGTCTCAAAAACCATACTGCTAAAGTGCTTTCTAACTTCATCTACAACTTGATTAGACAAACGTAAACGAGAATCAAACATTGTTAATAATAACCCTTCAATATCTAATTCTGAGTTATGTATATTTTGAACACTTTTAATCGTGTTTAATAATTTTCCTAAACCTTCTAAAGCAAAATATTCACATTGAATTGGAATGATTACAGAATCTGCTGCAACTAGAGAATTTAATGTTATTAAACCTAATGAAGGTGCGCAATCTATTAAAATATAATCGTACTCATTTTTTAGATCAACAAGTGCTTTTTTAAGCATGTATTCTCTTTCTTGCTTGTCTACTAATTCAATTTCAATTGCAACTAAATCTATATGAGCAGGAATGATATCTACATTAGGAGAAGACGTTTTTAGAATAGTCTCTTTTGCAGAAATTGTGTGTTCTAAAACTTGATATGTTCCAATCTCCACACCATCAACATCAATTCCTAAACCTGAGGATGCATTTGCCTGTGGATCTGCATCAACTAATAAAACTTTTTTTTCTAAAACTCCTAAACATGCAGCCAAATTTACAGCAGTTGTTGTTTTACCAACACCCCCTTTTTGATTCGCTATCGCAATAATTTTTCCCATTAAAACTGAATGATTTATGAAAAGTAAAAGTACAATTATTTAAGGTTTCTAAAAATCAAAGATATTAACAAAACTTTAATCTTATAAATAACTGTATTTAAGGAATTTATTTTTTTATTATTCCCTTTTTTAACAAATTATAAAAAATAAAACCGAAGTAAAATACTTCGGTTTTTCTTAGATTGTTTTAATTTATTTTTTAGGAATATCCTTTAAAATCTCTAATAAGAATTTCCAGAATTTTTGTGTTGATGAAATACTTGTACGTTCATCTGGAGAATGGGCTCCAAGAATTGTTGGTCCGATAGAGACCATGTCCATCTCTGGATAATTCTGACCAAGAATTCCACATTCTAAACCTGCATGACAAGCTGCAACATGTGCTTTTTCTCCGTGTAGTTTTTCATATAATTTAGAAACTGAATCTAAAATTTCTGAATTTACATTAGGTTGCCAACCTGGATAATTACCTGAAAGTTCTACTTCAAAACCAGATAATTCAAAAGCAGCACGTAAAGAATTTGCTAGATCATATTTATTTGTTTCAGAAGACGAGCGCGTTAAACAACCAATTTTTATAGCTCCGTCTTTTACAATTACACGCGCAATATTATTAGATGTTTCTACCAAATCTTTAATATCTGGGCTCATTCTATAAACACCATTTAAAGCTGCGTAAATAGATTTTATTAAACCTTCTTGAACACCTAGGTCCATTACTTTATCTGGTGAAGAAATTTCTTCTATGTCAATTGAAAGATGAGGTTCTAATGTAGAAAACTCTTCTTTTATATTGTTGATAACTGTAGTTGTTTCAAACAAAAAAGGATCCTTAGAAATGCTATCAATAACAACAGAAGCAGCGCTTTCACGAGGAATTGCGTTGCGTAAACTACCACCATTAATCTCAGAAATTCTTAATCCAAAGTTTTCAAAACCATCTAATAACAAACGATTCATAATCTTGTTTGCATTTCCTAATCCTTTGTGAATATCCATTCCAGAATGTCCTCCATTTAGACCTTTTACAGAAATTGAAAATGCAATTGTATTTTCGGGTGTATTTTCTTCAGAATAAGTTCTTTTTGCAGTAACATCAACTCCACCTGCACAACCTATTCCAATTTCATCATCTTCTTCTGTGTCTAGATTTAAAAGAATATCACCTTTTAAAATACCACCTTCTAAACCCATTGCACCAGTCATCCCTGTTTCTTCGTCAATTGTAAAAAGTGCTTCTAAATTTGGGTGTTCAATTTCACTTGATGATAAAACAGCCATAATAGTAGCAACACCTAAACCATTATCCGCACCTAAAGTTGTTCCATCTGCAGTAACCCAGTCACCCTCAATTAACATTTTAATTCCTTCTGAATCAAAATCAAAAACGGTAGCTGTATTTTTTTGATGAACCATATCTAAATGGCTTTGCATTACTACTGTTTTTCTATTTTCTAGACCCGAAGTAGCAGGTTTTTTAATGATAACATTTCCTACTTTATCTACAAAAGTTTCTAGGTTTAATTTTTTACCAAAATCAACCATAAAATCTATTACACGTTCTTCTTTTTTTGATGGACGAGGAACTGCATTCAAATCTGAGAAATGATTCCAAACAGCTTTTGGTTCTAAGTTTCTTATCTCTTTATTCATTATATTTATTGTAGTTTAGGTATGCCGAAATTAAGAAATTTCAATGATTACTTCTTCAATATTCTTTCTAATTTTAGTTAAATCTTTCATATAATCATCTTCAGCTCTATACCCAACAGGTAAAACTAAAATTGATTTTAAATTATGATTTTTTAAGTTTAAAATTTCATCATATTTTTGTGGAATAAAACCCTCCATAGGACAAGAATCTATCTTTTCTAAAGCACAGACTGTAAGTAGGTTTCCTAATGCTAAATAGGCTTGATTTTTATTCGAAACAAATAACTCTTCTTGAGATTTATTTTTTATTTCTTCTGTTAAAAAATTTTTAAAAGGTTTTAAAATAGCATCTGCTGTATTTCTTAACTTTTTAACTAAACTAAAATAGTTTTCAACTTCTTCTGAAGTGTATTTATCAGGGATACAAATTACTAAAACATGCGATGCTTGTGCAATTTGTTGTTGATTCCAAGAATGTTTAACCAATTCTTTTTGAATTTCTTTATTCTGAATTACAACCAATTTTATTGGTTGTAAACCATATGAAGTTGCGGTTAAATTAAAAGCTTCTTTTAGTGTTTTTATTTGTGTTGCTGAAAGTTGTTTATTAACGTCGAATTTTTTTGTTGCATAACGCCATTGTAAACTATCAATAATATCCATTCTTTAAGTTTTATAAGGCAAAAATACATCAATAAAATAGTAATTATTAGATGTTTAATTACAAAAATTGATGGTTGTATAAAGATTCTCTCTTTAGATTTTTTGTAAATTGACAATCAAAAAGGTATGTTATGAAAGAAGAATTCCTTCATTATGTATGGAAATACAAGTTATTTTCACAGAAAAGTTTAGAAATACACTCCAAAGAAAAAATTATTGTTGTAAAATCGGGAATTTATAATACAAATTCCGGACCTGATTTTTTAAATTCTCAACTAAAAATTGAAAGTCAACTTTGGGCTGGTAATGTAGAAATTCATGTAAAATCTTCAGATTGGTATTTACATCAACATGAAAAAGATGCCAATTATGATGCTGTTATTTTACATGTAGTTTGGGAGCATGATACCGCTGTTTTTATGAAGAATAATAAGCCAATTCCTACATTGGTTTTAAAAGATTTAGTTGATGATAATTTGCTTAAAAATTATCAAAAATTAGTACTAAAACAACCTGATTGGATTCCATGTGAAACTCAAATTAATACAGTTGAATCTTTTACTTTTAATAACTGGTTGGAACGTTTGTATTTTGAAAGATTAGCCAATAAATCTAATTCTATTAACCAATTATTAGTAGCATCAAATAATGATTTTGAAGCTGTTTTATTTCAATTAATTGCTAAGAATTTTGGATTAAAAGTCAATGCTGAAGCTTTTCTAAGATTGGCTAAATCTATCGATTTTTCAATCATTAGAAAAGAACGTTTTAATGAGTTGGTTTTTTCTGCGTTGCTATTTGGGCAAGCAGGGTTTTTAGAAGGTAATATACAAGATGAATATCATTCTCAATTGAAAAAAGAATATGAATATTTACAGCATAAATACAATTTGCATCCTATTGCTAATAGGCAATTTATGTTTTTTAGAATGAGACCAAGTAATTTTCCTACCATAAGAATTGCTCAATTAGTTTCATTGTTTCATCAGCAAGAAAATTTATTTTCAAAGGTGATTAAAATTGAGAATTTAGAAGGTTTTTACACGCTATTTTCTGTGGGTGTAAATGAGTTTTGGAAAACTCATTATACATTTGAGTCCATATCAAAAAAGAGTGCTAAAAATCTTACAAAATCATTTATAGATTTACTGATAATAAACACAATTATTCCGTTAAAATTCTTGTATCAAAAGAGCAGGGGTGAAGTTGACGAGGAACGTATTATTAAATTAATTAAACAAATAAAACCGGAGAAAAATAGTATAATTTCTAAGTTTTCAGATTTGAAAATTAACTCTACATCTGCGTTTGAAACTCAGTCTTTATTGGAGCTTAGAAACAACTATTGCGCATCTAAACGTTGTTTAAAATGCGCAATTGGAGTAAAAATTCTGAATAGAAATTAATTGTTTAATATAAACTTTTAAATTTTGTAGGGTTAGATTCATGCATAATCTCATATACTTTTTCAAAAATATCTTCTGCAGAGGGTTTAGAGAAATAATCTCCATCAGTTCCATAAGCCGGTCTATGTGCCTTAGATGTTAAAGTAGAGGGTTTACTATCTAAATATTGATACCCATCTTGTTTTTCTATAATTTCTTGTAAAAGATATGCAGATGCTCCTCCAGGAAGATCTTCATCAATTACTAATAGTTTGTTTGTTTTAGCAAGGCTTTTTACACAATCATGATTTATATCAAAAGGTAGTAAACTTTGTGCATCAATAATCTCTACATCGATACCTACTTGAATTAACTCTTTAGCCGCTTTTTCTACTAATCGTAAAGTAGACCCGTAAGAGACTATTGTAATATCTTTACCTTCTCTTATTGTTTCTACAAAACCGATTGGAGTTTTAAAATCACCTAGATTCATAGGTAATTCTTCTTTTAATCTATATCCATTAAGGCATTCTACAACTAAAGCTGGGTCATCACCTTCTAATAAAGTGTTATAAAAACCAGCCGCTTTTGTCATGTTTCTAGGTACTAAAACGTGTATTCCTCTAATGTTATTTATAATTCCTCCCATTGGTGAACCAGCGTGCCAAATTCCTTCTAAACGATGACCACGTGTTCTAATAATTAAGGGTGCTTTTTGTTTTCCAAAAGTTCTGTAACGAAGTGTTGCTAAATCATCACTCAGAATTTGTAAAGCATACAATAAGTAATCTAAATATTGAATTTCTGCAATAGGGCGCAATCCACGCATAGCCAAACCTATTCCTTGTCCTATAATTGTTGCTTCTCTAATACCAGTATCAGAAATTCTAATATCTCCGTACTTTTCTTGTAAGCCTTCTAAACCTTGATTTACATCGCCAATAAAACCAGCATCTTCACCAAAAATCAATAAATCTGAATGTTTTTTAAGTAATGCGTCAAAGTTATCTCTCATTATGATCCTACCATCAACAAGGTTTTTACTTTGAGAGTAAATAGGTTTTTTCTGATAAATATTTAATGCGCTAAAACTACTCTCACTTAATAAATGAGAAGAATATTTACTTTCAGCAACTTTAAAGTTCGCTTTAATAAAGTTTTGAAGCTCAATTTTTTCTGGAAATTGCTCATCTTTTAAATAACGTAACGTTTTTCTTGTGGCAACCAGGATATTTTTTCTAGTAGGTTCTACTATCTCGGTTAAATCTGTTATGTATTTTGTTATAAATACGCCATTTTTACTTTTTGCAGCAATTCGTTCTAATAATTGTTCTGCAATAATAACTTCTGATTTTAGTTCATTATTATAAGCATTCCAAGCATTTCTTTTGGCAGAACTCACCTCTTTTTTTGCTTCTTTTTCTAAAAGAATTATTTCTTCTTCAGAATCTACAAAGCGTAAAGTGTCTCCAGATTCGGTTTCTAATTCAAATTCTAAAATCCATTTACGCATTTTAGTAATACAGTCATTTTCTTTTTCCCAGAGTAACCTTTCTTTGTTTTTGTATCTTTCTTGAGAACCAGAAGTAGAATGTCCTTGTGGCTGTGTAAGTTCTTTTACGTGAATAAGTACAGGAACATGTTCTTCTCTAGCTATTTTAGATGCTTTGCTGTAAACATCTACAAGTTGAACATAATCCCAACCATTTACAACAATGATTTCATAACCCTTATTTTTATTATCTCTCTGAAATCCTTTTAAAATTTCTGAAATACTTTCCTTAGTTGTTTGGTATTTTGCATGAACTGAAATTCCGTATTCATCATCCCAGACATTCATTATCATTGGTACTTGTAAAACTCCTGCAGCATTTATTGTTTCAAAAAATAAACCTTCACTAGTACTTGCGTTACCAATTGTACCCCAAGCTACTTCATTTCCATTGATAGAAAAATTAGTTTTATTTTGTACGCTTTTTTCATTTCTGTAAATTTTTGATGCTTGTGCTAATCCTAGTAAACGAGGCATTTGACCAGCAGTAGGTGAGATGTCTGCACTAGAATTATATTGTTTTGTTAAGTTTTTCCAGCTACCATCTTCATTTAAACTATGCGTTGCAAAATGCCCACCCATTTGTCTACCTGCAGACATTGGTTCAATTTTAATATCTGTATGTGCGTATAGGCCAGCAAAAAATTGTTGAGGAGTTAACTCGCCAATTGCCATCATAAAAGTTTGGTCTCTGTAGTAACCAGATCTAAAATCACCTTTTTTAAAGGCTTTTGCCATTGCTAATTGTGGTACTTCTTTTCCATCACCAAAAATACCAAATTTGGCTTTACCTGTTAGTACTTCACGCCTACCAAGTAAACTACATTCTCTACTAATTTTAGCAATTTTATAGTCGTTTAGAACTTCAGTTTTAAAGTCGTTAAAAGAAAGTTCTAGTTGGTTTGTGGTAAGAGTTTTTTGCAACATTTTTTGGAATTTTAGACTTTTGCAAAGTTAGTTTTTTTAGTTGATATTTAAAAATATATTAATTCATTATTAATTTGATAATTTTTATATGTTTAATTATTAAATAAATACGAATAATGTAAAAAAAATTAATATTTTATAATAACAATATCTTTTTTTAGTAGAATTACAATTATTATTACAATAATCCGCGTCTAAAAAAGTTATATACAGATTTTATATCAGTAGTAATTGTAAATCTAATTTTTTCTGGATAAGCACTTTGAGAAGATTCCCAGCCATTGTTTGAGTATAAAGGGAAATAGATTTCGAAAATATTATGAACAAAGTTAAAACGAATACCATTTTCATAAGCAAAATACAAAGGTGCATGTTTGTTTTTTAGAAATGCAACATCGTTATATAGCTCTAGCCAGCGCCATAAACCGATACTAGAGTTAAAAGAGAGCATAAATTGGTTTGCATACCTTGTTGGTAAAACAGATTTAAATCCTCCTTCTGTAATAATAAATTGTTGACTAAAAATTCCTGAATCTTCTGATCTTCCAAAGTAATTTAGTTGAAACAAATAATCATTACTTCTGTCTAATCCAAAACTAAAATAATTACCGCTAGTATTATTACTAAGAAAAGTACCAGCAAATATTCTAAAATCTAATTGAGTGTCAGAAGAGGTAAGTGTTCTAAAGCGCAGATCTAATGCAACTTTTGAGAAGTTTTTAGCAAATTCAGTGCTAAAACTATATCTAAATTCTTTTATAATGTCTGGTTTACTGTAATTATAACTTAAACTAAAAATACTGTAATTATCTTGATCTGTTTTTATATTTTGTGGGGAAACATCCTTGTTTATATGAACTATTTTTGCAGCAATATTTTCTGTGCTTGCCTCTCTTAAAGATTTTCTTTTGAATACAAAATTTACATATGGAATAAGTGAGCTGTATGATAATTCTGGTGCATAATGTAATGTATTACCCGCAATACCATAAGAAACTTTATAAAGATTTGTCTCTTCAAAGAAACTATTATACCGAATAGAGAAACTTCCTGTAATTGATTTGCTCTTTATAGCATAAGAAGGTTCAAGTTTAAATTCTAAATTTCTAGCAATTACAGGTTTATTGTGAAGTTTTACGCCAAAAATAATTCCATCATAAAAGTTGTATTGAAGATTTGGTTGATAAAAAAGCTGGTTATAATCAGGTGCTTGAATATCTTTTAAAAAAGTAAATTTAACAGGTTTGTTAAACAGTTTTTTATTTGGATTGTACCAATTATCTAATGTATTGTATTCAGGGTAAAGGTTTTCGTAATTTAAAACCAATTTATCAAAATCTCCTTTTGCAATTTTTATTGTCTTAGAGCTATCAATATCTATAACCCATTTTTTTAATTTAATTTCGTCGTTTTTTATTGCATAAAAAGCTACAGGAGTAGTAATGTTTCTTTTGTTTTTAATTTTTACTAGAATACTATCTTCTTGTTCTTTTACGTCTTCAATTGTGTAATCTATCTTTTTATTGGTTTTTATATAATCATTAAAAAACCACTCTAAGTTTTTTGTAGTTTTTGATGAAAGTAACGTGCTAAAATCTTTACTAGAAGTAAGTTGTAATTTGTTTTTTTGATAAAATTCTTGCAGCGTTTCGTTTACTGTTTTACTTCCTAAATATCCTTTTAAATACCTAAAACCTAAGCCAGATTTATATTTACTTACTATTTTTCTGTTAAAATTTGAAAGAGAATCTGCTGAAGTAATTAAAGATTGATCTAAAAATTTACGCGCACTAAATTGATAAATAAATGGATATTTATCATTAAATTCTAGTTTAGAAATATTAAACCTTTTTAGAAACCAAGAATCAGATGCATTTCCCAGAAGTTTAATTTCTGGATAATATTCCTCAACATATTCTATCATTAAATAATTCTGAATCCCATCTAAAAGCCAATAATCGTTTCTTTTGTTTAGTAGTAAAGTGCTTTCTAAATAGGTTTTTGTTATTGCTTTAAACATGGCAATATCCCATTTAAAAACATCAGAAAAAGGGCGTAAAAATTTAGGTAATTGATTTAATCCATAAACAGGGTTTTTACTTTGTGTAATTTTGTCTATGAAAATTTCTTTATGAGGATATTTACCTAAGTATTTTTCTATAAATAGTAGTTCTCTATTTAAAATGCTTGTTGTTAAATCATAACTTAATTCTTCATTAAAAACATCTGTATGAACAGCAATAGTTTTTGTTTTAAAAGTTTTTAAATGAAGTTTTTTGCTAATGCATAATTTAATATCAATTTTGTTTTTGCCTACTAAGAAATATTTATTAATAGTCTCTTTTTTTGTTTTGTATTGATACAAGTTACTTTCTACCACATATTCTTTTGGAACATTAATTTCTATGCTAAAATCTGTACCCTTTTCATATAAATCATCCAGATTAAGGTTGCTCATAAATTGCCAACCGTTTTTATAAACTACAGGTGTTATGTACCAGAAACGTAAATGATAATCTTCTTTAGTTTTTCCATAATCAGTAAATTTTGCATTGGGAATTTTAACTAGATAAGTTAGTGATATTTTTATGCTATCATTAGGTTTTAGAGGTGTGTTAAGTAGTATTTCTAAGATGTCTGCTTTTTTTTCTAGTTCATTAAATTGAGTATTTTCATAATTTACACTAAGGTTCTTAATCTTGGTAAAACCTAAATCTTTTTCATTAGCAAAATATAAGTTTTTTTTAAAATCTTGTATAAATCTTTTTGATAAAGGAGTTTTTCTATCTCTATAGCTATTAGCCCAGTTATGTAAAAAAACACTTTTAAAAATGCTATCAGAAGTATTGTAAAAAATTATTTCTTGTTGAATTAATAATTCATCAGTTTCAATGTTTAAAGTAGACTTTATATTTATAGAATTTTGATTATTTAAATCATTTTGTTCTACTTCAGAGTAATTGTTAAGGGTATTGTAAATTCTGGTTTGCCCATTTAAAACAGAGGAGCAAACCAGAAAAAAAAGAATTAAATTCTTTTTAAAAACCATCTTAGAAATTAGGTTTTAATTGATATTTAGCATAGAATTTATTTAAATGCGCTACAGCTTCTTCAGCAGTGTCCACAATTCTAAATAAGTTTAAATCTTCTTCACTAATATTTCCTTGAGCAATAAGTGTTTTTTTAATCCAATCTAGTAACCCACTCCAAAATTCTGTGCCCACCAAAACTATTGGAAAACGACCAATTTTTTTAGTTTGAATTAAGGTGATTGCTTCAAAAAGTTCATCCATTGTTCCGAAACCACCAGGCATTACAATAAAGCCTTGAGAGTATTTTACAAACATAACTTTTCTTACAAAGAAATAATCAAATTCTAAATTTTTGTCACGGTCAACCCAGGGGTTGTCATGTTGCTCAAAGGGTAATTCAATATTTAAACCTACAGAAATACCTTTTCCTCTGTTTGCACCTTTGTTTCCAGCTTCCATAATCCCAGGTCCTCCACCAGTTATTACGCCGTATCCATTTTGTGTAAGTTGAAAAGCAATTTCTTCTGCTAATATATAATCCTCATGATCTTCTTTAGTTCTTGCAGAACCAAAAATTGAAACACAAGGGCCAATTTTACTTAGCTTTTCATATCCATCTACAAATTCTGCCATCACCTTAAAAATTCCCCAAGCGTCTTTTGTTTTTATTTCATTCCACGTTTTTGGTTGTAATTTGTCTTTTATTTTTCTGTCATCATTCGTCATAATTCTATATTTTTTTAATTAGTATTTTTCTTTTAAAAAAAGAATAGCTTGCTAAAGTAGCTCTTTTTTCAAAAACTTTGCAGTATAACTAGTTTTATGTTTAGCGACTTCCTCAGGAGTTCCATAGCACAAAATTTTACCACCTTTTTTGCCACCTTCCATACCAACATCAATAACATAATCTGCTAGTTTTACTACATCTAAATTATGTTCAATAATTAAAACAGTATTTCCTTTATCAGCTAATTTATTTAAGACACCCATAAGAACTCTAATGTCTTCAAAGTGAAGACCAGTTGTTGGTTCATCTAAAATGTAAAAAGTATTTCCAGTATCTCTTTTAGATAATTCTGAGGCTAATTTAATACGTTGTGCTTCTCCACCAGAAAGAGTTGTAGATTGTTGGCCAAGTGTAATGTATCCTAAACCAACATCTTCAATTGTTTTTAATTTTCTGTGGATTTTAGGAATGTTTTCAAAGAAATTTGTAGCATCTTCAATGGTCATATTTAATACATCAGAAATAGATTTTCCTTTGTATCTAATCTCTAAAGTTTCTCTGTTAAAGCGTTTTCCTTGGCAGGTTTCACATTCTACTTGTACATCTGGTAAAAAGTTCATTTCAATGACTCTAACTCCTCCACCTTGGCAGGTTTCACAACGGCCACCTTTTACGTTAAAAGAAAAACGACCCGGTTTATAACCACGAATTGCAGCTTCAGGTGTCTTTGCATATAAACTTCTAATTTCACCAAAAGTTCCTGTATAAGTTGCAGGATTTGAACGTGGAGTTCTACCAATTGGAGATTGATCTATGTCAATTACTTTATCTACATGTTCTAAGCCTTCAATTTTTTTATAAGGCATTGGTTTTTTTACACCTCTATATATATGAGCGTTTAAAATAGGGTATAAAGTCTCATTTATTAAGGTTGATTTTCCACTTCCAGAAACACCAGTAACACAAATCATTTTTCCTAAAGGAAATTCTATGGTAACATTCTTTAAATTATTACCACTTGCCCCAGAAAGTTTTATGGTTTTTCCATTTCCTTCTCTTCGTGTTTTAGGAACCGCAATTTCTTTTCTTCCAGTTAAATAATCTGCAGTTAATGTGTGGTGTTTTTTTAAATCTTCAAAAGTTCCTTCGCTAACAATTTCACCTCCATGTCTTCCTGCTCCGGGCCCAATATCAAACACAAAATCTGCGTGTTCAATCATGTCTTTGTCATGTTCTACAACAATAACCGAGTTTCCAATATCTCTTAATTTCACAAGAGAATCTATTAGTTTTTGATTATCACGTTGGTGTAAACCAATACTAGGTTCATCTAGAATATAAAGAACTCCAACTAACTGCGAACCAATTTGAGTAGCTAAACGAATTCTTTGAGCTTCTCCTCCAGAAAGTGATTTTGAGGTTCTATCTAACGTTAAATAATCTAAACCTACATCTAATAAAAACTGAATTCTAGTTCTAATTTCTTTTAGAATTTCTGATGCAATTATTTGCTGTTTTTCTGATAATTTTTTCTCTATATTTTTAAACCATTTCGCTAATTCCGTTACGTCCATTTGTGCTAAATCACTGATATTTTTATCCGTAATTTTAAAATGAAGCGCTTCTTTTTTTAATCGTTTTCCGTTACAGCTTGAACAAGAAACTTCATCCATAAAAGCTTTTGCCCAACGTTTTATAGTTGTGCTTTCTGCGTTTGTATATTGATTTTCTATAAAAGCAACAATTCCTTCAAAGTCAATTTTGTAATTTCTAGTTACACCAACAGTTTTAGATTCAATTTCAAAGGTTTCATTTCCACCGTTTAAAATAATTTCTAATGCTTCCTTAGGAATTTTACTTATTGGGTCTGTTAATTTAAATTTGTAACGTTCTGCAATATTTTGAAGTTGTTTAAAAATCCAACTATTTTTTTCTTCACCTAAAGGAATAATCCCTCCGTTTTTTATTGAAATTGAATTATCCGGAATTACCTTTTTTAAATTAATTTCATTTGTAATTCCTAATCCGTTACATTTACTACATGCGCCTTTTGGAGAGTTAAATGAAAACGTATTTGGTTCTGGGTTTGGATATGCAATTCCGGTTGTTGGACACATTAATTCTCTACTAAAATAACGAGGATTATTAGCATCTACATCGATCACCATCATTATATTATCACCAGAATATAAAGCCGTTTTTATGGTTTCTTCTAGTCTTTTTTCTGCAGAATCATTAACCAATAATCTATCTATAACCACCTCAATATCATGTGTTTTATAGCGGTCTAATTTCATTCCTTTTTCAATCTCTTTTATTTCCCCATCAACTCGAACTCGTAAAAAACCTTGTTTAGATATTTGTTCAAAAAGCTCACGATAATGTCCTTTTCTAGATTTAATTAAAGGCGCTAAAACTGCTATTTTTTTATCAGTAAAATCGGTAAGAATTAATTTTTTTATTTGTTCATCAGAATAACTTACCATTTTTTCATTTGTATTAAATGAGTAAGCATCTGCAGCACGTGCAAATAAAAGACGTAAAAAATCGTAAATTTCTGTAATTGTACCAACTGTAGAACGCGGACTTTTATTGGTTGTTTTTTGTTCTATTGAAATAACTGGCGAAAGGCCATCAATTTTATCAACGTCTGGTCTTTCTAATCCGCCTAAAAACTGTCTTGCATAGGCAGAAAAAGTTTCTATATAACGTCTTTGACCTTCAGCATAAATTGTATCAAAAGCCAAAGAAGATTTTCCACTTCCGCTTAAACCAGTAATTACAACTAGTTTTTCGCGAGGAATTTTAACATCAATATTCTTTAGATTATGAACTCTTGCTCCATAAACTTCTATGTATTCTTGGTCTTTCAAAAGTGTGGATTTTATAGAAAAATGCAAAGTTACAGAATACTATTTTAATTTAATTGATGTGTGGTTGTCAAATCATAAAATAGTATCTTGCAATCAAATATTATAGCATAAGTGATTAACAATATTAGACATTTTTTTGAAAGAAACGGATTTCATGTTTCTTCGAGATTTGCAGATAGACTGGGTATTAGGGCTACAAATGTGCGCTTATTTTTTATTTATATATCATTTGTAACAGTCGGTTTGTCATTTGGGTTTTATTTAACGTTAGCGTTTTTGTTAAAGCTAAAAGACATGGTTTATACTAAAAGAAGTTCGGTTTTTGATTTGTAGTTTATGAATATTTTAGATTCTAAAATTAATAAAATATTATTATTAGTTGTTTCCATTTTAGCTATAGGAACAGCAGGTTATATGTTATTGTCTCATTATTCTTTTGTAGATGCTTTATATATGACTGTTATTACTGTAACTACAGTTGGCTTTGGTGAGTTAAGACCCTTTTCTTCCGAAGAAAAAATTTTTACAATATTTCTTATTTTAACAAGTATAACTATTTTTGGTTATGCAGTTTCTTCCTTTTCAGAATATTTAGTTAGCGGAAGATTATTTGAACATTTTAAACATAAAAAAGTGGAAAAACAAATTCAGCAGTTAATAGGACACACAATTGTTTGTGGTTATGGTAGAAATGGGAAACAAGCAATTTTGAAGCTAAAAAATTATAACCAAAAATTTGTTGTAGTAGAAAAAGATAAAGAAAAGATTGATGAGCTAGATGCTCTTGGGGTATTAAATATTCAAGGCGATGCAACTTTAGATGAAACATTAATTAGAGCAGGTATAGAAAAAGCGTCTAATTTAATTACGGCGTTGCCTTCAGATGCAAATAATTTATTTGTAGTTTTAACAGTAAGTCAGTTAAATAAAAGTTGCAAAGTAATTAGCAGGGCGTCTAATGAAAGTTCTTATAGTAAATTAAAAATTGCAGGAGCAGATAATGTAATAATGCCAGATAAATTGGGTGGCGATCATATGGCGTCTTTGGTGGTTACACCAGATGTAATAGAGTTTGTAGATAGGTTAACAATCGAAGGAGAAACAACTGCTAATTTAGAAGAGGTAGCAGTAGATGATTTGCCTGAAAAATACCTGAATAAAACAATTTTAGATTTAGATTTAAGAAGACAAACAGGTTGTACTGTTATTGGGTTTATAGATCCAAATAAAGAATATATTATCAATCCAGAATCTGATTGTAAACTAATACAAGGTTCTCATTTAATCGTTTTAGGAAGACCAAAACAAATAATTAAATTAAGAGAATTGTTTTAGCATGATAAAAGTAGTTATTACAGGTAGTAATGGTTTATTAGGGCAATCTCTATTAAGTTTATTGCTGTCAGAAAAAGATAAATACGAAGTAATAGGTTTTTCAAAAGGAGAAAATAGGAGTGGTAGAAATGATTTTTTATATATTTCTATTGATATTACTGATGAAACTCTTTTAAAAGAAAAATTAGTAGAAATTCAACCAAATTTTATAATAAATACAGCAGCAATGACAAATGTTGATGCTTGTGAAAATAATAAAATAGCATGTAACACTTTAAATGTTGATGTTGTAAAATGGTTGGCAGAAGTTTCTGATAGAATAAATGCTCATTTAATTCACCTTTCTACAGATTTTATTTTCGATGGAAAAAAAGGGTATTATAAAGAAACTGATCAAGCAAACCCATTAAGTTATTATGGACTGTCTAAGTTGAAGTCAGAAGAAATTATTTTAAAGTCAAATATCAAATACACAATTCTAAGAACAATTTTAGTGTATGGAAAAGTATTTGACATGAGTAGAAGTAATATTGTGCTTTGGGTAAAAGAAATGTTAGAAAGCAAAAAAGAAATTACAATTGTAGATGATCAATATAGAATGCCAACTTATGTAGAAGATTTAGCGTTGGCTTGTAAAATATCTATGGATAAAAAAGCAATAGGAATTTACAATATTTCATCAAGTCAATTATTAAGTGTTTACGAAATTGCACAACAAATTGCAGATGTATTTCACTTAGATAAAAGTTTAATAAAATCAATAGCTACATCAACCTTAAATCAAACTGCTCCAAGGCCTCCAAAAACAGGTTTCGATTTAACAAAAACAAATAAAGAACTTGAATTTTATCCAAAATCATTCAAAGAAGATTTATTGAAATTTAAAGAAAATCTGGCATAAAACCACTTTTATTGCTCAATAATTGGTTATTTATGGTTTAAAACTTGCCAAAAGAGCATATTTACATCATCTTGCGTTTTAGAAAAGATAAACCAATTCTAATATCGTATGTATAAAAAACTTATTTCAATGCTTTTGTTGGCGGCCCCAATGTTATCCTTCGCACAAGAGTTAACAATAGATGAACAAATAGAAGAAAAATTTAAACCTTTTGCGGACGCTGTAAGTGCGTTCGTTTTTTATCCAATCTCAATTGCGGGTATTGAGGTTCCAATTGTAGTTATTCTACTGTTATCTGGAGCTTTCTTTTTTACATTGTATTTTAAGTTTTCTAACATTACTTTATTAGGGGTTGCCATAAGAGCTACAAATGGTAAATATGATGAGGTTGATCATAGTTCAGTTGATGAAATGGCTGGTGATTCAACTCCAGGCGGTGATATTTTTGAAACGGTTAAAGCAGAAGGAGTCGTAGGAGAAGTTACACATTTTCAAGCTTTAACAGCTGCATTATCTGCAACAGTAGGTTTAGGTAATATTGCAGGGGTTGCGGTTGCAATTGCAATTGGAGGTCCAGGAGCAACCATATGGATGATTTTAGCTGGATTTTTAGGAATGTCTACAAAATTAGTAGAAGCTACTTTAGGTGTTAAGTATAGGGAAGTTGGTGAAGATGGGAAAATATATGGAGGCCCAATGTACTATTTGAAAAAAGGATTAAAAGAAAAGAATCTAGCCGGATTAGGAAAAGTTTTAGCTGGTTTATATGCTGTT
Source organism: Polaribacter sp. SA4-10 (assembly GCF_002163835.1). Lineage (NCBI taxonomy): Bacteria > Pseudomonadati > Bacteroidota > Flavobacteriia > Flavobacteriales > Flavobacteriaceae > Polaribacter > Polaribacter sp. SA4-10. The sequence goes on along the minus strand of NZ_CP019331.1, from coordinate 1,341,115 downwards.
TTTGTAATTGGAGGTTCTTTTGGAGGTGGAAATATGTTTCAAGCAAACCAAGCGGCTGCACAATTTAAACAACTCTTTGATATTGAATCTGGGTTTGTATTTGGACTTGTAATGGCAACATTAGTTGGTGTAGTGATTATTGGTGGAATTAAAAGAATAGGTAGGGTAACAGAAAAAATAGTGCCATTTATGGCAATTATGTTTGTAGGTGCTTCCTTAATTATACTTGCAATGAATTTTAGTATAATACCAGAAGCGATGGGTCAAATTTGGGATGGCGCTTTTAAACAAACTTCTGTAGTAGGAGGTTTAATTGGGGTAATGATTGTTGGTTTTCAAAGAGCTGCTTTTTCAAATGAAGCAGGTGTTGGATCGGCATCTATTGCACACGCAGCAGTAAAAACTAAATTTCCAGCCAGTGAAGGTATTGTAGCATCAATAGGGCCGTTTGTAGATACTGTAGTTATTTGTTCAATGACTGCTTTAGTAATAGTTGTTACTAATTTAAGAAGTAATTTATTTACCTATGGTAATTTAGATTCAAAAAGTAATGTACTATTAAATGCAACCAACCAACCCATTAATGGTGTAGATTTAACATCGGTTGCTTTTGATTCTGCAATTCCTAATTTTTCTATTTTGCTAACAATAGCCGTAATTTTATTCGCCTTTTCATCGATGCTTTCTTGGTCTTATTATGGAATACAAGGATGGACCTATTTATTCGGAAAAGGTAAAATAGCAGATATTACCTATAAAGCACTTTTTTTAGTTTTTGTAGTAATTGGTGCATCTTCTACTTTAGGGTCTGTAATTGAATTTTCTGATGCTATGATATTTGCAATGGTATTCCCAAATATTATAGGATTGATACTGTTAGCTCCAAAAGTAAAAGTAGAGTTGGCACGCTACTTAAAAGCAATTGATCATAAAAGACAAAAATAGTTTTTAAATAAAATAAATTTTTAAAATCCTGTTTATGGCCTTGTAAAAGGCCATAAACAGGATTTTTTTTGAAGTATCTCTCCATTTTTCGTTTTTTTTTTAGGATATTGCGCAACGATAAATAAAAAAATCAAAATAAATTATGAACAAAAAACTTCTATCACTGCTTTTTTTAGTAGTTCCATTTTTAACATTTGCACAAGATAAAGGATTAGACGAGAAAATTAATGATGCCTTTATGCCGGTGGCAGTATGGTGGGAAGGATTTGTATTAACATCAGTTCCTATTGGAGGGTATAATATCCCTTTTGTTGTGTTGCTTTTAGTTTTAGGAGCTACTTTCTTTACAATTTATTTTAAGTTTCCAGGAATAACTAAATTTGGTTTAGCAATAAATACTGTAAGAGGTAAATATGACGATATAGATACACATAGTGCAGATAAGAGTGCTGCAGTTAATATTGTAGACGGAGATGTTATAGATACAATTAGAGATGAAAGTAAAGAAGGAGAAGTTTCTCATTTTCAAGCATTAGCAACAGCAGTTTCTGGAACTGTTGGTTTAGGTAATATCGCCGGTGTTGCAGTGGCAATTGCTTTAGGTGGTCCAGGAGCAACTTTTTGGATGATTGTTTGTGGTATTATTGGGATGTCTACAAAATTTGTAGAATGTACGTTGGGTGTTAAATATAGAGATGTTGATGCAGATGGAACTGTTTATGGTGGTCCAATGTATTATTTATCTAAAGGATTAAAAGAAAATGGGTATGCAGGTCTTGGTAAAGTATTAGCTATAATGTTTGCAGTATTATGTGTTGGAGCTTCTTTTGGAGGAGGTAATGCATTTCAATCTAATCAAGCAGCCGTGCAATTAAAAACATTGTTTAATATAGATGGTGGTGCTTCGGGTTTAATTATCGGTGTTATTTTAGCAATTTTAGTTGGTATTGTAATTATTGGAGGTATCAAGCGTATTGCAAAAATTACAGAAAAAATTGTTCCTTTTATGGCGGGAATATACGTTTTAGCCTGTTTGATTATTATTTTCGCAAACTTTAGTTATATAGGTGATGCTTTTGGATTAATTTTTAATGGAGCATTTACGCCTATGGCAGGTTTAGGTGGTTTTGTAGGTGTTTTAATTGTTGGTTTTCAAAGAGCTGCTTTCTCTAACGAGGCAGGAGCAGGTTCTGCAGCAATTGCGCATTCAGCAGTAAAAACTAAATTCCCAGCTTCTGAAGGTGTTGTAGCCTTATTAGAGCCTTTTATAGATACAGTTGTGATTTGTACAATGACAGCTTTAGTTATCATCTTTTTTAATATTGACGGATCAAATATGCAAAGTGTATTTAAGTACGGAGGTGATGGTCTTAGTAATGTTGTGTTGAATTCAGATGGGACTTCTATTGGTGGTGTAGATTTAACATCTATGGCTTTTGATTCTGTGATTCCAGGGTTCTCTTATATATTAACGATCGCAATTGTTTTATTTGCTTTTAGTTCAATGATTTCTTGGTCTTATTATGGGTTACAATCTTGGAAATATCTTTTTGGAAAAGGTAAAACTGCCGATATGACGTATAAAATTTTATTCCTTTTATTTGTTATAATTGGAGCAGCTGCTACTTTAGATGCAGTGATAAAGTTTTCAGACGCAATGATTTTAGCATTAGTATTCCCAAATATGATTGGTCTACTACTTTTATTCCCAAAAGTAAGGGAGGATATGAAAAAATATATTACAGCAATTAAAAGTTAATGTAAGATACGTTTTATGAAAATATTTAAATCCCATTTCTGGTATAACAAAAGCCAAAGAAATGGGATTTTCTTTTTATTAGTCCTTATTATAATAGTGCAAGTGTTTATTGTTTTTGGTAATTTTTCTTCGGATGAAATTATAGAAACAAATCAAACAGAACTTATCGCTTTTCATAAACAAATTGATAGTTTGAGTTTAATAGAAATTGAAAACAGGAAGCCTAAAATTTATCCTTTTAATCCTAACTATATTACAGATTATAAAGGGGAACAATTAGGAATGTCTCTAGAAGAAATAGATAGACTTTTAGCTTTTAGAAAAACAAATAAATTCATCAACTCAAAAAATGAATTTCAAAAAATAACGAAGGTCTCAGATAGTTTATTAACTAAGATTTCTACCTATTTTAAATTCCCAGATTGGGTTGTAAAACAAAATCAAGCCACTAAAAAGGGTGAAGTTTCTTATAATTCCGTCTATAAGTCTTTCGAAAAGAAAAAAGTATCAACTACAGATATTAACAAAGCAACCCTTTTAGATTTACAAACCATTAATGGAATAGGAGAAAAATTATCAGAAAGAATACTAAATTACAAGAGTAAACTTCAAGGATTTTCTATAAACGAACAATTATATGAAGTTTGGGGTATCGAAAAACAAGTGGTGGACAAAGTTTTATCAACTTTTAAAATAATAGAAAAACCACTAATTAAGAAAAAAAACGTAAATACAGTCTCTTTTAAAAATTTGTTAAAAAATCCCTATATCGATTATAATCTATGTAAAATGATTTTTAATTATAGAGATGAAGTTGCAGAGTTTCAGTCAATCGAAGAACTCAAAAAGATTGATGGTTTTCCTATTGAGAAATACCATAGAATAACCTTATATTTGGAAGCGAAATAAACAAACAACAAATTAGAGGTATGAGTATGTATTTTACTGAAGAGCATGAAGCTTTTAGAAAAAGTTTTAAAGAATTTTTACAGAAAGAAGTTGTTCCTCATATTGATAAATGGGAAAAAACTGGAACGATAGATCGTTTTATTTGGAAAAAATTTGGAGAAATGGGGTATTTTGGTTTAAATTCTCCAGAGCAATATGGTGGATTAAATCTAGATCTTTTTTATACAGTTATCTTTTTAGAGGAATTGCAAAAAATAAATTCTGGTGGTTTTGCTGCAGCAATGTGGGCTCATGAGTATTTAGCCATGACTCATATTAATAAAGAAGGAGACGATAGAATAAAAAAAGAATATTTAACTCCAAGTATAGAGGGAGATAAAGTAGGTTGTTTGTGTATTTCAGAACCTTTTGGTGGAAGTGATGTTGCAGGTATGAGGACTACCGCTATAAAAAAAGGAGATAAATACATTATTAATGGTTCCAAAACATTTATAACAAATGGTGTTTATTCAGATTATTTGGTTTTAGCAGCTAAAACAGATCCAGAAGCTAAACATGCAGGAATGAGTATTTTTGTTATTGATAGAGAGACGCCAGGTATTTCATCAACAAAATTAGATAAATTAGGCTGGAAAGCTTCCGATACAGGAGAAATTGCTTTTGATAATGTAGAAATTCCAACAGAAAATTTAATGGGAGAAGAAGGAAAAGGCTTTTCTTATATAATGCAACATTTTGCGTTAGAACGTTTAATCATGGCAATTAATGCACATGCAAGAGCAGAATTTGCTGTAGATTATGCAATACAATATATGTCAGAGCGTCAAGCTTTTGGTAAATCTTTAGATAAATTCCAAGCACTACGTCATAAAGTTGCAGAAATGGCGAGTGAAGTAGAAATGTGTAAAGAGTTTAATTATTCAATTGCAAAAAGATTAAATGATGGTCAATATGTAGTTAAAGAAGCATCTATGGCTAAATTAACTGCAACTAGAATAGCAGACAGTGTAATTTATGATGCTTTGCAATTATTAGGCGGTTATGGGTATATGGAAGAATATCCAATGGCTCGTTTATTTCGCGATAGCAGATTAGGTCCAATTGGAGGAGGAACATCAGAAATTCTAAAAGATATAATTTCAAAAATTATTATCGATAAAAAAGAATATAAGCCAGCAACATAGTTTATGGAATTTCGCTTTTAGGTATTGTTTATTTGGGCGTTCTCTAAAAAGGTCGGGCTTTCATTACTCGCTTTTTTTTTATCAAAACAAAAGAGCTCAAACAAACCGTTCAATCCCTAACGCAAAATACAGGCTTAATAAATAATTTGTAAATAATAATTGTCAATTCATAATTAGTAATTATATTTGCAATCCAAAAAATAAACCTAATAGTTTTTAAAACTATTCAAAATATAGAAAATACTTATGAAAGGAGGTGCCCAAATATGTTAATTATACCAATCAAAGAAGGAGAGAACATCGATAGAGCTTTAAAACGCTACAAAAGAAAATTCGATAGAACTAAGACAATGAAGAATCTACGTAGTAGAAAGAACTTCATGAAGCCATCAGTAGCTAAAAGAGCTCAGATGATTAAAGCGTCTTATGTACAAAGATTAAGAACACAAGAAGAAGTAGGTTAGAAATAACTTGTTTTTTAAAATATAAATCTCATACTGTTTTTTCAGTATGGGATTTTTTTTTGCTTAAAATTTTGTAATTTTACTAAGAATCAAGAACTAATTAATTTGATAAAATCATTTTTAGAATATTTATCGTTAGAGAAAAAATATTCAGTACATACAGTAACTGCATATAAAAATGATTTAATTTCATTTAGAGATTTTTGCGAAACGGAATACAATCAAGAAAATTTAGTTGAAGTTCATTATTCACAAATAAGAAGTTGGATAGTGAGTTTGGTAGCTTTAGAAGTTTCAAATAGAAGTATTAATAGAAAAATCAGTTCCTTAAAAAGTTTCTATAAGTTTTTACAGAAAACACATCAAATAGAAGAAAACCCACTTTCTAAGCACAAAGCTTTAAAAGTAGCTAAGAAAGTTCAAGTGCCCTTTTCATCAAAAGAAATTAACGCTGTAATAATTAATATCAGTTCAAAAAATGATTTTGTTTCTGTAAGAAATAAGTTAATCGTTGAGCTTTTTTACTCCACAGGCATTAGAAGAGCAGAACTTATCAATATAAAGCAAAAGAATATTTGTTTTTCAGATAGAACAATAAAAGTACTTGGAAAAAGAAATAAAGAAAGGTTTGTTCCTTTGTTGCAGTCAGTTATAAAAACTTTAAAAGAATATTTAGAATTAAAGAAACAATTCTCAGTAGGTGTAGCGGAGTTGTTTATTACTATAAAAGGAAATAAAATATATGAAACTCTTGTCTACAGAGTAATAAATTCTTACTTTAGTAGAGTCTCATCAAAGGTTAAAAAGAGCCCACATATATTAAGGCACTCTTTTGCTACTCATCTTTTAAATGAAGGGGCAGATTTAAATTCAGTTAAAGAATTGCTAGGGCATTCCTCTTTAGCTTCTACACAAGTCTATACGCACAATAGTCTTAGTGAAATACAAAAAGTGTATAATCAAGCTCACCCTAGGAGCAATAAAAAAGAATAATTTATGAAAGTATTCACACAATCAGTTAACTTTAATGCAGATGCTGAATTAATTAATTTAGCAGAAAAAAAAGTAGAATCACTGGCAAAGTATCATGATAAAATAGTAGATGCAGAAGTTTTTTTAAAAGTTCAGAACACAAGTGACAAGGAAAATAAGATAACAGAGATTAAAATTAACATACCTGGAAGTGAATTAATAATAAAAAGAGAGACAAGAACTTTTGAAGAAGGCATTAATTTGGCGGTAGATTCCCTTAAAAGACAGTTGAAAAGGTCAAAAGAAAAGCACAGAGACTCTCTTATCTCTTAAAAAGTGAAAAAAAAGCAAAAAAAAGTGAAAATATAATTACAAAAAGTTTTAGAATATAAAAAAACGTTATACATTTGCAATCCGTTAGAAATAGCGGGTTGTTTTTTTGCATCAAAAGCCGATGTAGCTCAGCTGGCTAGAGCAGCTGATTTGTAATCAGCAGGTCGTGGGTTCGAGTCCCTCCATCGGCTCAAAAACAACAAGTTCATTAAAATAGTAAATTAAAGGGGAGATACTCAAGCGGCCAACGAGGACGGACTGTAACTCCGTTGACTACGTCTTCGCAGGTTCGAATCCTGCTCTCCCCACAAATTTACATATTGCGAAAGTAGCTCAGTTGGTAGAGCGTCAGCCTTCCAAGCTGAATGTCGCCGGTTCGAACCCGGTCTTTCGCTCAAAATATCAACAAGCCGGTGTAGCTCAGTTGGTAGAGCGCATCCTTGGTAGGGATGAGGTCGTGAGTTCAAATCTCATCGCTGGCTCATTAATACGTATTATTAGACACTAATATATTTAAACTAAGAATTAAAATTAATAATTATGGCAAAAGGAACTTTTGACCGTTCGAAACCACACTTAAACATTGGTACTATCGGACACGTAGATCACGGTAAAACTACTTTAACTGCGGCTATTACTAAAGTATTATCGGATGCAGGTTTCTGCGAATCTAAATCTTTTGATCAGATTGATAATGCACCAGAAGAAAAAGAAAGAGGTATTACTATTAACACTTCTCACGTTGAGTATCAAACTGCTAATCGTCACTATGCGCACGTTGACTGTCCAGGTCACGCGGATTATGTGAAGAATATGGTAACAGGTGCTGCTCAAATGGACGGTGCAATTTTAGTGGTTGCGGCTACAGATGGTCCAATGCCACAAACTAGAGAGCATATCTTATTAGGACGCCAAGTTGGTATTCCTCGTATGGTAGTATTCATGAATAAAGTGGATATGGTTGATGATGAAGAATTAGTAGAATTAGTTGATATGGAAGTAAGAGAATTACTTTCTTTCTATGATTATGATGGTGATAATGGACCTGTAATTGCTGGTTCAGCTTTAGGTGCTTTAAATGGAGAGCAAAAATGGGTTGACACTGTTTTAGAATTAATGGAAGCTTGTGATACTTGGATTGAAGAGCCTTTAAGAGAAATTGATAAAGATTTCTTAATGCCAGTAGAAGATGTATTTTCTATTACTGGACGTGGTACTGTAGCTACTGGTCGTATTGAGACTGGTATTGCTAATACAGGAGATTCTGTTGATATTATTGGTATGGGAGCTGAGAAAATGGTTTCTACTATTACTGGTATTGAAATGTTCCGTCAAATCTTAGATAGAGGTGAAGCTGGAGATAATGCAGGTATCTTATTAAGAGGTGTTGCAAAAGAAGATATAAAAAGAGGAATGGTAATCTGTAAGCCAGGTTCTGTAACTCCACATGCTAAGTTTAAAGCAGAAGTTTATGTTCTTAAGAAAGAAGAAGGTGGTCGTCACACTCCATTTCATAACAACTATCGTCCTCAGTTCTATGTAAGAACTACAGATGTTACAGGTACTATTGTTTTACCTGAAGGAGTTGAAATGGTAATGCCAGGAGATAACTTAACAATTACAGTTGATTTGATTCAGCCAATTGCATTAAACTTAGGTTTACGTTTTGCTATCCGTGAAGGAGGTAGAACAGTTGGTGCAGGTCAGGTAACTGAAATTTTAGACTAATTTAAAAATTAGTTTATTAATAATAATCTAAAGGGTGTCTCGATTTTGTCGGGACGCCTTTATGAATAAAATATATACGGGCGTAGTTCAGCGGTAGAGCACTGGTCTCCAAAACCAGCTGTCGGGAGTTCGAATCTCTCCGCCCGTGCAAAAACATAAAAGATAAGATGAAATTCATACAATATATTAAAGATTCTTTCGATGAATTAGGTAATCATATGACATGGATATCTAAAGAAGATGCTCAGAAAACCACTGTTACTGTAGCTGTTTTTACAATTTTGTTTGCATTAGCAGTAGCTGGTATTGATTATGTTTTTCAATCTGGTTTGGATAACTTTTTCTCAATGTTTAAATCTAACTAATTATGGCGACTGATTCAGTTATGAAATGGTACGTTGTAAGAGCTATAGGAGGGCAGGAAAATAAAGTAAAAGCTTATATTGAAACTGAAATTTCTAGAGTTGGTTTGTCTGATTATGTAAGTCAAGTTATTGTACCTACTGAGAAGGTAGTGCAAATTAGAAATGGAAAAAAAGTGAATAGAGAAAGAGCTTTTTTCCCAGGTTACATTATGGTGGAGGCTAATCTTTCAGGAGAAGTACCTCACGTTATAAAAGCAATTACTGGAGTTATAGGTTTTTTAGGTGAAACAAAAGGTGGTGAACCTGTTCCTATGAGAAAATCAGAAGTGAATAGAATGTTAGGTAAAGTTGATGAGCTTTCTATTCAAGATGAAAATATGGCAATCCCTTTTAACATTGGAGAAACAGTAAAAGTTGTAGATGGTCCTTTTAATGGATTTGATGGAACTATTGAAAAGGTAAATGAAGAAAAGCGTAAGCTTGAAGTAATGGTTAAAATATTCGGAAGAAAAACACCATTAGAATTAAGTTATATGCAAGTAGAAAAGATATAATTGTTACACAAATATATATATATTTATTCCGATTTGTTTTTAGCTTCCAAATTAAAGCAAATCATTAAACATTTTTAAAATGGCAAAAGAAGTTAGTAAAGTAGTTAAGTTACAAGTAAAGGGAGGCGCAGCGAATCCATCGCCGCCGGTTGGACCTGCTTTAGGAGCTGCTGGTGTTAACATTATGGAGTTCTGTAAACAGTTTAATGCAAGAACGCAAGACAAACAAGGTAAAGTTTTACCTGTTGTTATTACTGTTTTTAAAGACAAATCTTTTGATTTTGTTGTGAAAACTCCTCCTGCAGCAGTCCAGTTACTAGAAGCGGCCAAAATTAAAAAAGGTTCAGGAGAACCAAACAGAAAGAAAGTAGCATCAGTTACTTGGGATCAAATACAAGTTATTGCAGAAGACAAAATGGTAGATTTAAATGCCTTTAAGATTTCTTCAGCAATGCGTATGATTGCAGGTACAGCACGTTCTATGGGATTAACAGTAAAAGGTGATGCACCAGCATAAACTTTATAAAAAGTAGTAAAATGGCAAAATTAACAAAAAAGCAAAAAGAAGCTCACGCAAAGTTAGATAGCTCTAAATCTTATGATTTAGCAGCAGCTTCAGCTCTAGTCAAAGACATTACTAATGTAAAGTTTGATGCATCAGTAGATTTAGCAATACGTTTAGGAGTAGATCCTCGTAAAGCAAATCAAATGGTACGTGGTGTAGTAACATTACCTCACGGAACAGGAAAAGATGTAAAAGTTTTAGCATTAGTTACACCAGATAAAGAAGCAGATGCTATAGCAGCAGGTGCAGATTATGTTGGTTTAGATGAGTATCTTCAGAAGATTAAAGGAGGATGGACAGATGTAGATGTAATTATTACCATGCCTAGTGTGATGGGTAAATTAGGTCCCTTAGGAAGAATTTTAGGTCCTAGAGGTTTAATGCCTAATCCAAAGACAGGTACAGTAACTATGGATGTTGCAAAAGCTGTTCAGGATGTAAAAGCTGGTAAAATCGATTTTAAAGTTGATAAAACTGGTATTATACATGCAGCAATTGGAAAAGTATCTTTTGATGCTAAGAAGATTGAAGAAAATGCAAATGAATTAATACAAACAATTATTAAACTGAAGCCAACAACAGCTAAAGGGACTTACGTAAAAAGTGTTTTTATGTCTAGTACAATGAGTCCTAGTATTGAGGTTGAAGTAAAAGCTGATTAATACGTTAAACTTATAATTATGACTAGAGAAGAGAAATCACAAGTAATACAAGATTTAACGGCAAGATTAGCAGATACTAACACAATTTATTTAGCAGATATTTCTGGTTTAAATGCGTTAGCTACTTCAAACTTACGTAGAGCTTGTTTTAAAGCAAATGTTGAGTTAGCAGTTGTTAAGAATACATTACTTGCGAAAGCAATGGAGGCTTCAGATAAAGATTTTGGAGACTTACCATCAGTATTAAAAGGTAATACATCAATGATGATTTCTGAAGCAGCAAATGCTCCAGCAAAATTAATCAAAGAATTCAGAAAAAAAACAGACAAGCCTCTTTTAAAAGGAGCGTTTGCTGAAGAATCTGTATATATTGGAGATGATCAATTAGATGCTCTTGTAGATATTAAATCTAGAGAAGAACTTATTGGAGAAATCATTGGATTATTACAATCGCCTGCTAAGAATGTTATTTCAGCATTACAATCAGGAGGTCAAACTCTTTCAGGTATTCTTAAAACATTATCTGAAAAATAATTACGCGCACAAATAAACTATAATAAATAAAAATTTTTAAAAACAATTAAAATGGCAGATTTAAAAGATTTCGCAGAGCAATTAGTTAACTTAACAGTAAAAGAAGTTAATGAATTAGCTACTATTTTAAAAGACGAATATGGTATTGAGCCAGCAGCAGCAGCAGTTGCAGTAGCAGGTCCAGCAGCAGGTGTAGAAGAAGTAGAAGAGCAAACTGAATTCGATGTAATCTTAACAGCAGCAGGTGGTTCTAAACTTGCAGTAGTAAAATTAGTTAAGGAATTAACTGGTTTAGGATTGAAAGAAGCTAAAGGTATCGTTGATAGCGCACCAGCAGCAGTAAAAGAAGGTGTATCTAAAGATGAGGCTGAAGGTCTTAAAAAATCTTTAGAAGAAGCTGGAGCAGAGGTAGAGCTTAAGTAAGCTTTATCCCTAAGCTACGGGACAAACAAATTTAGGTTTAGGTACTAAGAACTATGTTTTTAGACCTAAACCATTTTGTGTATATATTCGTTCTTTATTTTAATTAGATTTTAATCAAAACATATTCTCTTTTGGCAACGAAAAACACTACTGAAAGAATCAACTTCGCTACTTCTCAAATGATTAAAGAATATCCAGATTTTTTGGATATTCAGGTAAAATCTTTCCAAGATTTTTTCCAACTTCAAACTAAGGCAGAAGAAAGAGGTGAAGAAGGTTTATACAAAACCTTCATGGATAATTTCCCAATAACAGATACAAGAAATCAATTTGTATTAGAATTTTTAGACTACTTTGTAGATCCTCCTAGATATAGCATTCAAGAATGTATAGAAAGAGGTTTAACGCATAGTGTGCCTTTAAAGGCACGTTTAAAATTATTCTGTACAGATCCAGAACATGAAGATTTTGAAACGATTGTACAAGATGTATATCTTGGTACAATTCCATACATGACTAACTCAGGTGCCTTTGTAATCAATGGTGCTGAGCGTGTAGTAGTTTCTCAACTACATAGATCTCCTGGTGTATTCTTTGGGCAATCTTTTCATGCAAACGGTACAAAATTATACTCTGCAAGAGTAATTCCTTTTAAAGGATCTTGGATAGAGTTTGCTACCGATATCAATCAAGTTATGTATGCTTATATTGATAGAAAGAAAAAATTACCAGTAACAACATTATTCAGAGCCATTGGTTTTGAAAGAGATAAAGATATTCTTGAAATATTTGATCTTGCAGAAGAAATTAAGGTTTCTAAAGCTGGATTGAAGAAAGTATTAGGTAGAAAACTTGCCGCGAGAGTTTTAAAAACTTGGCATGAAGATTTCGTAGATGAAGATACTGGAGAAGTTGTATCTATTGAAAGAAATGAAATCATTTTTGACCGTGATACAATTTTAGACAAAGAACATATTGATGAAATAATTGAATCTGGTACCAAAACCGTTTTACTTCATAAAGAAGATAACGATATGGCAGATTATGCAATTATTCATAATACGCTACAAAAAGATCCTACAAACTCTGAAAAAGAAGCTGTAGAACATATTTATAGACAATTACGTAATGCTGAACCGCCAGATGAGGAGACAGCAAGAGGTATTATAGATAAGTTATTCTTTTCTGAACAGCGTTATAATTTAGGTGAAGTTGGTCGTTTTAGAATGAACACAAAGCTTCAGTTAAATGAACCAATTGATCAAAAAGTATTAACAAAGTTAGATATTATTACTATTATAAAGTATCTAATTGAGTTAATTAACTCTAAAGCAGAGGTAGATGATATTGATCACTTATCTAATCGTAGAGTTAGAACTGTTGGTGAACAACTAGCAGGTCAGTTTGGTGTTGGTTTAGCACGTATGGCGAGAACAATTCGTGAACGTATGAATGTACGTGATAACGAAGTGTTTACACCAATCGATTTAATTAATGCAAAAACATTATCATCTGTAATTAACTCGTTCTTTGGTACCAATCAGTTATCTCAATTTATGGATCAAACAAATCCATTAGCAGAGATTACTCACAAGCGTAGATTATCTGCACTTGGACCTGGTGGTTTATCGAGAGAAAGAGCTGGTTTTGAGGTGCGTGATGTTCACTATACTCATTATGGACGTTTATGTCCTATTGAAACTCCTGAGGGACCAAATATTGGTTTAATTTCTTCTCTTGCAGTATTTGCAAAAGTGAATAGCTTAGGGTTTATAGAAACACCTTATAGAAAAGTAACTGATGGTGCTGTAGCTGTTGGTGAAGAACCAATTTATTTAAGTGCTGAAGAAGAGGAAGGAATGAAAATTGCTCAATCTAATTTAGAATTGAATGAAAATGGTGGTATTGTCTTAGATAGAGTTATTGCTCGTGAAGAAGGTGATTTCCCTGTGGTTAATCCAGATGAGATTAACTTTATGGATGTTGCTCCAAATCAAATTGCATCAATTTCTGCATCTTTAATTCCATTTTTGGAACATGATGATGCGAATAGAGCTTTGATGGGATCGAACATGATGCGTCAAGCAGTTCCATTATTAAGACCAGAATCTCCAATTGTTGGTACCGGTTTAGAGCGTAGAGTTGCAAAAGATTCTCGTATCTTAATTAATGCTGAAAGTGCGGGGGTTGTTGAGTATGTAGATGCTAATAAAATTACAATTAAGTATGATAGAACAGAGGAAGAAAAACTTGTAAGTTTTGATTCTGATGAAGTTTCTTATAACTTAATTAAATTTAGAAAAACCAATCAAGGAACAAACATTAACCTAAAACCAATTGTTGAAAGAGGTGATAGAGTTTCTGAAGGTCAAGTTCTTTGTGAAGGTTATGCTACACAAAAAGGAGAATTAGCTTTAGGAAGAAATATGAAAGTAGCCTTTATGCCTTGGAAAGGGTATAACTTTGAGGATGCAATTGTAATTTCAGAAAAAGTTGTTCGTGAAGATATATTTACATCTATTCATATTGATGAGTATTCTTTAGACGTAAGAGATACAAAATTAGGAACTGAAGAGTTAACTAATGATATTCCTAACGTTTCTGAAGAAGCTACAAAAGATTTAGATGAAAATGGAATGATTAGAATTGGAGCTGAAGTAAATCCTGGTGACATCTTAATAGGTAAGATTACACCAAAAGGAGAATCAGATCCAACTCCAGAAGAAAAATTATTACGTGCAATTTTTGGTGATAAAGCAGGTGATGTAAAAGATGCATCATTAAAAGCTTCTCCATCATTAAGAGGTGTAGTAATTGATAAAAAACTATTTAGAAGAGCTGTAAAAGATAAGAACAAAAGATTAAGAGATAAAGAAGCAGTTGCTACTTTAGAAGCATCGTTTGTTGGAAAATTTGAAAACTTAAAGGATACTTTAATCGACAAATTATTCACACTTATCAGTGGAAAAACATCACAAGGAGTTTTTAATGACTTAGGAGAAGAAGTTTTACCAAAAGGTAAAAAATACACCCTTAAAATGTTAAACTCTGTAGATGATTATGTTCACTTATCGGGTTCTTGGACAACAGATAAAGAATTAAATGATTCAGTAGGTGAATTAGTTCACAACTACAAGATCAAGGTTAATGATTTACAAGGTTCTCTACGTCGTCAAAAATTTACAATCTCTGTAGGTGATGAATTACCAGCAGGAATTTTAAAACTTGCTAAAGTTTACATTGCAAAGAAACGTAAATTAAAAGTTGGTGATAAGATGGCAGGTCGTCATGGAAATAAAGGTATTGTAGCTCGTATTGTTAGAGCAGAAGATATGCCTTTCTTAGAAGACGGAACTCCAGTAGATATCGTTTTAAATCCATTAGGTGTGCCATCTCGTATGAATATTGGTCAGATTTATGAAACTGTTCTTGGTTGGGCAGGTCAAAAATTAGGAACTAAATATGCAACACCAATTTTTGATGGAGCCTCTTTAGATCAAATCAATGAGATTACTGATGAAGCAGGTGTACCAAGATTTGGACATACTTATTTATATGATGGTGGAACAGGAAAACGTTTCGATCAACCAGCAACAGTTGGTATCATTTATATGATTAAGTTAGGACACATGATTGAAGATAAAATGCACGCGCGTTCTATTGGTCCTTACTCTTTAATTACGCAACAACCTTTAGGAGGTAAAGCACAATTTGGAGGTCAACGTTTTGGTGAGATGGAAGTTTGGGCACTTGAAGCATATGGTGCATCAAGTATCTTAAGAGAAATCTTAACTGTAAAATCTGATGATGTAATGGGTAGAGCTAAAACTTACGAAGCAATCGTAAAAGGCGAAACTATGCCAGAACCAGGTTTACCAGAATCTTTTAACGTATTAATGCATGAACTTAAAGGTTTAGGTTTAGACGTTAGATTAGAGGAATAACAAAAAATTGATGTTAGAAGTAGGTTTTAAAACCTACTTCTAACACTCATTTATTTATAAGTCTCATTGAGACCATTTTTACAATTTTAATTCGAATCCATAAAGATGGCAAGAAAACAAGAGAAGTACACTGTAAAAAAGTTTAATAAAATCTCAATTGGTTTATCATCACCAGAAGCAATTTTAGAAATATCTAAAGGTGAAGTTTTAAAACCAGAAACAATAAATTACCGTACACACAAGCCAGAAAGAGATGGTTTATTTTGTGAACGTATTTTTGGTCCTGTTAAGGATTATGAATGTGCTTGTGGAAAATACAAGAGAATTCGTTACAAAGGTATCGTTTGTGATAGATGTGGTGTAGAAGTAACAGAAAAAAAAGTACGTAGAGATAGAGTTGGTCACATTAATTTAGTGGTACCAGTTGCTCATATTTGGTACTTTAGATCATTACCTAACAAAATGGGATACCTTTTAGGTTTACCATCTAAAAAGTTAGATATGATTATTTACTACGAAAGATACGTAGTAATTCAGCCTGGTATTGCGAAAGGTATTGAAGGAGAACCATTACAAAAAATGGATTTCTTAACTGAAGAAGAATATTTAGATATTGCTGAAGAGTTACCACAAGACAACCAATATTTAGATGATTCTGACCCAAACAAGTTTATCGCTAAAATGGGAGCAGAGTGTTTAATTGATTTATTAGCACGTATTGATTTAGATGCGTTATCTTTTGAATTAAGACACAAAGCAAATACAGAAACCTCTAAACAACGTAAAACTGAAGCATTAAAACGTTTAAATGTTGTTGAAGCATTTAGAGACTCTCAAAAGAATAGAGAGAATCATCCAGAATGGATGATCATGAAAGCAGTTCCGGTAATACCACCAGAATTGAGACCATTGGTTCCATTAGATGGAGGTCGTTTTGCAACTTCAGATTTAAATGATTTATATAGAAGAGTTATTATCAGAAATAATCGTTTAAAAAGATTAGTTGAGATAAAAGCTCCTGAAGTTATTTTACGTAATGAAAAACGTATGTTACAAGAATCTGTAGATTCATTATTTGATAACACACGTAAATCATCAGCAGTAAAAACTGAATCTAACAGACCTTTAAAATCTTTATCAGATTCATTAAAAGGTAAACAAGGACGTTTTCGTCAGAATTTATTAGGAAAACGTGTTGATTATTCTGCACGTTCTGTAATTGTTGTTGGACCAGAATTAAGACTTTCAGAATGTGGTATCCCAAAAGATATGGCAGCTGAACTTTACAAGCCTTTTGTAATTAGAAAATTAATTGAAAGAGGAATTGTAAAAACAGTTAAATCTGCAAAGAAAATAATAGATAGAAAAGAACCAGTTGTTTGGGATATTTTAGAAAATGTAATTAAAGGACATCCAGTTTTATTAAACAGGGCTCCTACTTTACACAGACTTGGTATACAAGCATTTCAACCAAAATTAATTGAAGGTAAAGCAATACAGTTACATCCACTTGCATGTTCTGCCTTTAATGCCGATTTTGATGGGGATCAAATGGCTGTTCACTTACCATTAGGACCAGAAGCTATTTTAGAAGCACAAATATTAATGTTAGCTTCTCATAATATCTTAAACCCTGCAAATGGTGCTCCAGTTACTGTGCCTTCTCAGGATATGGTACTTGGTTTATACTATATGACTAAAGAGAGAGTTTCTACTCCAGAAGTAAAAATTAAAGGAGAAGGATTAACTTTTTATTCACCAGAAGAAGTAACGATTGCTTTTAACGAAGAAATGGTAGACTTAAATGCTGGAATTAATGTAAGAACTTATGATGTTGACGAGAACGGAGAACAAGTTAGAAAAATTATAAAAACTACCGTTGGTAGAGTTTTATTTAATGAAGTTGTTCCTGCAAAAGCTGGTTATATCAATGAAGTATTAACTAAGAAAAACTTACGTGGAATTATTGGTGGTATTTTAAAAGCTACAGATATTCCAACAACGGGAGATTTCTTAGATCAGATAAAAAATATGGGTTATAAATTTGCCTTCCAAGGTGGTTTATCATTCAGTTTAGGGGATATAATTATTCCTAAAGAAAAAGCAGGAATGATTGCTGAAGCTAATAAAGAAGTTGAAGTAATTGTATCTAACTATAACATGGGTATGTTAACGCAAAAAGAGCGTTACAATCAGGTAATTGATATTTGGGGAAGAACCAATAACGATTTAACTGAGTTATCTATGAAACGTTTACGTGAAGACCAACAAGGATTTAACTCAGTTTATATGATGCTTGATTCTGGTGCGAGGGGTTCTAAAGAACAAATTCGTCAGTTAACAGGTATGCGTGGATTAATGGCAAAACCTAAAAAATCTACTGCTGGAGGTGGAGAAATTATTGAGAATCCAATTCTTTCTAACTTTAAGGAAGGATTATCAATTCTTGAATACTTTATTTCTACTCACGGTGCGCGTAAAGGACTTGCAGATACAGCTTTAAAAACTGCAGATGCTGGTTATTTAACACGTAGATTAGTTGATGTTTCACAAGATGTTATTATTAATGAAGAAGATTGTGGTACATTAAGAGGTTTAGAAGTTTCTCCTTTAAAGAAAAATGATGAGATTGTAGAATCTTTAACGGAAAGAATTGAAGGTCGTATTTCTTTACAAGATGTTTATCATCCTTTAACAGGAGACGTAATTATTGAAGCAAACCAACCAATTACTTATAAATTAGCGAAAGCAGTTCAAGATGCTGGAATTGATGGAGTTCAAGTAAGATCTGCATTAACGTGTGAATCAGCTAAAGGTATTTGTGCAAAATGTTATGGTCAAAGTTTATCAACTCTTAACAAGGTACAAATTGGTGAAGCAGTTGGTGTAATTGCTGCACAATCTATTGGTGAACCTGGTACACAGTTAACATTGCGTACTTTCCACGTTGGGGGTGTTGCAGGTAACATATCAGAAGAAAATAAATTGATTGCCAAGTTTGATGGAAAAGTAGTTATTGAAGATTTACGTTCAGTTGTTGGTAAAGACAATGATGGTAATGAAGTTGATATTGTAATTTCTAGAACTGCTGAGATTAAAATCATAGATAAGAAAACTGGACTTAACTTAAGTACTAATATTATTCCTTATGGTTCTCATATTTTTGATAAAGATAGAAAATCGATTAAAAAAGGAGATGTAATAGTTCAATGGGATCCATTTAATGGTGTGATTGTTTCTGAATTTGGAGGAAAAGTGAAGTTTGACAACTTAAGCCAGGGTATTAATTACTCTGTAGAAGTTGATGAGCAAACTGGTTTCCAAGAGAAAGTAATGATTGACTCTAAGAACAAGAAACTTATTCCTTCGTTAATTATTGAAGACAAAGACGGTACTGCTTTACGTTCATACAGTTTACCTTTAGGAGCACAATTAATGGTTAGTGATGGAGATGTTGTAGAATCTGGTCATACATTAGTAAAAATACCTCGTAAATCTGGTAAAGCAGGTGATATTACAGGAGGATTACCTCGTGTAACTGAGCTATTTGAAGCACGTAACCCTTCAAACCCTTCTGTTGTTTCAGAAATTGATGGTGTTGTTTCTTTCGGGAAAATTAAGCGTGGTAACAGAGAGATTATTGTTGAATCTAAAACTGGAGATATTAGTAAGTATTTAGTAAAGCTTTCAAATCAGATTTTAGTTCAAGAAAATGACTTTATTAAAGCAGGTATGCCATTATCAGACGGAGCAACCACTCCTTCAGATATCTTAAGAATTAAAGGACCAGCAGCAGTGCAAGAATACTTAGTGAACGAAATTCAAGAAGTATATCGTTTACAGGGTGTGAAAATTAATGACAAACATTTCGAAGTTGTTGTACGTCAAATGATGCGTAAAGTTAAGATTATTGATTCTGGAGATACTTTATTCTTAGAGAATCAATTAATTCATAAAATTGACTTTATTAAAGATAACGATGCAATCTACGGAATGAAAGTTGTTGAAGAGTCTGGAGATTCTGAGAACTTAACTGCAGGTCAAATTATTTCTGCACGTCAATTAAGAGATGAAAATTCTTTGTTAAGAAGAAATGATTTAAACTTAGTTGAAGCTAGAGATGCTAAACCGGCAACCGCAGAACAAGTTTTACAAGGTATTACAAGAGCATCACTTCAAACAAAATCGTTTATTTCTGCAGCTTCTTTCCAAGAAACTACAAAAGTATTAAACGAAGCTGCTGTAAGTGGTAAAGTAGATACTTTAGAAGGCTTAAAAGAGAATGTAATTGTTGGTAAGAGAATTCCAGCAGGTACAGGTATGAGAGCTTATGACCACGTAATTGTAGGTCCTAAAGATGAAATAGAACAAAGTTTTAAATAAGCGTTTAATCGTTTAAAAGTTTAAAAGTTGAATTGTTTACTGTAATTAAATTACAATATTCAGTTCAACTTTTTTATTTTTTGTATCTTTTCAACAGTGAAACAATTACACAATTACACAATTTAACTATTTAAAGTATGGAAGAAAATAAAAAAAAAGAAGGACAATTAAATATTGAATTAGATCAAGAGATTGCCGAAGGAACGTATTCTAACTTAGCAATTATTAATCATTCAATGTCTGAGTTTATTGTAGATTTTATAAATATTATGCCTGGAATACCAAAGGCAAAAGTAAAATCAAGAATTATTTTAACTCCTCAGCACGCAAAAAGATTAACAAAAGCTTTAGCTGACAATGTTCGGAAATTTGAGAATGCTCATGGAGAAATAAAAGATTCTGAACAAGCTCCAATTCCAATGAATTTTGGGCCTACAGGACAAGCGTAGCCTTATAACTTATTTGGTAAAATCGATATCAACCTTTTTTTTATTTTGTATGAAGCAATGGTTGTATAAAGATAGGAGATTGGTTTTTTGTAGTAGAATGCAATAAGGCAAACTCCTACTAAAAAAAGAATTGCTCCAATAGCACTTTGCCACGGGTTTAGGTTTTTCTCTATAAAATGTTGCAACCCAAATTGAATAAAACTGCCATAAATAATGATAAAATGGATGATATAAATAGACAATGTTTTTTCTCCAATTTTTAAGATTACAGGATGTTTTAAGTACTGTTCTAGGCTATAAAAGAACGCAAAGCAAATAAGTACATCACCAAGTCTAGCGTATAAATAATTATAATAAGCAACACTTTTAAATAATTGAATATCAGTTTGGTTATATAATTTAATTAGTGTAGATGACGAATAAAAAATTAAAAAAATACCACAAAAAAAGAAAGAAAATATCATCGTTTTCTTAAAATGAGGTTTGTCTAAATTCCAATAAAATAAAGTAGCTATAAAAGCACCAAAAGAAGAATATCCAAACCATGGTAGTACCGTAAATATAGACCCATTATTTTTTGAAATATAGTTGCCTAGAAACTCAGGAATTACTTCTATATTCAAAGTTCTGTATAGCGGTTCAAATAAAAAGATAAGTACACCTATGCCAAGAGTAATTAAGGAAAACACAATAGTTTTTTTAGCACTTAAAAAATATAAACTTACTATTAGAAGTAAACTTACTCCAATACATTGTAATACATCAATCGCAATAAATTTTGAGTTAAATTTTCCTGAAAACCATTGCACAAAAGGAATTCGAATTAAATAACCGATACCAATAAGCATAAAGCCTCTAGTTATTCCTTTTTTCATTCTGTATTTTTCGGTCCCTTTTTCTTTAGACTTTAGTAAAAGGTACGTAAATATTAAACCAGAAATTGTAAAAAAAATAGGTGCAGTAATTCCTCTAAAATAAGACCAAATTCTAAAGATAGTTGGATTTAAATCACCATAGGTATTTCCTAAAAAAGTGTGAATAAAATGACCTTGCAACATCATTAAAATGGCAAATGCTCTAACAATATCAATAAAATAGATTCTACTACTTTTCACAGGTTTAAAGGTACTTAATAGAATGATTCAAATTAAAAAAATCTACAAAGGTATTTATCCTTATTTGTAAGAAGATACATGTTAAATTTTCCGAGTCTTATTTAGTAACCAAAAATCTGCTAAAACCAAAGCTGTTAAAGCTTCTACGATAGGGACAGCTCTTGGAACAACACAAGGATCATGTCTTCCTTTTCCTGTTATCTCTGTAACTTCGTATTCAGAATTTATTGTTTGTTGAGAACTCATAATGGTTGCAACAGGTTTAAAAGCTACTCTAAAGTAGATATCCATTCCGTTACTAATTCCTCCTTGAACTCCTCCAGACAAATTAGATTGTGTAGAACCATCAGCATTAAATATATCATTATGTTCTGAGCCTTTCATTTTTGCTCCACAAAAACCGCTACCAAATTCAAAACCTTTAACGGCATTAATAGATAGCATTGCTTTACCTAACTCTGCATGTAATTTATTGAAAATTGGCTCTCCCAAGCCTACAGGTACATTTTGAGCGACACATGTAACGGTTCCTCCAATTGTATCACCCGCTTTTCTAATTTCTTGAATTTTAGTAATCATTTTTTCTGCAGAAGCTTCATCAGGGCAACGTACAATATTACTTTCAGTTTTAGAAAAATCTAATTCTTGATAAGGTTTGTCTAAAAATATTTCACCAACAGAAGAAGTAAACGCATTAATATTCATACTAGAAATTAATTGTTTTGCCAAAGCTCCTGCAACTACCCAATTTGCGGTTTCACGAGCAGAACTTCTACCACCACCTCTGTAATCTCTTTCACCAAATTTCTTATCATAGGTGTAATCTGCATGAGATGGTCTATACACATTTGTATTGTGGTTGTAATCTTTAGATTTTTGATTTGTGTTTTTTATAATAAAACCGATAGAAGTTCCAGTAGTTTTTCCTTCAAAGATACCAGACAAAAATTCTACAGTATCTGGTTCTTTACGCTGAGTTACAATTTTAGACTGTCCTGGTTTTCTTCTGTCTAATTCTGCTTGTATCGCATCAAAATCTACATTTAATCCAGCAGGAAACCCATCAATAACACCACCAATAGCAGTTCCGTGTGATTCTCCATAAGTTGTTACTCTCAATAAATTTCCGAAAGAATTAAAAGGCATAGTTCGTTTTTATAAAATTGAATGTAAATATACTAAAGTATCAAATAATAAAGGAGTTGCTATTAATAATAAATTATTTTTAAGCCTTTAAATTGTGGTTATTTATCTTGATTATTAGGGAGTTATATTTAATTAAATATTATTCCTAAAATTTTAGATAAAAAACATTTATTTTATTTCGATATAATGAAAAAGGTTTCTATATTTGCAGCCGCATTCAGGGAATACCTGATGAGACACACTGGAGAAATGGCAGAGCGGTCGAATGCGGTAGTCTTGAAAACTATTGACTGTAACAGGTCCGGGGGTTCGAATCCCTCTTTCTCCGCAAAAACCCTTATAATCATTTGATTGTAAGGGTTTATTTTTTGTGAAAACTGACAGTTTGAGGTCAGATACCTATATTTTCTTCAAATAATATAAATAAGAATCTATCTATTAATTTTTCAATTTTTAAAAAGAATTAACTTAATATTTATGATCTAGGTCATTTCAATATGCTTTTTTAACTTTTAAATTTGTTAAATGATTAGTGTAATATGTATTGTAATAATTATAATAGCGCATAAATTAATTTGATATCTTTTGTTCTTCATCATAATATAGATTAATATATTAATTGGTTTATAGTTAATTTTTTAACAATTGTTACGCTGCTTTTTTTACTTTAACGTATAAAAAGTATCGTTTTAGTTATTTTTTAATTTGTGTTTTTTTATTCTTACCTTTTTATGCTATAAAATAACCTGTGCAGAAAATTTGTTTAGTTATTGGCTTCAAGACCTTTTTCATTTATCAAAAAATTATTATAACAGACTTGTTTATTTTAGTTTTGCTTTTTATGATTTGTATTTGCTTTTGTTTTTAAAGAAGTGTCAAAACCGCAAGAATAATGGAAGAGATTCTTATCATACAAACAGAAAATTTTAAACTTACACAATCTGAGTTTCTAATAAGAATGCTTATTTCTTTAGGAATCGGACTCGTTATAGGATTAGAACGAGAATTTTCTAGTTCAAACCATAAGGAAATTTTTGCAGGACTTAGAACACTATCTATTGTTGCAGTTTTGGGGTTTACTTTCGCATTACTTAATTTTCTTATTCATCCCTGGATTTTTATTATTGGTTTAATAAGTGTTGTAGTGATTGTTTCTATTTCATATTGGATTTCAGGTAGTAAAGGTGAAATAGGTAGTACTACTGAGTTTGCTACTATTTTAATTTATTTACTGGGTGGGCTAACATTGTTAGGATATATTGAGTTTAGTTTGGCTTTGACTGTAATTCTTGTAGTGTTATTGTCCTTAAAAATGAAATTTAAAAATATTATTGGACAAATTAACAAACAAGAACTATCCGCATTTATTCGCTTTGTGGTCATTGCATTGTTAATTTTACCTTTTCTACCCAATCAAAATTTTGGACCTTATAATGTTATTAACCCAAGAGAAGTAGGGTGGATTATTGTATTAACTTCAGGTATTGGTTTCATTGGCTATATTCTAATGAAATTTTTAGGAACCAATAGAGGTATATTACTCACGGGTATTTTTGGAGGTTTAGTTTCTAGTACAATAGTAACCTGGACTTTTTCAAAAAAAAGTAAAGAAACACCAGCGCTTTCAGCCAATTATGCAATTGCAATTTTTGCAGCAGCTAGCATTATGGTTCTAAGAGTTGTGGTTTGGGTTTATATTTTTAATAGAGAAATGTTAGAGAACCTAAAACTTCCATTATTCATAATTTTTTGTGCAGCCTTGGGAACCACATTATTCTTTTACAATAAACAAAAAGGACAAAAAAAAATTAAAGATGTATTACCTTTAGGTGAACCTCTTAATATAAAAGATGCTGTATTTTTTGGACTTCTTTATACAGGTATATTAATTTTAGTTAGTTATGCTAGTAATGAGTATGGCGCTAAGGGAATTTACATTTCTAGTGCTATTAGTGCATTAACAGATATTGATGCTATTGCAATTTCAGTATCAAAATTAGGAGGAACTACTCTTAATTTTTTAACGGCTCAAAATGCCATTTTATTAGCAACATTATCAAATACAGTAGTTAAAATTGGTATTACGTTTTATTCTGGAAGTAAGCTTATTAAAAAATATGTATTAGTGGGATATGGCATTATTTTTATAGCAGGTATAGTAGGTTTTTTACTTTTAAATACATAGTTTATATCTAGTTTTTTCCTTTGCTATACCTGTTTTATCATTCTCCGTTGTATCGATTCCACAATTATTAAATGCTAAAATAGCAACAGTATGCTCTCTTAGATCTTCAACAATACCTGTTTTTTATTTTATATTTATTGGTAATTCTACCTTAAAGGAAGTTCCTTTATTAAGCTTACTTTTAAAGCTGATAGTTCCGCCCATTAATTCTGTATTTTGCTTCACAATATTTAATCCTAAGCCTGTTCCTTGAATATTTACTGAATTTTTAGCTCTAAAAAAACGTTCGAATATATTTTTATGTTCACTTTTTGGAATACCAATACCTTCATCTACAACTTCTAAAGTGATGTGCTTTTCGTTTTTTGTTATTACTAATGAAATTTTCTTGTCTTTTGGAGAGTATTTAATAGCATTTGATAATAAATTAGACAGTATATGAAGCATCAGTTTTGGATCTAAGCAGACTTCTACTTCAGCAGTGTTTTTT
This sequence comes from Polaribacter sp. SA4-10, assembly GCF_002163835.1. Taxonomy (NCBI): domain Bacteria; kingdom Pseudomonadati; phylum Bacteroidota; class Flavobacteriia; order Flavobacteriales; family Flavobacteriaceae; genus Polaribacter; species Polaribacter sp. SA4-10. Next base: position 1,316,006 of record NZ_CP019331.1, on the reverse strand, counting down.
ATTAGAGTAATAATTTGTCCGTTCTTTTTATTTGGTTTTATTTCATTAATTACTGAACTTGAAAATGCTATAAGATCAAAAAGTTTTGGTCTTGCTACAACTTTTCCTTCTTCTAATTTACTTATGGATAAAAAGTCATTAAGAATCACCACTAAGTTTCTTACATTAGATTTAATCCTCTCTAAATGCTTCTTTCTTTTCTCTTCAAATCCTTGTTTATTTAACTTTTCTATAAGTGTAGTAGAAGAAAGAATAACACTTAAAGGGGTTCTGAATTCATGGGATGCGGTAGAAATGAAACGAGATTTTAATTCATTAAGTTCATGTTCTTTTTTTAGGGAGTTACGAATCTCTTGTTCTATGTTTTTTTGATTATTAATATCGTTATAGACCAATAAAGCTCTATCAATTTTTTGGTTTTCATCAAATAAAGGAGTCGTATTTACAGCGAAAGTAGTATTGTTATAATTGGTTTCAAAAGAGAGGTGTTTTCCATTAAGAGTTTCTTGAATATTTTTTTTTAATTTAGCTCTTAGTTCTAAAGAAAAAATGTCAATTTCATCAATTTTCATTCCTTTCAAATTAATTTCATCTAAATTCATCACCCTTAAACCTTCTCCAACACAATATAAAATTTCAAAATCATTGTTTACTACAGTGATAATACCTTTTGGGAAATTTTCAGCAATGGCAAAGCACATAGCTTGGCTGCTTAATGCTTCATTTTCTGCGGCTTTAGTAATTCTTATTTGGTCTTCTAAGTTTAAATTACTCTCTAATAATTGATGCACTGTAACTTGGAGTTCATGAGTACGCTTATCAATTTTTTCTTTTAATTTAATGGTATCGGCTTGTAACTCTTGTTGATTCTTGATCGCTTTTGTTTCTACCTTCTTTTTTTCTGCAGTATTAGTTACTAGTTTTATTTTATCAGGAACTCTATAACTGTCTTCTGAAAGTGTTTTATAAATTTTATCAGATCCATTTCTATCAGCTGTTCTTAAGTTCCAAGAATTGCTTTTTTTAAGAGAAGTGTTTTGTACTTCGATTATTTTGTTCTCATCTATTTGAGAATTATTTTTTGTTAAGATTCGCTGAGTAACATCTATTATTAATATAATAACTGCTTCATTATTATCTATTGTTGTTGGACTTAGACTTATTTCTACGGGAAATTGTGAACCATCTTTTTTAAAACCTTGAAGATCCATAACTCTTCTCATAGATTGATTTTTGGGTGCTTTTGTATATGCACTTCTATAAACCAAATGTTTGTTTCTAAATGTAACCGGTATTAATTTTTCAACTTTTACACCAACTAAACCTCCTTGTTGATAACCAAACAGACACTCGCAAGCTGGATTAGACTTTATTATAGTTCCTAACTCATCTACAACTAAAATACCTTCCATTGTAGCTTCAAAAATTTTTAATGCGAACTCTTGATCTTTCATTAATTTATTTATGTATGATTATCAAAATTTATTGCTAATAGTATCTTCTAGTTGAAAAACAGCATCTATATTATTCCTTTCAATGTCCCTCTAACTTATTAGTTCTTTTGGATAGATGATTAAATCATAATATGGGAAGTAGGAATCCTATTTTCATAATATGCTATTACTTATTTTAGTTTCAAAGATATTTAACTGGTTGTTTTTTATTTATGACTTAGATCATAAATAAAAAGAAGAATTATAAAATAGGCCTAAAAATTTCAGTTAATCCTTTTTTTTTAACGGTTCTGTTTCGTGGCTCTTCTAAATTTTCATTATATAATCACTGTTTACTGTTTACTGTTTACTGTTCACTCTTCACTATACACTATTCACTATTCACTGTTTCGTTTAAAGTTAGTTAAGAGGTCACCTTTTGTATGATTTTATCAAGTTAAATATTTATAATATGCTTAAAATCAAGGAACTTTATTTTTGTGTTAAATGCTATTTTAAAGTACTTTTTCAATACGTTTTATTCCATTTCTGCTCATAATAATTCGGTAGCGGTTAAATTCAATACCCACTTCTGTATACTGTTTTTGAATAATATTTATGGGGTATACCTTGTCTGCAACTTTGGTATATAGTTCTCCTTTTTTCACTAAAATATAATCCTTTTCAGGATCATCCATGTACTGTATAAATCGATGAAAATTAAATCGTGTAATATCTGTTAACCCCAAAATATCTTCATCTGGCAAGTCTTTACCAAATTTAGTAGGATATAAAATTACTTTCTTTTTATACTGAATGATTTGTTCTCGCAATGTTCTTGTGTTTATAATTCTATCTTTAAAGCGATAATTTCTAATGGTAGGTTCTAGTTTTTTAAAAGGAACAAAAACAAAACTTTCTTTAAAAAGTCCAATTTTCTTATTCATTGAATCTGTAATATTTATTTTATAATCATAAAGAAAAGTACTGGATTTGCTTACAAACAACAGACTTATAAAACCTTTTATTCTATCCTTTAGCATATAACTTACAACCAAAGCAATAAAAAAAGGTGTAGTTAAACTCCCATAATATTTTTGAAAATAGAACGCCACTCCTGTTGAAAATATCATGGCAAGACCAGCGGAAATAGCTAACAAGGTTTGCTCAAAAACAGCACCATCTTTACGAATATCCTGATTTAAGAAAAACACACTATCTATATACTTTTTTAATTGATTTCTTTTGTATAATAAGTCTTCTGGGGGAATAGATTTATTTTTGGGAGAATCATAGTCTACATTTTTTTTATACTTTTGTTCCTCATCTATTATTTTTATAATTGTATCTAGTTTTTCTTTAGAAACGTTCTTTTGTAAATGATTATATAACCGCATTAGTTGTAATTCAACAACATTACTTATATGCTCATCAGCATACAAAATAAATTTCTTGTCGTCAGGTTTTAAAGAAGAAGAAGAAATTTTAAGGACCAACAATCTATATTGAGAAAGTATCGTTGGTATTGTAATTAAAAACGGCTCAATCTCATTATAAATTAAGTTTTTAGTATTGATAAACTCATCTACTTGATCGCTTAGTAAGGCACTAAAAGTTGAAGCAAACATTTTTACCCGTTCTTCATATAAAGACCTGTTTCTTTTAGAAGGATCTTTAATAAAAGTCTCCGTATTTTTATGCAACTTTTTTAATAAAGAGTTCTCTACACTATCAATTTCGTTTAAAGAATGGTATGGAGTATCATATTTAATAAACAATCTTACATCATTATAAAATTTTGTACTTGGATATGTTTTATTATTAATATTTAAACTGTCAGGAAAAAATAAGTAGGTTATGGTTGTATATTCTGATTTTTTTCTTTCAAAAATTTTATCATAAGTAACATCGATAACTACTGAAAATTTATCATGTATTTTAATAGTACTTTTAATCATAATATTTATGAATTAGAACAACCCATTAGGTGTAATTTCCAACCATTTATAATAGGTCATTGCCATTAATATAGAAGTTATCCAAGCGATGCACTGCATGGAAAAACCAAATTTAAAAGCGTCAGACATACTATAATGATTGGTAGAGTAGAGTAACAACCCTGGTTTACTGTTAAAAGGCAATACATACACATGCTCAATTAAAAGTGCCATTGGTAATGCCAGACTAATAATTTCAAAATTAAAACGAGTTGCAATTCCTATAGCAATAGGAATAAAAATCATTGTTCGCATGGTTTTAGATTGCATCAACAATGAACTAAATATCATTACACCGGTTAATACAATATATAAGACCCAAAAAGGTGTGTTAGTACTAAACCCTAAGGCATCAAAAAATGCGTTTACAGAAATTGAAGGTAAATCTGTTACATTAAATCCAGCACCCAAAGTGTAAGCGCCTGCCGAGAACAATAATAAGTGCCATGGTATATCAACATCATTCCATTTTATAATTCCTATTCTAGGTAATAACGCAACAATTGCACCTACAAAAGCGACTGCAGTTGGGCTAATTCCGTGCCATCTATCTGTTATCCAGAACCCTAAGATTAAACTAAAAATAATAATAGATTTTACTTCAATGAAAGAAAATTCACCCATACTTTCCAATTCCTTTTTTAAACTTTCCATACCTCCAGTTATACTTGGTAACCGTTCTTCTTTAGGAATAGGAAAGATAATTTTTGTGCCTATAATCCAACCAATTAGCATTAAACCTAAGGCTACAGGAAAAGAGGCTAGCATCCATTGTGAAAAAAATATATCAGTTCCAATTGCTCCAGCAATTAAAGAAGCTGCTAATAAATTAGCACCAGAACCTGTTAAGAATGAAGAAGCGCCCATATTTATTTGAAATAAATTTTGAATAATTAAATTCCTTCCAAAATTGTTTCGATCTCCTTTTGAAGCACCATAAACAGCAGCAACAACCATCATAATAGGTAATAAAATAGCTGCTTTTGCAGTTGTTGCAGAGATAAATAGCGATAAAATGATATTTATAACCATAAAACTCAGCATAACTGAAGAAGCATTTTTACCAAACTTAAGAATAAACCATAAGGCAAAACGTTTGGCAATACCAGTTGCTACCAACATACTGGCTAAAATAAATGACATTATATTTAGCCACATCACCTTATGACCTAATTGTGCGTAGGCAACCTCTTCTGGCAATACTTTTGTTAATACCAGCGTAATAATTAATATTAGTGAGGTTAAGTAATTGGGTATGGCTTCAGTAATCCATAAGATAAGTGATGCTACAAAAATGGCCAACATGGCTTTATTGGAATGAATAAATTGCTGAAGACCAATAGCATCAAAATTTGCTTTTCCGCTTTTACTTAAAGTGGCTGTATTTATATGTTCTAAAAACGGAATATCAATAAAAAATAATAGGAGTATAAAAGATAAAATAGCCAATGGTCCTCCAATTTTTACTAAAAATTTCTCAAATTTTGATTTTTCTTTTATAGGAAGTTTTTCCATGCGGTAATTTCGCATGTCTAGAACATCAAATTCTTTTTTCTGCTTAATCGCTTCCATTTAAGTGTTTTTGAACCTCAGTGTTGTTTTTAATCACAATTAAAAAAGATAATTTTATTTATTCCCAGTTTTTAAATGGATGTTTCATTAACATTGAATTATAGTATTTTACTTCTCCTGTTACTTCCTTGCCCAACCAATCTGGTTTTTCAAAACTTTCATCTTCAGACGTTAACTCCAATTCTGCAATCACCAGACCTTTATTTTCACCATAAAACTCATCTACTTCAAAACGATGATTACCTAATTGTACATTAAAACGAGTTTTATCAATGATTCCTGGTTCGCATATTTTTAGCAACTCTTTTGCATCCTCTAATGGGATTTCTTTTTCCCATTCAAAACGAGATGCACCTAATTTATTACTGATTCCTTTTACAGTAATAAAAGCTTGGTTATCTCTTATTCGTATGCGAACGGTTCTTTCAGGAACTGAAGACAAATAACCTTGGGTTATTCTCATTGCTTTTATAGACTCTTTTTTAAATGCATTATTTTTTATTAAAAATTTCCTTTCAATTTCTCTGTTTTTCATGATGTATTAATTTGCAAGTGGCTTATTAATCCAGCCAATTACTCTTTTAATTGCTTGTAAATAATTGATATTTTCAACACCAATTAAACCAACATCTGATATTGTTTTTTTAATAGCTTCTATCGCTGTTGATTCAGAATTTATAGTAACAACTTTGGCTCCATTAATAAGTACATTCGCTATTTCACAAATGGTGTTATTTACCATATAACCAAAACGTTGTTTATGAATTTGAACACCTTGTAGCTCTTTATGCGCATCAATCAGTTCCAAAAATTCTTCCAAAGTATAAGCATCTTGATATAATATTGGTGCTTTTACTTGAAAAGCAGGAAAAATATCAGTTACCAAAACCGATTTAGAAATAGGGAATTCCTCCTTCATTAAAGGATTCCATTGTTCTAAACCATTAACCGTTTTTACATAGGTTTTTATATCCATTTTACCATCTCGTATTTTGGTGTTATTGAGATTATTTGTTTTAGATAGGATGTATATTTCGCTTGATTCTCGTTCCCATACTTTTTTAGGAACAGGAACTGATAAACGAGCCATCAATTTTGCTTGTTTGTCAAAATTCTGTCCAAAGGACCTAAACTCAAAACGTGGCTTTGATATTTCTCCAATTGTCATTGCTTGTTCTACCATTACTATTGAACATTATATACATTCCAAAGTGAAGGATCTGCTTTAAAAGCATCAGATTCATCTGTTGTTCCTCCTCCTGGAGTATCATCTAAATACATAGTGCCATCATTTGAATAATAATATTCTGCTGTTGCTGTAGCAATTCTTACATAGAAAGAAACTTTTGCACCCGTTTCACTTAAAGATAAAAGATCACCATCTGTAACTACATCTTTTAAATTAATAGTAACTCTCGTTTGTGTAAACGAGGCATCATCTTCACCTGAAATTTTATTTGCTTTTAAATAAAATGGTGAGTCTCCTACAGAAAAATAAATACGAGCTTCTAGAATAGTTTCTGAACTTGAATAAGCTAAAACGATATTAATATCAGTATCAGGTACTGGGTTTGTTGGGAATAGAACACTTGTTAAAGGTCCTGTAGAAGCGTTAATTGTTGTATTAACAACGTCATCGTAGTTGATTGCTTCAACCGTATAACTTGGCCAGGTTGTACCTAAATCATGATTAAAATCTCCACCATTTTCAAGAGGATAATAGGTTTGAGTACCCTCAATATATTCAACTCTTAGGTAATATCTAATTATATCATCTGTATTTTGAGCAGGAATAACACCTACAAAAGTATCATTGTTTTTAGATAAAACTACTTTCGTTTTATCATCATTAACGTCGTCTTGTAACTCACCTGGTAATAAATAATACAATCTAATTTCATCTACTTGTTCTGGGTAAAAAGGATAGGCTGTAAAAGTTACTTCCCCCCTAAATCCAGCGCTTTCACCTACTATTTCTAATTTATCAATACCACCTAAAACTGTAAAAGTAGCTGGCGTATTATTACCATTTTCAGGATAATAGGTTGTTAAACCTGTATTGTCTGTTGCTACGATATAATATTGTATAATATCACCTACATTAGTTTTGGGTACAGAAGTTTTAAACGCTCCTTCAACTAAAGCCATATCAATAGACTGCACTCCTTCATTTATCATAAACACTAATTTAACAGCAGCTAGTCCTTCAGCATCAGAAACATTCACAGCATAAAGGTTATCAAATTCAGTTAACGGTTCTGCGGTAATTACAGGTGCTAAATTTACATTGCTATTTGCCATCCCTTTTGATGGGCTTTGTACAACCCAAGTATTACCACCATCTACTTCTCGTCCATAAGTTAACCCAACTTGTGAAGCCATATCTGGTGTTGTTATTTCATCAATAATTTCTCCAGCAACATTTCTTAGGGTGATTTTTTCTCCACCTGAAGAAATTTTGAAATTGGTTGCAACATTTGCCACATTTGAATCATCACAATTAAAGGTAACAAATTCACCAGCTGCAATAGAAAGGTTATCAATAGTCCATTCCTGACTTGTGTCTGATAATGTATAACCTGATATGTTAATGCTTGCACTACCACCATTATATAACTCTAGCCAATCTGGGTCGCCAGTTGACATAATTTCGTTCAGTTTAACAGCTTCAGAAACTACGGGTCCAGAAGTGTCTTCTATTGCCTCATCATCTACGCAACTCGTTAGTATAACTAAAGTTATTACTAATAAATATTTTAAATTTTTCATTTTAATCTTGTTTTAAAATTTTTAAAAATCAATTTCTAATCTCATAGTTACCATACTAAAGTCATCACCTGCATTGCCATTTTTTTCTACAACATCTAAAGGATCTTTAGTTAAATCACCATTAATATCGTGGCCAACGTATAATTTACCTTTTCCATTAGCATATCTATCATTATTAGTATATACAAAGTTGACCATGAATTTTACATTTGGGTTAAAGTGATAATTTAAACCAACTGTATACCCTTCAGCAGCACCTCCATAAATCTCAGCATCAAAATCATTGGCATCAACAAAATCGTATCTAAAAGCAAGTTCTAAGTCACCATATTCTTTACCTCTCGTAATTCTAGTGAATTCCCCTTCAGCTTTGTTATAGTTGTATGTACCTCCAAAAAGTAAATACCCAACTTGAGCATAAAAACCATTTAGATTAACTGTGGATAAATCATCTATTCTATTCACATTTGCTATTTTATACTCGCTTTGAAACAGAAGCCCTTTATAAGACCCAGCCAGTTCAAAATCAAACATGTTTGTATTATCAACATTCAAAATATCATCAGTATCTATGTATTTTTTTCTATTGATTGAAGTATACGAACGTGTACTATATCTAAATGAATTTGGCACTTCAGCAGTGGTTTGTGGAGTTCGATAGGTGGCTGCAAAACCTAAATGCAGTACTTTTTTATTATCAATAATAGGTCTATAAACAACTCTACCCGTATATGCATATCCTTCATCTAAACCATAATCTTTATTAGCATCTTTAGAAAAAGTAACTTCTTCTAAGTCACCAACTGTATTAAAATGAACACCTCCAGATACTACATATTTTTCTGCCCAATGGTTTACTTGGATTCCTAAATGACGTGATGGGTCTAATTTGGAGGCTAAAGAACGTTCTATAAAATTTACATATCGAGAAGTTGTGTTGGTTTCCAACCCAAAGCTTTCTCTAAAATGACCCGCTTTAATATTTAAATCACCAGAATCAAAGGTGTATTTAATATAGGCATCTTTTAATTCTACAGCTGAACCTGAAAAATCTAGATCTAACTCAGCATACCAATTATTCCACATAATGGCTTTAATAGCAAATCTAGCTCTACGAATTGTGGCGCCATTACCTATTAAATTTAATGTGTTATCTGAAAAGAATCCACCATCAAATTGAACTCTATTATCAAACCAAAATGAATAACTTTTATCATCTGATGTAAACTTTAAAAAGCCATCTTGAGCTTCACCATTTAAACTTAAGGAACTAACAATTTTTTGACCATACTGATTAATAGGAATAGAATCATTTTTTTTAATCTCCTGAGCAAATGTGCCAATATTATAAAGGAACAATGCTACTAGTACTGCATAATATTTATTTTTCATGTTTTCATTTTTTATTTTTTTTAATAAATCAATCCTATTATTTTTTAATTCTTTTAAAAGTGTAATTTTTAGAATTATATAAGTTTTGATCCATAAATAACTGAGGAAACCTTTCGGTTTCCTCAGTTTAGAAAAGAATTTTAAGAAATTTCTACCATTTTAGGTGCTACTTTTTTAACTTCCTCTTTTTTAGAAAGACTGAATTTTAGTATTCCGTTTTTGTAAGAAGCCTTTACTTTATCATCTTCAATAGTATCAGGTAAAAGCAATGATTTTTCAAAAGAGTTATAGCTAAACTCTTTACAAGTATAGTTTTCTTCCTTTTCTTCTTTAGCACTTGATTTTTTCGCAGAAATATTAAGATATCCGTTATCAATATTAACTTCAAAATCTTTTTTAGAATACCCTGGAGCCGATAACTCAACTTGAAAATCGTCATCTGTTTCTTTGATATTTAAAGCAGGTTCTTCTAATGTATTTAGAAATAAAGGGCTCTCAAAAAAATCGTCTCCATTAAAAAAATCAGATGCAATAATACTAGAGAAAGGTCTTTTTTTGTGTTTAAAACTTATTAACGCCATAGTTTTATGATTTTAAATTAGACAATCTATCAGAAGTAAATTTATTACTGAATAACCGTTTTAGAAATGATCTAGGTCAGTTGGAAGATTCTTTATTAGTGTTTATTATTAATAATTTAAAAAGAGCTCCAGCTGTTGCTCTAGTTTTACTTAATACTTATAAATTACTGAAAAGAACCATTAGAGTGTCTTTCATAATACAAGAACTATGTTCTATTTTTATGTCTAGTTTTCACTAAAATATAAATAATATTTTGAAATTATTTTTTATAAAATTCACCACATTGACATAGGTCATTTCATAGATTACTTTATGGTAATAGATTCGTAAAATATAAATTGTTTAATCCTAAAATATAAAATTATGTCACTAGTAAAATTCAAAAACAGAAGAAGACCATTTGGAGGTCTAAGCACAAAAGATTTATTTGATACCGATGAATTTGTAGGTAATCGATTATGGAATAATGGTCAGTCATTATTAGAGAATTTTTGGAATGGAAAGTCAGATGAACCCGCTTTAAATATTAAAGAGGAAGAGGGTAAATTTGAAATAGAGCTTGCAGCTCCAGGATTTTCAAAAAAAGATTTTGAAGTAACAGTAGATAACGGATATCTTAATATTTCTGCAGAAAAGTCAGATTCTAAGAAGGAAGAAGAAGATAATTACACAAGAAAAGAATTTAGCTATAATTCATTTTCGAGATCGCTACTATTACCAGAAAATGTTGAGGAGGAAGAAATTAAAGCGAGTTACCATGACGGTATTCTTAGCTTTGATATTGTAAAAAAAGAAGAAACTAAAAAGGAAGAACCAAAAAAAATAAAAATAGCTTAGTGCAATTAGCTGCTAATAAAGTTTTTTAGTTTTTCAAACTTAATCACCCTTTAATCTAAGTAATAAAACTATTATTTAGATTAAAGGGTGATTTTTATTAATCACCTTTTTTATACGTTACAAAGATGATACTTAATTACTTCTCAATTTCTTTTCAGAATGTAGCTAAAAAGCTTGACACAAATATCAATAAAGGTATCAGCTCAAAAGAAGCTTTAAAACGCCTACTTTATTACAAACAAAATGAAATTTTAAAAAAGGAGAAGCAAAGTAAATGGAAAATTTTAGTCAATCAATTTATTGATCCAATTATATATATTCTAACTATTGCTACCCTAATTGCATTTCTATTTCAAAATTGGCTAGAAGGATTTGCAATACTTATTGTTATTATTATTACAACAGCTATTGGTTTTTTTATGGAGTTGCAAGCGAGACAATCGCTAGAAGCACTTAGAAAAATGAGTTTAAGTCATTTATTATCTCAAGTAATAAGAGATGGAAATATTTTAGAAGTGAAAACTACAATGTTGGTTCCTGGAGATATCATTATTCTTAAAAGAGGTGATGTTGTACCTGCAGATGCACGCTTAATTTCCGTAGAAAATTTAATGATAAAAGAGGCTTCATTAACAGGAGAAAGCATTCCTGTAGAAAAAAAAACAAATGAGTTGAGGTCTATAAACACTCCCATAGTTTCGCAAAATAACATGATTTTTAAAGGAACTACTGTTTTTTCTGGTAGCGGAAAAGCCATTGTAGTAGCAACAGGAATGAATACCCAATTAGGTAAAATTCAAGAAATGGCTATTAATGCTAAAGAAGAACATACGCCTCTTGAAAAAAAATTAAATAGATTGAGTGGGCGTCTTATTTGGCTAACGTTCTTTTTTACCATATTTATTGTGATTTCTGGTATTATTAGAGGAAATGATATTTTGTTAATGTTTCAAACAGGAATTGCTTTAGCAGTAGCAACAATACCTGAAGGTTTACCAATTGTAGCTACTATTGCTCTTGCTCACGGAATGCTCCGACTATCAAAAAAAAAGGTCATTATAAAAAAATTAGAAGATGTAGAAACTTTAGGAGCTACTAATATTATTTGCACAGATAAAACAGGAACACTTACGGAAGACGAAATGAAAGTACAAACAATTGTACTAGGAACACAATTGATAGAAAACACACATTCTCATGAAACTCATTTTCTACAAAAATTGAAACAAAGAAAAGATTTTGATGCACTAGTATTAACAGGCATACTTTGTAATGATGTGCAATTATCAATACAAGAAAGATATGGAGACACTATAGATTTGTCTTTATTGGATTTTGCAGAACAAAATAGATTCGATTTAAAATCAATCAGAAATAACAATCCTGAAATTTTTAAAATACCATTTAACACCAAGAGTAAGATGATGATAACCGCGCATTCTAATATTGATGGTTATTGTATATATATGAAAGGAGCTTTTGAAAATGTTGTTACCAAATGCAATATGATTTTAAAAAATGGGCAATCTAAACTTTTTGATACCAAAGAAGAATGGAGTGATAAAGTGAATGATTTGGCCTCAAAAGGTTTTAGAACATTAGCTTTTGCTTATAAAAAAACAATATCAAAACCAGAAAAGGAAGATTTATTAGAACATCTTACGTTTATAGGTGTTATCGGTTTTATTGATCCTGCAAGAAAAGATGTAAAACCAATAATTGAAAGTTATAAAAAAGCTGGAATAAAGGTAATAATGGTAACTGGTGATCATCCTGGGACTGCAAAGAAAATTGCTACAGATATAGGACTACTAATTGATAACAGGTTTGAAGAGAACGTTTTTTTGGGGAATGCCTTTCAAAATATTGAAACACTTTCTAAAAATGAAAAAGAACAATTTCTTAATGCTTCTGTCTTTGCAAGAGTAACTCCTGAGCAAAAAATTGCCATTATAACGTTCTTTCAAAAAAACAACAATATTGTAGGAATGATAGGAGATGGTATTAATGACATTCCAGCATTAAAGAAAGCAGATGTAGGAATTGCTATGGGAATTAGAGGCACTGATGCTGCAAGAGAAGCAGCAGACATTATACTGTTAGATGATAAATTTATAGCAACTGAATTGGCGATTAAACAAGGAAGAGTTATTTTTCAGAATATTCGTCAGTTTGTAGTATATCTTTTGTCGAGTAATTTTGCAGAAATACTTTCTGTGGGTGTCGCTGCAATTCTAAACTTACCATCTCCATTATTACCCTTACAAATTCTATTTTTAAATGTTATAACAGATATTTTTCCAGCATTAGCTTTAGGATTAGGAAAAGGAGAGAAGGATATAATGCAATTACCGCCAAAAAACGCTAAAGAACCAATAATGACAAAACAACATTGGCGAACAACAATAATTTATGGTATAAGTATAAGTATAGCAGTACTGGGTATTACTGTATATTCTTTTTTTGTATTAAAGCTCTCTACAAATCAAATAAATAATATGGGTTTTTATACACTTATTTCTGCTCAACTACTTAATGTTTTTAATATGCCTGCACGTCATTTATCCTTTTTTAAAAATGAAGTTACTACCAATATTTGGGTTTGGGTAGCAATTGTTTTATGTGTGTTTTTAACATACCTGGCATATATTACACCTGTTATTTCTAAAGCGCTCTCGTTGATACCTTTATCGTCCAATCAATTTTTAACAATCCTAATATTTTCTGTCAGTTCTTTAGTTTTAGTACAAATTATTAAACGTTTTGGTGGTACACTTTGAGTTTGAAATTATTTGATTTTTTAAGCTATAATTCTAGGTAATTTTTCCAGATTTTATCTCTTTTATTTTTTAATAATTTAAGAACAACTTGTTTTTGTGTTTTGACAAATTCGCATTGTTCTGAAATATGATTTTGTTCCATCACTAAATTAGCGATGAGGTAGCACACAGTAAATTCTGTACCTTAATTTAGATTGACGTAAGTTTTTTATAAACCATCATAGCAGCTACCAATTCCTTATACGATACATAAAAAAATCATCAATTAAAAAATATTTATTATAGATTATGATAGTTATCATATTGTTTTTTAATACATAAGCGTAATTTTAAAGCTCTAATGTATTTTGTGTTATAAATGAAAAATAAAACCTGGTATACCCTTTGTTTTAACTTTTTTAATAAAAATATTCAAAAATTAGAAGAGTAAGTTTAAGGTGAGAATTATATATAGAAACTAATGCAAAGTCTATTTGTTTATGGAAAATTATATTTTAAGAAATATATTTATTACAAATTAATATATAAATTACGATGGAAAAAGTATTAATAATTGAAGATAATGAAGATGTTAGGGAGAATATTGCTGAGATACTCGAATTAGCAAATTATAATGTTGCAACAGCTCAAAATGGTAAAGTTGGTATTAAGATAGCAAACAAAGTTAAACCAGACTTGATTATTTGTGATATTATGATGCCAGATATAGATGGATATGGAGTGTTAGAGGCTTTAAGTAGTTCAAAAAAAACGGCAAGTGTTCCCTTTATATTTTTAACAGCCAAAACAGAAAAGTCAGATATACGAAAAGGTATGAATTTGGGAGCAGATGATTATTTAACCAAACCATTTGAAGAAAAAGACTTACTTAAGGCAATAGAATCTCGTTTAAAAAAACATGATTTTTTAAAAAAAGAGTTTTCAAAAAATGTTAAAGGTCTAAATGATTTTATAGATGAAGCATCAGAGTACATAAGTTTTGAGAGTTTAACTCAAGATTTAAGTATTTATAATTATATAAAAAAGGAAAGTATTTATATGGAAGGTTCAGCAGCTCATAATTTATACTTTATTCAAAGTGGTGCCATAAAAACTTTTCTAACAACAGATTCTGGGAAAGAATTTGTAACAGGTCTTTATGGTCCTGGAGATTTTATTGGCCAATTATCCTTATTAAGCGATAAAGGTGTTTATGTTGATTCTGCAGTGGTTTTGAAGAATGCAGAAATTTGTGAAATACCAAAGACAGATTTTATAAAACTACTTTATGAGAACAAGGTTGTTTCGAGTAAATTTATAAATATGATTTCTAATAATTTAATAGATGTTCAAGAGAAATTAAAAAACATGGCATATGCACCCGTAAGACAGAGGGCTGCTAAAACGTTATTAAAATTGCTTGATAATGGGCTTTTAATTGATAAAGAAAGTGCTGGTATAAATATTTCTAGAGAAGATTTTGCAGGAATTATTGGTACAGCTACAGAGACTGCTATTAGAATGTTAACACAGTTTAAGCAAGAGGGATTAATAACCATTAATTCTAGTAGAAAAATAATTTTGAAAGACAAAGAAAGTTTAGAGTATTTAGCAAATTTTATTGATTAAACTAATTTGATATTGAATACTTTTACTTCAGAAATATTATTATTCGTTTATACCTAGACGGATAATAATATCGCTTTTACAAAGTGAAATTGAATAACTATTTTTTAAATTTTATAGAAATTAAAACCTTATTAAAAAAGAAACGGGAAGCTTAGCTTCCCGTTTCCTATGTTGAGGTTAATTTATTTTAAATCATTAATTCAATGTGTTTAAACACGCTATTGCTAGAATATAAAACAAAAGAATTTTTGACTAAAAATTAAGTCAATCCCTTCATAGTGATCTTACTCGCTATACAGCAAAAAAAGATCAATATTTTAATTATTTTTTAAAAGAAAACCAGAACACTAAAGTGTTCTAGTTTTCTAAAAGGCATTTTATTACTTTAGAACCACTTACAGCTTTTAGGCACACACTTATTACTAAGTCAACACAAAAAAACAAGGTTTAAAAAGAAGTCAGACACCTTTAAGATTTTGGGGTATTACTACATCAAAATCTATACTTTTATATTTTTAAAAGAACGTTTCCTGTTAATTATACAGCTAAGATATAGCCGTATTTTAATTTAGAAAATGATCTAGATCAGTTGCGTGATTTTTTTTAATAAATTATCAAATTAAAATTAGAAACGGGAAGCTTAGCTTCCCGTTTCCTATGTTGAGATTAATTTTATTTTAAATCATTAATTCAATGTGTTTAAACACGCTATTGCTAGAATATAAAACAAAAGAATTTTTGACTAAAAATTAAGTCAATCCCTTCACAACGATCTTACCCGCTTTACAGCAAATAGAGACCAGTACTTTAATTGTTTTTTTTTAAGAAAACCAGAACACCAAAATGTTCTGGTTTTCTAAAAGGCATTGTATTACTTTAGGACCACTTACAGCTTTTAGGTACACACTTATTACTAAGTCAATACAAAAAAACAAGGTATAAAAAGAAGTCAGACACCTTTAAGATTTTGGGGTATTACTACATCAAAATCTATACTTATATGTTTTTCAAAGAACGTTTCCTATTAATTATACAGCTAAGATATAGCCGTATTTTAATTTAGAAAATGATCTAGATCAGTTGCGTGATTTTTTTTAATAAATTATCAAATTAAAATTAGAAACGGGAAGCTTAGCTTCCCGTTTCCTATGTTGAGATTAATTTATTTTAAATCATTAATTCAATGTGTTTAAACACGCTATTGCTAGAATATAAAACAAAAGAATTTTTGACTAAAAATTAAGTCAATCCCTTCACAACGATCTTACCCGCTTTACAGCAAATAGAGACCAGTACTTTAATTGTTTTTTTTTAAGAAAACCAGAACACCAAAATGTTCTGGTTTTCTAAAAGGTATTTTATTACTTTAGGACCACTTACAGCTTTTAGGTACACACTTATTACTAAGTCAACACAAAAAAACAAGGTTTAAAAAGAAGTCAGACACCTTTAAGATTTTGGGGTATTACTACATCAAAATCTATACTTATATGTTTTTCAAAGAACGTTTCCTATTAATTATACAGCTAAGATATAGCCGTATTTTAATTTAGAAAATGATCTAGATCAGTTGCGTGATTTTTTTTAATAAATTATCAAATTAAAATTAGAAACGGGAAGCTTAGCTTCCCGTTTCCTATGTTGAGATTAATTTATTTTAAATCATTAATTCAATGTGTTTAAACACGCTATTTCTAGAATATAAAACAAAAGAATTTTTGACTAAAAATTAAGTCAATCCCTTCACAACGATCTTACTCGCTTTACAGCAAATAGAGACCAGTACTTTAATTATTTTAAAAGAAAACCAGAACACCAAAATGTTCTGGTTTTCTAAAAGGTATTTTATTACTTTAGGACCACTTACAGCTTTTAGGTACACACTTATTACTAAGTCAATACAAAAAAAACAAGGTTTAAAAAGAAGTCAGACACCTTTAAGATTTTGGGGTATTACTACATCAAAATCTATACTTATATCTTTTTCAAAGAACGTTTCCTACTAATTATACAGCTAAGATATTGCCGTATTTTAATTTAGAAAATGATCTAGATCAGTTGCGTGATTTTTTTTAATAAATTATCAAATTAAAATTAGAAACGGGAAGCTTAGCCTCCCGTTTCCTATGTTGAGATTAATTTATTTTAAACCATGAATTCAATGTGTTTAAACACGCTATTGCTAGAATATAAAACAAATGAATTTTTGACGAAAAATTAAGTCAATCCCTTCATAACGATCTTACTCACTTTACAGCAAAAAAAGATCAATATTTTAATTATTTTTTAAATAAAAACCAGAACACCAAAATGTTCTGGTTTTCTAAAAGGCATTGTATTACTTTAGGACCACTTACAGCTTTTAGGTACATACTTATTACTAAGTCAACACAAAAAAAACAAGGTTTAAAAAGAAGTCAGACACCTTTAAGATTTTGGGGTATTACTACATCAAAATCTATACTTATATGTTTTTCAAAGAACGTTTCCTATTAATTATACAGCTAAGATATACCCGTATTTTAATTTAGAAAATGATCTAGATCAGTTGCGTGATTTTTTTTAATAAATTATAAAATTAAAATTAGAAACGGGAAGCTAAACTTCCAGTTTGAAGGCAAAACAATTAAGGTTATTCACCTCGCTTCTAATCTATCTATTTTATTTTTAAACAATAAAAGCATAAATTATTTAACTGACCTAGGTCAGTTAAATGGTTTTCTATGAATTATAATAGTATAAAGAAGAGGTAGTGACCAAGGTCATTTCTTAAGATTGTATTAACCGTTAACTTTAATACTTTATTAACAATATAAAATTAAATATCATGTCAGTATTAAAGGTAATTGAAGTCTTAGGAAACTCTACCGTGAGTTTTGAAGATGCAGTACAAAATGTTATTAACGAAGCATCAAAAACGGTAAAAAATATAAAGTCGGTATATGTTAAAGATATGCAAGTGACTGTAAATAATAATAAAATAGCAGAATATAGAGTAACTACAAAAGTATGTTTTGGTATTATGGATTCTCATTGAGTTACGTTTTTTTAGTTAGCTTCTAAGGTCAGTTTTAAGATAAGATACTTCTTATTAATATTAAAAGATAATTCGTAGAAACGAATTATCTTTTTTTTTTTTGAATTAAAAAAAAATAAATAACCCTGACTTTATTACTAAAGTCAGGGTTATTTACTAAATAAAATAATACTTAGTAACAATAAGTTTTAAGCATATTCTGTTCTGTATTCTATTTTAAGCTCGTTCTTAACGTCGTAAACTCCAGGAGCATTATATGCTGCTGTTTCTGCATCTTCTTTCTCTTTAATAGAATGTACTTTACCACGTAATGTAACAGCATGACCATGAGTTTCAAGAGTAATAGCATTTGAATCAAGAGTTGCCATTCTATGAAATGCTTTTTTAATTCTATCTTTTACTTCTTTGGGTTCAATATTATTTTCTAATTTAATAGAATTACTTACACCTTTTACACCTAATAAGTTTTTAATGGCATTTCTTGCAGCATTTTTTTGATACATCCATTGTACTTCACCAGATAGAAAAACCCAACCATTTTCAACTTTTATGGAGATTTCTTCTTCAGGAACAGAAGAGTTCCATTCAAAAGCATTTACAATAGCTTTTGCAATTTCTTTGTCTGTTTTTTTGTAACTAATTCCGTAAAGAACTTCAATATCTTCAGCTACTGCTTTTACGCCTTCAACATTTTTTACTGCTTTTTCTGCAGCTAGTTTTTTAGAGTAATTATTAACTACACCACTAAGGGTTACTACACCGTTTTCAACAATAACTCCAATTTGAGTTTCATCAATACTAGGTTGCCATGCTAATTCATCTAATACATCTTCTTTAATTTCTACATCTGTTTTCATAATTTATAATATTTTAATTAAACAATAATTATTTGCTTCAAATTTACTTTAGGGTTTAGTCTCTGGAAATGATTCACATCAGTTGTGGTGATTTTTTTATTTTTTATTTTTTTTAGCAATTAGAACGATTGGTTTAATGACTTCCGTCATGTTTTTTTGTTTTTAAAAGTTAAAACTTTGTATTTCTGATGATCTAGTTTCTTGATTAGAAGAATAAGACATTCATTAATAATGAAAATTATCAAACTTAAAAACATGAATACAGAAGTTTTAAATTCAAAGGCAGCAATGTTATTAGAAGTTGGACTTAATATTTTACATTTAGAAAGTAAAGAATGGTTAGAGACCATTGCTTTTTGGAAAGATGAGATTCAACTTTTAGATAATTTACTTAAGGTAAAAAAATCTCAAGATGATCATAAACAAGATTTTATAAAAATTCTGGACTACTTAGATGACCTACATGCCAACCTCTTTAAGTATATAGAGAATGATATTGTTGCACATGAAAAATTATTATATAGGCTGCAACAAAATGAAAAAGGATTATTTGATGCAATTTATAGAGTAATGCATCGTCAACTTAAAGATAGAATGGATTCTTTTAAAAGTGATTTCCTAAATTTTAAGAAAATTGTGTTTAAATATGTAAAAGAGGTATAATGTTTTTTCTATTAGAGTAAGATAATCTAAATGAAATATTAAGCCTTTTGTGGTAATGAAATGTTAAAAGTAGAACCTTCTCCTAATTTACTTTCAAAAGAAATTTCTCCTTCCAGTAAATCAACATAATGCTTAACAATACTTAAACCAAGTCCAGTTCCTTGAATATTAGTAGCATTTTTTGCTCTAAAGAATTTACTAAAAAGATGTTTTTGCTCTTCTTCTGGTATACCAATTCCTTTATCAATAAAAACAATATTTACAACATCATTTTTAACAGTTGTAGAAATTAATATATCAGTATTTGAGTATTTTATAGCATTTGTAATTAAGTTCAAAAAGATATTTCGTAGTATTTTTATATCTAAAAGAACTATAGCATCACCTTTGTGATTATAGTTTATATGTTGCTTTTCTTTTAAAGACCAATTTAGGTCCTCTAATATTTCTTTAATAAGTATTTTTAAGTCAAAAGAATTCTTAGTTGTTTTTATAATTCCTCTTTCCAGTTTATCCATAGAGAGAAAATCTTCTAAAATATCAGTAAGTTGTTTTACAGAAGACTTAATCCTATCAATATGGCGTGGTTGTTTATCATATTGTTTAAGAGTATTGTATTTGTTTAATAAAATTGCAGAAGATAGTACGCTAGTTAATGGTGTTCTAAACTCATGAGATGCCATAGAAACAAATGCCGATTTCATTTCGTTTACCATTTTCTCATTATGTAAAGCTTCCGTTAATTTCTTGGTTCTTAGTTCTACTATATCTTCAAGATCTTGTGTGTATAGTTCTTTACGGGTTTCTATTTTTTTTCGTTCTGTAACATCTTCACCAGCCATTAAAGTTCCTAAAAACGCTCCTTTTTCATCCAACAAAGAAACATTAGACCAAGACATAATAATTGATTCACTATTAGTGCTTTCTAGTTTACTTTCAAAATTAGATGGTATTAGTATCGTTCCTTTTTTATGATTAGCTATAATATCTTCAACTACAGAATTATCATCTAAATCATTTATAAATTTATTAAACCAATTCTTTCCGATGATATTTTGCACTTTTTCACCTATTAAATAACGGCCCTTTTGGTTAATTATTTGTACATTATTAGCTGAATCTAATATGAGAAAAAGAATAGGCGCTAAATCTAAATATTGCTGTATTATTTTTTTTTCTTTTTGTAAGGCTTCATGCTGAAACAATAATGCTTCCGCTTCTTTTAAACTAGTTATATCTTGAAAGGAAATTCTGCAGACATAATCTGTTTGCTCTTTATTTTGCGTAATAATACCTTGTAGAGATGCTTTAAAAAAAACGTTGCTTTTATGTCTCATTTCAAGTTCAAAATCTTCAAGCTTACCTGTTTTGAAAGCAGCTTGTAACTTTAGGAACAATGTACGAGATTCCCCATTTTCCATATAAGAAGAAAGCGGTTTGCCTTTAATTAATGTACGTTCAACACCTAAAAGATCACAGGCGGTAAGATTAATGTTTTCAATGACTCCTTTTTTATCCAAAACTAAGTACCCTACAGGAGCAAAATCAAACAGATCTGTATATTGATCTTTCACTTCTTCAAGACGATTTTGTGCTTCTCTTAACTCTTCATTTTGCATTTCCAGTTCTATCTGGTGCACTTCAAGTTCGTGTAGTAAAGCCTTGGCATTATCCAAAGTAAAACCTTTAAGCAAATCTAGATTTCTTGCAACTCTAGCTTCTGCTCTTTTTCTTAACTTGTTATATATAGATTTTTCAGGATTCATTTATTTTTTTGTTAATGTCTTCTAGTTTTTTTTCTGCTTGATACAGCTCTGTGATATCTGTTGATGTACAAGCAATTCCAGTAATTTTTGAAGCTACAATAATTGGTCTTATTGTTAAGTCTTGGTATTGAGTTGCTCCTCCAAGTAATAACGAAACGGTATTTCTGTATGTTTTTCCAGTTTTAAGGACTTTATTCTTTATAGTTTCTAATTTTTTTGCATCTTCTTTTGAAAAGAAATCCATATCTGTTTTTCCAACCAATAGTTGCGATTGAAAAGCGACACCTTTCTGTACCATACTTGTGTAAACAAGATTTTTGTTTTGAGTATAAACAGTTGTTTGTGTTAACTCTAAGAGATGCTCATAGTTCTCTTTAATTTCATTTAGTGCTACAGCAAGTAATTTTTCTTTAGTTATATCAACAAAAGTAATAACCACACCTTCAATAACATTTAGAGAGGTACGATATGGCATAATCTGCATTTGGTACCAAATACCATCATTACTTTTTACAGCTGCTTGAAAAGGCGTGAGTTTTTCCAATACTTTATTCGCGTCTTTTATTATTCCTTCGTAAATAAGGTTAGATGAGAGGTCTTGTACAGGTCTTCCAACATCACTTTGTATAAGATTTATAATCTTAGACATTGGTGGTGTAAATCGTTTAATTTTTAAATCGGCATCTAGAAAAATAGTACCAATTTCTGTACTGGCAAGCAAGTTGTTCATGTCATCATAAGCTTGTGCTAGTTCGTCAATTTTACCTTGTAGTTCTGTATTAACAGTTACAATTTCTTCGTTAACACTCTGTAATTCTTCTTTAGAGGTTTCAAGCTCTTCAATAGTGCTTTGCAACTCTTCATTACTAGATTGTAACTCTTCATTAGAAGATTTTAACTCTTGATTGGAAACCTCTAACTGCTCTATTGTAGCTCTTAAAAATTCTTTTGTGGCAATTAATTCTTGCTCTAATGCTTGTAATTCTGAAGTTTCAGCTGGATTATTTATTTGTGCATTTTCACTAAGAATAGAAGGTGTGTCTTGATCTTCAAAAGTAAGCATATAATAGTCTTCATCAGGAATAAGAAGTTTTAAAGGTCTTAAACACAGATCTATTATTTGATGATCACCATTTGTTTTTACGTTAATATTTCTTCTAATTTCTATGGTGTTGCTTTTTCTAATTTTAGAGATTATGGCACGTAAGTCAGTTTTAAGTCCTTCCCTTGCCATGTCTACTATATTAAGTCTAGCTTCTCCAGGAGAAGGTTGCAAGTATTTACCTGTATTTCCAGAAAAATAAACAGCTTCACCTTTTAAATTAATAATTGCACTAGCAGGTGCATAATTGTCTAAAAGTAACTGCGCTGTAATTTTAGCTAGGTTGCCAAATTGTTCTCGTTTTGGTAAAGTAACCGCAGTGTTTACTTTAATATTTATAGGTTCTCTAAACAAATAGCCAATATCTGGTATTTTGTTATTATTTACTTTTTTATGTTTGAATAATTTATGCTTCCTATCTATTACTTCATATAAATCTGCATATTCACCAAGAGATTCTGAGCTTCCTAAAAATAAAATTCCTTCTGGGTTTAAAGCATAATGAAATATGGCAAACACTTTTTTCTGTGCTTCAATATTTAAATAGATAAGTAGATTTCTACAACTTACTAAATCTTGTTTTGAAAAAGGAGGATCTTTGATTAAGTTATGCTCAGAAAATATAACTTTATCTCTAATTTCTTTATTAATTCTATAGGTATTAGCTTCATTTTTAAAATAGCGTCGCAAACGTTCTGGTGTTACATCTGTAAAAATAGTTTCTGGGTAAACACCTTGTCTTGCAATGTTTATTGCACGTTCATCTAAATCAGAAGCAAAAATTTGTAGCTTTAAGGATTTGGTTTGTTTGTTAATAGCTTCATCAAAAAGTATGGCTAAGGAATATGCCTCTTCTCCTGTAGAGCATCCTGCAACCCAAATACGAATAGTATCTCCGTCTGTTTTTTTGCTAATTATTTGTGAAACAATAGTATTTTCAATTGTATTGTAAGCTTCTTTATTTCTGAAAAAACGGGTAACACCAATTAGTAATTCATTAAATAATTTTTTAATTTCTTCTTTATTTTTTTGAAGGTATTTTAAATAGTTTTCTAATTTACTTATTTGGTTTAAAGCCATTCGCTTCTCTATTCTGCGTATGACAGTACTACTTTTGTAATCTCCAAAATTACAGCCAGTTTCATTACGCAGTAAGATAAATATTTTTTCAAGCAGCTCATTAACTGTTGCTTCTATTGTTGCTCTCCCTGCTGTTTTAAACGTTCTGTTTTTAGCGTATTTAACAAGTAGATCTGGTATTTTAGTGACTTCAAGCACAAAATCTTCTACTCCAGCAGAAATTGCACTTTTTGGCATGCCATCATATTTAGCTGTAATTGGATCTTGAACAACAGTAAGTCCTCCTTGGCCTTTAATGTCTTTTAGCCCAAGTGTACCTTCTGTTCCAGTTCCAGATAAAATAACTCCAATAGCTTTTTCTTGTTGATCTTCAGCAAGAGACTTAAAGAAAAAATCTATTGGTTTCCTAAACCCTCTGGCAGCAGATGGTTCCATAAGGTGTAATATGCCTTTAAATATACCCATATCTTTATTGGGCGGAATTATATAAATATTATTAGGTTGCACTAAAGTGTAATCCTTAACTTCTTGTACTTGCATATCTGTATGGCTTTCTAGAAGATGTGCCATAAGACTTTTATGTGTTGGGTCTAAATGTTGTACAATAACAAATGCGAGACCCATATTTTTTGGTGCAGAAGAGAAAAATGCTGTAAAAGCTTCTAAGCCACCTGCAGATGCGCCCAATCCTACAATAAGAAAAGGATTTTTTTTATTGCTCGGTACAGTCTCAATTTTTGTTGAAACTGGTTTTTCTATATTTTTTATTACTGATGTTTTCTTTTTTACCATGGATAGGGTTCTATTGTTTAAAAATTATCCTTAACATGGGGTAATAAAGATAATTAATATATAATAAAACGAAAAATTTTTTATGCATTATTTTGTCTTTTAAGCCTTTTTTTAGTAGTTAACAATCAAAATGACGTAGCTCATTTTGATTTTTTTTTTGTTGTAGTTTCTTTGTGTGTAAATAGGAGATGATAAAATGAGTTATAACCGTTAGGTAGATCTGTACCTAAATATTAATGAGCAATTTTTATTAAATATGAAACAAACATAAACAAATGAAAAAAAGAAACTTCCTTCTTGTAATGCTATTATTTACAGCTATGTTCTTATTAGAAAGTTGTGGACCTGTAGTTATTTCTTCTAGCTTAGAAATACCTCCGCCAACTTGGTTTTATCCTAATAGAATTGAAACTGTTAGGTATGTTTATTTTCCTGAGCATAGGATATATTATGATTTATCACTTAGGAGTTATATTTATTTGAAAAATGGGACATGGTTAACAGTTAAAGTGTTGCCTTCACGTTACCGTTCTATCAATTTAAGACGAAGCAGATTTGTACGAATAAAAAACTATAGCGGAAATAATATCTCTCGATATCATCAGGAAAATAATATGAATAAAAGAAGATCAAGTTCAGAAACCAATACAAGAAGCAAAAGAAATTGATCAACTTAATTACAATTAAGTAATTGTTGAATTAAAATTTCATTAAAATGAGAAAAATAATAAATATATTATTGGTATTGACTCTTATAGGTTGTAACAGTCAAAAAAAAGAACAACGGCAACAAGAAAGCAATCAAAAGGAAAAAGATAAAACAATTGTTAAGCCCAAATAAAAATGGGATGTACGTAAAGAATACGATGAATTTGGAAACGTAATAAAGTATGATTCTATTTATTCTTGGTCGTATTCAAATATAAAGGGAGATTCTCTTCGCGTAAACTTAGACAGTATTATGGATTCCTTTAAAGGGTATTTTGATGAAAATGAATCCTTTAAATTGAGTGAAGGTTTTTCCCTTTTCCCTAGAAAAGATTCCCTTTTTATGAATGATTTTTTTAAGGATGATTATTTCTTTAGAAACAGGGAAATTCAACATTCTGAGTTGGAAAAAATGATTAAAAGAATGGATGCTGAACGAAATGCATTTTTAAAGAAGTTTCATCCAGGATTAATGGAATTTAGAGATAAATAAAATTTATTTGAGAGAGTGTATCAACTAGAAATAGTTGATACTTCAGATAGATAACATTATTTTAATTTCAAAAGAGAAATATTGTATTTTATTCCTAAGTTAATAAAAGGACTACTTAATTCTCCTCCTTTGGCTTTAACATAACCTCCAGAAGTTCTTAGGCTTAACGTATTTGATAGCTGATAATCTAAGCCTAAACTGGGTTTAAGTAGTAAGCCTTGTCCTGTGCTTATATTTCCTCCACCAGCAGCTCCTCCTAAAAATTGTGTAAAAAAGGTTGTTGAGTTATTAAAGAAAGAATTGGTTTTTAAACCTAAACCAACTAAACCTTCTGCATAAGCTCCAGCGTTTCCAAAGTTTGCAAATGAAGTTTGAACAGACACAAAAAAGTTTTTATTTAAATCTAAATTTACTTGTACTGAAATTTGATGCATATCTTCTGTAGGGTTTTCCATTCTTTTTGCGTTGAAGTACATATCTTGTTTAATAATTACATCTAAACCTTTAAATTTTCCTTTATTAAAAGAACTATTTTCTGTTTTTACTCCATTTCGTTCTAAATAGTATTTAATTCCAAGTCCAAAAGTAGACGTATAAAAGTGTTTATTAGGTGTTAACAAAAAACCTTTATTTACTGAAACATAAATATCTTTAAATATTTGTTGCTCTATAGATAAGTCAGGGTATAATAAAAAACCACCTTTTGTGTCTACACCACCACCACCACCAGCACCAATACCAAACTTGGCTAAAATGTTAGTGCTATTTTTATTCATGGATACATGATATCCTCCTCCAAGAAAAACATCCATATACCCAGCTCTAATACCATCGTAAGCACCATCTAATTTTAAGAATGTAAACCAATTTTTATTGATATATGAAGTAAATTCAAACCCAGCCAGTTTTATCGTTTTTCCTTCCAAAATTTCCCCAGTTGTTGCCTTGTCTTCGCTTAATACTTTTAAATTATTAAAATGAACCATTAAAGAATTCCTTTTTGGTTTTTGATTCCAAGTAGAGTTCTTTAAATCAGTAATACTTATTTCTTTTTCTAGATATTTATAGTTTGCATACTCAAAATCTAAAGGAATTTCAAGACTAAAATTTAGTTGATGACCTTTAATTGTTCCACCATCAAAAAAGTTAACATAACTCCAACCTGTGTTTAAAGAAAAACGCTCAAAATTATAACCTAAATTTAAATGAGGTAGAATAAATGCTCCACCACCATCTGGTGCACCAGCTCCACCACCGCCACCAAAGTGAAAACCAGTATCTAAATAAAGTTTTTCAGAAATATTTTTTTTTATTCCTGCATTTACTCCTAAGGTGAAAAAACCACCTCTATCTCCACTTACAGATCCATAAATTCCAACACCTGTGTAAAAGAAATCATTTAGCATTAAATTGTAATGAATTCCTGTATACCCCATGTTTTGCTCATTCGGAATGTTGGTTAAAGGCATCTCTATTGAAAGAAAATCTATTTTTGCAAACCCTTTTTGAGTACTCTTTTCAGGAATATTTTCTGATTGAGAAAATAAATATTGATTAGAAATAAGAAGTGTAAATAAAAAAAAATACTTTTTCATAAGGTAATTTTTATCTTTTTTTGATGGTAATTATAACCGTTTTAGAAGCAGGAGTGTTACTGATATCTGCCTTACTTTTTAAAGGTACTAATATATTTGCTTCAGGAAAATAAGTAGCTGTACATTGTCTTGGAATATCATAAGGAACAACTAAAAATCCTTTAGCCACCCTTTTTTCGGTATTAAAATGACTTGTTAAATCTACTAAATCTAATTTTTGTAGTTGTTGGTTTTTCATATCCTCTTTATTCATGAATATGATTCTACGTTCATTTAAAACACCTCTATATCTATCATCCAATCCATAAATTGTTGTGTTGTATTGGTCATGTGTTCTAATCGTCATCATCATAAATTGATTGCGCTCTAGCGCAATTTTGGAAGGTCTGTTGATACTGAAATTAGCTTTTCCAGTTTTGGTTGGTGTATAATTATTTTCTCGAGCATTATTTGGTAAATAAAATCCACCTTTAATTCTTACTCTTTCGTTATAATTTTCAAAACCTGGAATTGTAGCTTCAATTTTAGTACGAATCAAATCATAGTTAGAGACTAATTTAGACCAATTTGTAGTTGTGTTTTTTAGAACTGCATTTGCAATGCCAGCAACGATAGCTGGTTCGCTTAATAATTCTAAGGAAGATGGGTTTAAATTTCCATTAGATTGATGTACAACTCCCATAGAGTTTTCTACAGAAACAAATTGTTCACCAGCTGCTTGAAAATCTTTTTCAGATCTGCCTAAACAAGGTAAAATCAATGCTTTTTTTCCAGTAATTAAATGACTTCTATTTAATTTTGTAGAAATCTGTACTGTTAAATTACAGTTCTGCAGTGCTTCTGCTGTAAACGCTGTATCTGGAGTTGCAGAAATAAAATTCCCACCCATTCCAATAAATACTTTCGCTTCTTTTTTATGCATTGCTTCAATAGCATCTACAACATCTAAACCATGATTTCTTGGTGCTTTAAAGCTAAATTCTTTTTCAAGATTATCAAGAAAAGAGTCTTTAGGTTTTTCCCAAATCCCCATAGTTCTATCTCCTTGAACATTAGAATGTCCACGAACAGGACAAGTTCCAGCTCCTTTTTTTCCAATACTACCTTTCAATAAAAGTAAGTTTACAATTTCTCTAATGTTATCAACCGCATTTTTATGCTGTGTTAATCCCATTGCCCAACAAACAATAATTTTTTCATTGTTTATAATGAGTTTTGTAGCGTCTTTAATTTCATTTAATGATACACCTGTTTGAGGCAATAATTCCTCAATAGAATAAGCATCTAAATCTTTTAAAAGTTCATTTATACCAGCAGTTTTTTCTTTGATAAATTGATGATTAAATACTGAGTTTGGTTCAGCATCTTCTTTTTCTTTCATCAATTTTAATATGATTTTTAGTAAAGCTACGTCACCATTTATTTTTACTTGAAGAAATAAGTCTGTCAAATCTTCATCTTTACCAATCCATTTTAAAGGATTTTGTGGGTCTTTAAAGCTCATTAATCCAACTTCTGGTAGCGGATTTATTGTTATTATTTTACCCCCTTTTTTCTTTGTTCCTTCAAGAGCAGATAACATTCTTGGATGATTTGTACCAGGGTTCTGACCAATAACAATTACTAAATCTGCATGATTAAAATCGTCTAAAGTAACAGATCCTTTACCAATACCTAAAGTTTCAGATAATGCAACACCACTAGATTCATGGCACATGTTTGAACAATCTGGTAAATTATTTGTTCCAAATTGTCTTACAAAAAGTTGGTATAAAAAAGCAGCTTCGTTACTTGTTCTTCCTGAAGTGTAAAAAATAGCTTCATCTGGAGAATTTAGAGAATTCAATTCTTTTCCGATCAAATTAAAAGCATTTTGCCAAGAAATCTCTTCATAATTATCTGCACCTTCTGGTAAATACATTGGATGCGTAATTCTTCCACTTTTTCCAATTTCGTAATCAGATAATTTTGATAGTTCTTGTACAGAATGTGTGGCAAAAAATAATGGTGAAACTCTATTTTTTGTTGCTTCTTCGGAAATTGCTTTTGCTCCGTTTTCACAATATTCAGCTAAAAAAGCACGTTTTTCATCTGGGTCTGGCCATGCACAACCAGGGCAATCAAACCCGTCTTTTTGATTTATTTTAGATAATAAACGAATTCCTTTTATAACACCAACTTCATTCTTAATATGAGTTAAAGCAGAGGTAATCGCTTTTATACCAGCAGAAGAAGAAGGAACGTCAATAAGTTTAATTCCTGTTAGCTTTTCTGGGGGTAGTGCTGTTGGTTTTTTAGTACTCATTTAAAGTATGTTTTATATATGAGGGGTTTGAGTAGATTGTCATTTTTTTGTCTCTTGTAAAACCAATTAAGCAAATACCAAACTCTTTTGCAAAATCTACAGCTAAGCTAGAACATGCAGAAATTGCTACAATAATAGGTATTTTTGCAATAAAAGCTTTGGAAACTATTTCATAGGAAACTCTGCCACTAACTAATAAAAAATTAGCTTTTTTTAAGGTGTTCTTTAAAAGTAAATCACCAATAGTTTTATCAACAGCATTATGCCTTCCAATATCTTCCTTAATGCTTAATAATTGTTTTTTTTTATTAAATATTGCAGCTGCATGACTTCCTCCAGAGTTTTTAAATGTTTCTTGAAAAGAATTCATTTTTAGAAACATTTCTTGCAATATTTCTGAAGAAAATGAATTTTCATTAGAAAGTTTATTACCAGATACCTCAATGTCTTTTAGTTCTTTTTTTCCACAAATTCCACATGAAGAAACAGAGAGTAAAGTTCTCTTATTTAAATATCCTTTGCCTAATTTATCTTTAGGAATTGTAATATTTAAGATGGACGAATAATCCTCTTTTTGCTCAATGATTTGAACATCAAAATTTTCATCATTTTTATAAATATCTTCAGCATACAGTAGACCTCTAACTAATTCAATATCATTATCAGGTGTTCTCATAACAACGGTGTACGCTTCTCCGTTAATGTTTATTTGGAGCGGAGCTTCAATCACTAAAAAATCATTAATTTTTGAGTGTTGATTCTCTAAAATTTTGAAAGCTTGATACGAAAGAGTTTGCATAAAACGGAAAGTTGGCTTTAAATACAAATCTACTAAAAATGTATTTGTGTTATAAAACAAAAGTCTCGAAAATAAACTTGGGACTTTTCTTAGTATTTTATGCCCTTAATAATAATACACTTAAGTGTTACGTAAATATATAAATTTTCTTAATTGATAAAAGGATGAGTATAAATTTATTGTTTTTTAGAGCAAAAAACAACTATTAATTCATTGAGAACGTTTGTTGTACAGAATATAAAAGTATTTCCACCGTCTTTAATTTTTGTTTCTTTTCGAATTTGTTCAACCGTTTTCGGGAAGTTTCTAGTCGTAATATTTGCTTTGTTTTCGGCTAGTAATTTTTTGATGTTCTTTTTATGATAAGGAATAATTTTTTCGACTTTAAATACTCTTCCAGGAAAATTGATGATTTCAGTTGATGTATATAAATGTGAATGTTGATGAATTTTAAAAACGCCTAATTTATTTGATACTTCATGAAAACCACCAGATTTTAAAATGGCAGCATTGGGCTCGTACAAATAGGTGAGTGGCTCAGAATATTCTGAAGTCTCTTCCTGTTTATAAATAAAGCTAAATGACTCCGTATTAATTTTACCAATATTTACTGTTTTAATTTTGATAGGTTTTTCACACCCTTTTTCTAATAAAAATAATAACTCTTTTACTTCGTTATTTACAGCAATAATATGAATTTCTTTTACAAACTTTAGTTCATTTATTGCACTTGTAATATCTAGAATAGGGGAATTTTTAATAAGAATTTGGTTGCTTTTTGAAAATAAAAAGTCAATGTTTTCTGGTACATTTGGCAAGCAATCTTTTAGTAAAAAAACTTTCTCTTTTAGATCATTTCTTCTTGATGGATCTATATAAATACAATCGAAATTATCTTTAGCGTTTTTAAGATACTCAATTCCATCACCAGAAAAAGTAACACTATTTTTTACATTTAATTGTTGATAATTATGGTTTACAATTGTGGATAATTCTGTATCAATTTCACAATGAGTAACTTCTTTAAATTGTTTAGAAAAGTAAAAACAATCAACTCCAAAACCTCCTGTAATATCAATAATTTTATTTCCAGAAACTAAATTAGCCTTGTATGCTGCTGTAATTTCCGATGAGGTTTGCTCAATACTTAATTTTGCAGGATAATAGATGTTATCAATATAAAACCAAGTAGGTAATTTCTTCTCAGATTTTTCTTTTGCAACAATTTGATTTGCTAATTCCTGAACGGAAACATCCTCAAAAGGACTTCCTTTTAAAATCAGTTTTGTGATGTCAGATTTTAAATTATCAGTAATAAATTGCTGAACTTTTGGATGTAATATTGCAGGATTCAAAAGAAAATTAAATGTCTTTGGTTAAAGATTTTACTATTTTATTATCAGACAAAAACTCTTTCAAAATTACTTTCAGAGCGGTGTATAAAGGAACAGCAGTAATCATACCTACAATTCCAAAAAGCAAACCTCCAATAATAATAATTAAGAAAATTTCTAATGGATGAGATTTTGTGGTTTTTGAAAAAATTAAAGGTTGACTAGCAAAATTATCTATTAATTGAGCAATTAAATAACAGGACATAACCCATAATGAAGTTGATAATATTTCAGACTGAAAGTCTAAACCAATATTGCTTATCATTGATAAAATAAACATGATAACAGCTCCAATCATTGGCCCAACATATGGAATTAGGTTTAATAAAGCACACAAAAAAGCAATAACAATAGCATTGTCAATGCCAAAAACTAATAAAATAATAGTGTATAAAACAAACAAAATGGTGATTTGTAATAACAACCCTATAAAATATCTTGATAGTAAATTATTAATGGTTTCTAATGATTTTGAAAAACGTCCTTCTTTTCCATTTGGTATTATTGTCATTACTCCATTTTTTAATAATTGATTGTCTTTCATAAAAAAGAAAGAGATAAATAAAACAGAGAATAAACCAACACTTAAAGTCCCAACTGCTCCTAAAATTGAATTTAAAAAGTTAGGGATTTCTTTAAATTGAGAAATGAAATCTACATTTTTTAATTCACTCAATACATCAATTCCTTTAGATGAAAAGTAAGCGTTTATTTGATTAAATATTTCTTGAACACTTGCTTGTAATTTATCTACTTCTAAAAGAGATAAACTTTTTCCTTGTTCTGTAATTAAAGGGATAAACATTAAAATTAAACCTGTTAAGAACCCCAACATTAAAACCATTGTAAAAACAACAGCAATTGTATTTGGGAACTTTAATTTTTTTCTTAATAAAAGAATAATTGGTCTTGCAATTAATGATAAAATTCCTGCAATAATTATGTAAATAATTACAGATTGGATTGTATATAAAAAATAGCCTAGAAGAAAAATTCCAATAATAATTCCTAGTGCTCTTAAAATTCCGTTTGCTATAATTTTTGAACTCATTAGTTGTATCCTTTTACTTTTCCCATGCTTAAATTTCCGCCGTTAGAAAACGTGTGGTTTGTTGGCAATAATGTTCCTGATGCTGTGGTAATCCAATCTTGCCAAGTTGCAGGAACTTCATTCATTTCCATACTTGGAACATTCATTTTATAACTTTTAGGAATGTTATTTTCGTCTAAAACCCAAATATATGAATCTCCAGGAGTTGTTCCGCCAGTTGTGTAGGTAACTTTAAGCGCGTCTTTATTATCTATAGAAACAATGTTTCTTATGGTGCCAGGATCAAATAATTTATGTGGTGCAACCAACCAAAATGAATCATTATTAAAAATATCCCAAGCTTTTTTTACGATTGTTGAATCAGCTTTTTCTTGTAATTTTTCATTAAAGAAAACGGTACTTTTATCTATTTCTTGAGGATATAAATTTACATGAATTGTATCCCAGGAAACAGCTACAATATGTTTTTCTTTATCCCATTTAAAATGTCTTTTTCCTCCAAAACTCCATTCTATAAAACGTGTTTTCTTATATTTTTCATGTTTTATTGCTTTTAAAATTCTGTATGCTAAGATATTTGCTTTACTGTTTTCTGTTTTTACTTCTCCCATATCTAACTCCATTCCAAACAGAGAGAGTTTATGTTTTGTAGGTAATTTTATTCCTGTTTTGGTAGATTTCCAATCAGACCAAGTTGCAGAAACACCACCAATAGGAATAATACTTGTCCACATTTTAAAAGAAGTAGGGAAGTAGTTGTCGTCTAAAATCCATAAATAAGAATCTCCAGGAGTTGAGCCTCCAGAAGTATAAGTGATTAATAAAGCATCTTTGCCGTTATAATTTACAATGCGTCTTTCTGTTCCTGAATCAAAAATTTTGAAAGGAGCTATTAACCAAAAAGAATCGTTATTAAAGTTGTCTTGCGCTTTTTTGAAAACAACTGAATTAGCTACTTTTTTATCATTAATATAAACTTCTGATTTTTCTCTTTCTTTTGTATTTAAAATAACTTTATTGTTATCCCAAGAAATGTCTACAATGTTTTCTTGTTTGTACCATTTGTAAAAATGAGCTCCTCTAAAACTCCATTCTAAAATTTCGGTATTTTCAAAAGCATCATTATTTATAGCATTAAACATTTTAATAGCTAAAGCATCAGCTTCTTTTCCTTTTTTTCCTTCAGGTAAAGGTTCATTATTAGTAAAATAATAGATGCCGGCAGAAACAATTAAAAGCAATAAAACAATTCCGATAAATTTAAAAAGCTTCTTCATTTTTTGAGAGTTAAAAAAATCTAAAGCTAAAATATCATTTTTTAAAATAAGAAACTATTTGTTGGCTTTATAATAATCTAAAATGTGTTTTGGAATGACCCTGTTTTCCGGTTTTTCTTTATCTGCAGTTGGGTATTCTGCCACTTTTTTTATGGATACAGTTTCTGACTAAACTGTTAATTAGTAGTCTTCTGTTTCATCTCCAATACCAACATCTCTAACTTTCGAAGGAATGGCAGACTAAAAAATCTTTGTAAATTTCTTTGGCAATTCTTTTGAGATTGAAATATTCTCTTTGGTAAATGGATGCACAAATTCTAAAATTCCTGCATGTAAAAACAACCCTTTTCCGTTTAATATTTTATTTTCTAAAAAATACTCTTTATCACCCAAAATAGGATTTTCAATTGAAAACAAATGTTTTCTTAATTGATGTTTTCTTCCTGTTTTAGGTTTCAATTGTACTAAGTTTAAAAACTCAAAACGTTCAGAAATCACTGAATTTAAAACGCTGTATTCTGTATGTGCATTTTTCTCATCAACAGGAGAATTTATAATTCCTTTCGTATTCATTACCCCAATTGTAATAGCAAAATATGTTTTCTTAATTTCTTTATTCTCAAATAATTTACTCAATCTATTTATAGATGAACTCGTTTTTCCAATCAATAATAATCCACTTGTAGGATAGTCTAATCTGTGAATTGGTTGTGGTTTAACAGCATCAGATTGATTGCTTTTTGTAAGATTTTGTGCTAATCCATTTGCAATGGTTACAAACTTATTTCCGCTAACTAATATTCCTGCGGGTTTGTAAATAATAGCTAAATAATCATCTTCAAATACTACTTCTAAATCGAGTTTTAATCGTTCGAAAGTTGATGAGTTTTCTGATTGAAAGAGTTCGATTTTTTCTCTTCCAGAAATATATTTTGAAGTTGTAGCTAAAACTCCATCAATTAAAATAAGTTCTTTTTTGATTGCTTTTTTTATACCAGATTTTGTAGGAATTGTATTAAAAAGACCCACAGCATATTCTTGAAAACGAATTGGTTTTTCTAAAATCGGAACAATATGAGTTTCTGTTAATTGCATTATTTTGCAAATAACTGACTCATATCCTTAAAAGCTTTAAACTCCAACGCATTATTTTCTGGGTCATTAAAAAACATCGTTGCTTGTTCACCAACTTTTCCTTTAAAACGAATGCAAGGTGCTATTTCAAATTTTGTGTCTTTAGCTTTTAATTGATCCGCTAAAGAATGCCAATCTTCCCAAGTTAAAACGACTCCAAAATGCGGAACAGGAACATCATACCCATCAACAGGGTTAGAAATTCTCTTTGGATTAAATTCCTCTTTTTGATGAATTACTAATTGATGTCCAAAGAAATTAAAATCTACCCAATGTTCAGTACTTCGTCCTTCTTCACAGTTTAATATCTCTCTGTAAAAAGTTCTGCATTTTTCTAAATCCTGTACTGGAATTGCAATATGAAATGGTTGTATTTTATTCACTTTTAATGTTTTAAAGTTGTAAATTTTTATTTTTGCTAACTGCTAACTAAAACCCTACAGCAGTATCATCGCCTCTTTTATCTGCACCACCTTCTAATGTTTGATTCGGAAGTACTAAAATAGCAGAAACTTTACCTATAATTCGAGAGGTTGTTTGATCAACATTGTAACCTAAATTATTTAATTTAGAAATAACATTTTTATCAAAACTATTTGGTTCCATTTTAACAACGTCTGGCAACCATTGGTGATGAAATCTTGCAGCATTTACAGCTTCTTGCATGCCCATTTTATATTCATGTACATTTAAAATAGTTTGTAAAACAGAAGTAATTATTGTGGATCCTCCAGGAGTTCCAACTACCATAAAAAGTTTATTATTTTTTTCAACAATCGTAGGTGTCATCGAGCTTAACATTCTTTTTTCTGGATTGATCTCATTTGCTTTTGCTCCAATTAATCCAAACATATTTGGCTCACCTGGTTTACTGCTAAAATCGTCCATTTCATTATTTAGAAAAAAACCTAAATCAGAACAATATAATTTTGATCCATAAGCGCCATTTAAAGTTGTAGTTACAGAAACTGCATTTCCAAATTGATCTATAATAGAATAATGTGTCGTCTCATCACTTTCAATAATTTCTATGTTTCCATGAGAAACATCAGAAGATTTAGTCGATTTTTTAAAACTAAAATCGCTCATTCTTTTAGTGTTGTATGCTTCACTTATAAGTTCCTCTTGTGGAATTTTAACAAAATCGGGGTCTCCTAAAAAGAAACTTCTATCGGCATATGCACGTCTTTCTGCTTCTGTAATAACTTGAATAGATTTTGCTGAATTATGGCCGTATTTACCCAAGTCAAAAGGCTCAATTGCTTTCATAATTTGTGCTAAACAAACACCACCGCTAGAAGGCGGAGACATAGAAATAATACGTAAATCATCATAAGAAAAAGTAACTGGAGCTCTCCATTTTGCTTCATATTTTGCTAGATCTTCTAGTGTGATAATTCCTCCATTATTTTGTATAAATTTCACTAATATTTTAGCTGTTTCACCCGTGTAAAATTCATCCCTTCCATTTTTCTGAATTCTAATTAAAGTCTCTGCTAAAGAAGGATATTTAATAGTATCATTTTCTTTCCAATTTTTAGAAAAAAGAATAGCATCTTTGTTTGCTTTCAAAAATAAAGGTTGATAATTTTTTATACTTTTTTCTTGTTTTTTTGTAACATGTACCCCTTTTTTAGCAAGTTCAATTACAGGTTGTAAAATTTCAGCAATAGAAAGTGTACCAAATTTTTTATGAGTAGCAAAAACTCCAGCAATTGTACCTGGAACTCCAACAGCCATTCCACCTAAAATACTTTTATTGGGAATTACATTTCCGTTTTCATCTAAATACATGTTTTTAGTTGCTGCTAAAGGTGCTTTTTCTCTATAATCTAATGCACCAATTTCTCCATCATTTTTTCGATACACCATAAATCCTCCACCACCAAGATTCCCAGCAAATGGATACGCAACTGCTAATGCTAATTCTGTGGCAACCATTGCATCAAATGCATTTCCTCCTTTTTCTAGAATTTGAACACCAATTTTAGAAGCAGATTCTCTTGCTGAAACAATCATTGCTTTTTTTGTGATTAATCCTATTTCTTTTTTAGGAGCTGTTTTACAGTTGATTAATAAAATAGAAATTGATAATAAAAAAAGTATTTTTCTCATAATTATAAAATGGGGTTTTGTATTTCTTTTAGTTTTTGATGTGTAAATTCTTGTAAATCTTTAAAGAACAGTGTGAAATCTTCATTAAATTCATTCTTTAAAATTTTTAAATCTTCAATAGCTAAATTCATTTGAGACTTTCCCTTAGTCCTCGTATTCATTCCCTTTAAAACTTTTTCAATTCCTTCTTCAAATTGATAATTATAAAGAATGTTATATTCTATCATGTATTTTATAAATTGTTGAGATTTTACAGGCAATTCAGCTGATTTTTCATCAAACAATTTGTAAACTGACTTGGTATAAACAGCTAGTGGAACTTCAGAATAATCTGCCCAATTTTTTGCTAAAAAATAATCGTAAAAAATGTCGATAATTACGCCATCATAATGTCTGTAACGTTTGTGTAAACGTCTTTTACTTTTTCTAACAACTTCATGTGCATCTGTAAACGTATCTATTTCTCTGTGTAAGAAAATTCCTTGCTGAATTTCTTCAGAAAAGTGCTTGTAATTATTGCCTCTAATATGATCTGCAATAAAATTACCAATCATAATATTGGTATTGTTTTCTGATAAATATAAATGTGCTAGAAAATTCATTTGATAAATGTAAACAAAAAACCACAATTTATTCTGAACTAGTTTCAGAACCATTGTGGTTTTCTAAATATCTATAAATCTAAGATTCTAATAATCTTTTTTTAATTGTTAAGCATTACAGGCATTACAAGCATTGTAACTTGTTCTCCTTCATCTGTACCATCAATTGGCGTTAAAATTCCTGCTCTGTTTGGTAAAGACATTTCAATTAAAACTTCGTTAGAGCTTAAGTTGTTTAACATTTCGCTTAAAAAACGAGAGTTAAAACCAATTTGCATATCATCACCTTGATAATCACAACTTAAACGTTCATCAGCTTTATTTGAAAAATCTAAATCTTCTGCCGAAATATTTAATTCAGTACCCGCCATTTTTAAACGAATCTGATGTGTTGTTTTGCTAGAGAAAATAGAAACTCTTCTTACAGAATTTAAGAAAGAAGCTCTATCAACGGTTAATTTATTTGGATTCTCTTTTGGAATTACCGCTTCGTAATTAGGATATTTTCCATCTATTAATCTACAAACTAAAACTACATTATCAAATGTAAATTTTGCATTTGCATCATTATATTCAATAGTTACATCGCTTTCAGAACCACCTAAAATTCCTTTTAATAAATTTAAAGGTTTCTTTGGCATAATAAATTCTGCAGTTTGGTCTGCAGTAACATCTGTTCTAGAATATTTTACTAATTTATGAGCATCAGTTGCAACAAAAGTTAAACTTTGTGAACTAAATTGAAAGAAAACACCACTCATTACAGGGCGTAAATCATCATTTCCTGCAGCAAAAATTGTTTTAGAAATTGCAGTTCCTAACACACTTGCAGGAATTACAGTTTTACTTGGCGATGGTAAAGTAATTGCTTTTGGAAACTCATCTCCACCAAAATAAGCCATGTCATACTTCCCTTGATCAGAACTAATTTCAATGGTATTATCACCTTCAGTTTTAAATGTTAATGGCTGATTAGGAAACGTTTTTAAAGTATCTAATAATAAACGAGCAGAAACAGCAATAGAACCAGAACTTTCACTTTCTACTTCTACTACAGAACTCATTGTAGTTTCTAAATCTGATGCAGAAACTTTTAATTGGTTCTCTGATAATTCAAATAAAAAATTATCTAATATTGGTAAAGTGTTGTTACTATTTATTACGCCCCCTAAAACTTGTAATTGTTTTAATAATTGCGAACTAGATACAATAAATTTCATGTAATGTCTTTTCTTAATTTGTTTTACAAATATATTCTAAATATGTGACTTTAAAAATTATTTTATTAACAGTTTATAAGCACTTCTGTTGATGATTTCAAAAAACGTTATTATTATGTTAATAGCATTCTATTAGTTCATAAAAAGGCTACATTTGTTTGATTCATCAAACTTTAAACATGAAGAAAAACACACTATTAGTACTTTCTTTTTTATTACTTTCCATATCAGCCTTTACACAAAAGCCACTAAAACTAAACTCTAACCAGATTTTTGAGAAAATTCAAAAACTAAATTTTTTAGGTACCGCTTTATATATTGCTGCACATCCAGACGATGAAAACACGCGTTTAATTGCCTATTTAGCAAATAATGTAAAAGCAAGAACGGGTTATTTATCATTAACAAGAGGCGATGGAGGTCAGAATTTAATTGGTCCAGAAATTAGAGAATTGTTAGGCGTTATTAGAACGCAAGAATTATTGGCAGCAAGAAGAATTGATGGTGGAGAACAATTTTTTACAAGAGCCAACGATTTTGGATATTCTAAACATCCAGATGAAACCTTAGAAATTTGGAATAAAACAGCAGTTTTAAGTGATGTTGTTTGGGCAATTAGAACCTTTAAACCAGATGTAATTATTAATAGATTCGATCATAGAACTCCAGGAACAACACATGGCCATCATACAGCTTCTGCCATGTTAAGTGTTGAGGCTTTTGATCTTGCAAACGATAAAACAAAGTATGCAAATCAACTTAAATATACGAGTGTTTGGCAACCAAAACGTTTGTTTCAAAATACATCTTCTTGGTTTTATAGCGATAAAGCAAAATTTGAAGAAGTAGCTAAAAACTTTACCAAATTTGATATTGGAGTGTATTATCCATTAAAAGGACTTTCTAATAATGAGTTAGCTTCAATAGCAAGCAGCCAACATTTATGTCAAGGTTTTGGAAGATTAACAACAAGAGGAGCGCAAACTGAATATGCAGAATTATTAAAAGGAAACCCTTTAAAGGATAAAACAGATGTTTTTTCAGGAATTAATACTACTTGGAATCGTTTGAAAAACGGAGGAGAAATAGGAACTATTTTATATGAAGTTGAGAATAATTTCGATTTTTTAAATCCTTCTAAACATATACCAAAATTGATGAATGCGTATAATTTAATTGAAAAATTAGAAGATACTCATTGGCGAGAAATTAAAGAAAAACAAATTAAAGAAATTATTGAAGCTTGTTTAGGCTTGTATTTAGAAGTTTCGGCAGTTAGTTCTTCAGGAACACAAAATTCTAAAATTGATGTTAATTTTGAAGTAGTGAATAGAAGTAGCGTTCCTATGATATTGACTTCAATTACATCTACACTTGATAAAAATACAATTTATAAAGGTTTTGAATTAGCGCAAAATAAAAAACGGAACTTTAAAGAAAATATTTTATTAAAAACAGATGAATACACTGATCCTTATTGGTTAAGAAAAGAACCTTCTTTAGGTATGTATACAGTAGATAGCCGAGAATTGATTGGAAAACCAGCAACGCCAAGAGTAGTTAAAATAGATTTTAACCTTGTTATAAATTATTTGCCGATAACAATTACCAAGAATGTTGTTATGAGATATGCAGAAAGAGATAAAGGGGAGATTTATGAACCTTTTGAAATTCTACCAAGAGTAACTACCAAACTAAAAAATAAAGTACTTATTTTTTCAGATAGTATTCCTAAAGAGATTCCTGTAGAAGTCAGAGCAGGAATTAATTATGTAAGCGGAAAAGTGAGCTTGAAAGTTCCTAAAAATTGGAGTGTATCACCCAAAGAAATTGTTTTTAATATTGAGCAGAAAAAAGATAAGCAAACTATTTCCTTTTTGGTAACGCCACCAAAAGAGCAATCAGAAGGTAAAATAGAAGTGGTTGCCACTTCTAATGGTAAAACGTATAAAAAAGAGTTGGTAGAGATTAATTACAATCACATTCCAAAACAATCTGTTTTATTAAATTCTGAGGCCAAAATTGTACGTTTAAATATAGAAAAAGCTGGAAATTATATTGGGTATATAAAAGGAGCTGGTGATGTTGTTCCAGAAAATTTACGTCAGATTGGATATACCGTTGTTGAAATAAATCCTTCAGAAATTAATGAGAAAAATCTGCATAAATACGATGCAATTGTTCTTGGTATTAGAGCTTACAATGTGGTGAAAGAGTTAAAGTTCAAACAAAAATTCTTGTTAGAATATGTAGAAAAAGGAGGAAACATGATTGTGCAATATAATACGAATAGAAGAGTAGATGTTGCTGCACCATTTAAATTGGAGCTTTCTAGAGATAGGGTTACAGATGAATTTGCTGAAGTAAGAATTTTAGATAAAAATAGCTCTTTATTAAATTTTCCGAATATAATAACAGATGAAGATTTTAAAGGTTGGGTACAAGAACGTGGTTTGTATTTTCCTGATTCTTGGAGTAAAGAATACACGCCAATTTTATCTATGAATGATAAAGGTGAAGCTGCAAAAAACGGAAGTTTATTAATTGCAAAATACGGTAAAGGAAATTACATTTATACAGGTTTAAGCTTCTTTAGAGAATTGCCT
The DNA here is from genome assembly GCF_002163835.1 of Polaribacter sp. SA4-10. Classification (NCBI taxonomy): domain Bacteria; kingdom Pseudomonadati; phylum Bacteroidota; class Flavobacteriia; order Flavobacteriales; family Flavobacteriaceae; genus Polaribacter; species Polaribacter sp. SA4-10. The sequence goes on along the minus strand of NZ_CP019331.1, from coordinate 1,274,440 downwards.
GCAGGAGTTTCTGGTGCTTATAAGTTGTTTGCAAATATGTTGTCTGTTGGGAAAGGTAATGTCGAGTTAAAACAAGAAATTAAAAAATAATTATCTCCTCGAGTACAGTAAAAGGTTTAATTAGTTCTGGACTTCGCTCAAACTGACAAATAAAGTTAGTAAACAAGTTTAGCCCTGATTGAAACCGTTAAAATATCTGGTGATATTTTTAACCTTTTTATTGCTTTTTTAAAAAGCGTCATTGCGAGGAACGAAGCAATCTGCTAATCTAAAAGAGATTGCCAAAGTTTACAGAAAAGTAAACTTCGCAATGACAAAAGTAAAAAGAGATAGCGGAAAGCAGGAAATAGCTTCAAAATAAAATATATGGACAGTAAAAAATACACTTGGAAAAAAGAATATACGTTTGTTTTGGTAGCAAATGTTATTTACATTTTGGCTTTTTATAGTATCACTAAATACTTTACAGTTTAATCTATGGAAATAGAAAGTAAATTACACGCAGTAGATTGGATTATTTTATCTGTTACACTACTATTTATTGTTGCTTACGGAACGTACGTTACTAGAAAAAATGACAATGTTACTGATTATATAAAAGGTGGAAGTGACTCAAAATGGTGGACAATTGGCTTGTCTGTAATGGCAACGCAAGCCAGTGCAATTACATTTTTATCAACTCCAGGACAAGCTTTTCATAGCGGAATGGGGTTTGTACAGTTTTACTTTGGTTTGCCAATTGCGATGGTGATTATTTGTGTAGTTTTTATACCCATTTATCACAAGTTAAAAGTCTACACCGCCTATGAGTTTTTAGAAGGAAGATTTGATCTAAAAACAAGAAGTTTAGCCGCAATTTTATTTCTAATTCAAAGAGGTTTAGCAGCAGGAATTACCATTTTTGCGCCTGCAATTATTTTGTCTGCAGTGTTAGGATGGGATTTATTAACGTTGAATATTATTATTGGTTTTTTAGTAATTATTTACACAGTTTCTGGAGGAACAAAAGCCGTAAATGTTACTCAGAAACAACAAATGATTATCATTTTTATTGGAATGTTAATCGCGTTTTTTATGATTATGAGTCAGCTTCCTGAAAATATTACCTTTACAAAAGCATTGGAAATTGCGGGTGCAAGTAACAAAATGGAAGTGTTAGATTTCTCTTTTGATTTAAGCAATAGATACACCGTTTGGACAGGGATTCTTGGTGGAACTTTTTTAATGTTATCGTATTTTGGAACAGATCAAAGTCAGGTGCAGCGTTATTTGTCTGGAAAATCGGTTAGAGAAAGTCAATTAGGTTTAATTTTTAATGGATTATTAAAAGTGCCAATGCAGTTTTTTATTCTATTAATTGGTGTAATGGTTTTTGTTTTTTACCAATTTAATGCCTCGCCTTTAAATTTTAATCCCACTGCAAATGATGCAATTGCAAATTCTGAATATGTTGCAGAATATCAAGCATTAGAAAAGGAACATATAGAAATAGAAAACTCTAAAAAAGCAATTTTTGCTAATGGTTTTCAGGTTGAAGAAAAAAATAAAATTCAATCTTTAAACGAGAGAGATTTAAAACTAAAAGAAGCAGCGAAAGAAATTATAAAAAAAGTTGATGAAAAATCAATAGATAAAATAGAATCGAACGATAAGGATTATGTGTTTATTCATTTTATTTTAAACAATTTACCAAGAGGTTTAATCGGACTTTTATTGGCGGTAATTTTATCTGCAGCAATGTCCTCTACAGCATCAGAATTAAATGCATTGGCAAGTACAACTGCCATCGATTTATATAAACGTAATGTAAGTGAAGATAAGAGTGAAGAGCATTATGTAAAAGCGTCTAAATGGTTTACGCTAGCTTGGGGGATAATCGCAATTTCAGTGGCTTGTGTAGCCAATTTATTCGATAATTTAATTCAGCTTGTAAATATTATTGGGTCTATTTTCTACGGAAATGTTTTAGGGATTTTCTTGTTAGCGTTCTTTATTAAATTTGTGAAAGGAAATGCTGTTTTTATAGCAGCTTTAATAACACAAGCTTTAATTATTACCGTATTTCTATTAGATTGGTTGCCTTATTTGTGGTTAAATTTATTAGGGTGTGCTTTAGTGATGGGAATTGCAATTGTATTACAAACTTTTACTCCTTCTAAAGAGAATAATAGCGATAATCTAGAAACAATAGGAATTGAGTAAATTATGAAAAATAAAAATATACGTTGGGGAATTATTGGTCTTGGAAACATCGCTCATAAATTTGCTACAGATTTAGCAACTGTTGAAAATGCAGAACTAGTTGCTGTTGCTTCAAGAAGTCAAGAAAAAGCAGCTGAATTTGCAGAGAAATTCAATTCAAAAAAAGCCTATAATTCTTATGAAGATTTAGTGAAAGACGCTGAAGTAGATGCTGTTTATATTGCAACGCCACACAGTTTTCATAAAGAACATGCGATACTTTGTTTAAAAAACAAGAAAGCTGTTTTATGTGAAAAACCTTTTGCCATGAATTTGCATGAAGTAGAAGAAATGATTGGGGTGGCAAAAGAGAACAATGTCTTGTTAATGGAAGCGCTATGGACCTATTTTTTACCACATTATGCGTATGTTTTAGAATGCCTTAAAAATGAAAAATTTGGAAAACTCTTAAAACTAGAAGCTGATTTTGGTTTCTCTAGAGCATTTGATACGAATAGCAGATTATTTAAGAAAGAAGTTGGTGGAGGAAGTTTATTAGATATTGGTGTTTACCCCATTTTTGCTGCGTTGTCTACTTTAGGAAAACCAGATACTATAGAAGCAGCTGCTACTTTTTTTGATAATGGAGCTGACTCATCATGTAATATGATTTTTAGTTACAAGGATACAGAAGCCGTTTTAAAAAGTACTTTAGTAGAAGATACTGCAACAGAAGCAACTTTTACTTGTGAAAGAGGAATTATAAAAATAAACACCATGTTTCATATGCCTACAACTGTAACTATTTCTGAGAACGGTAAAGATGAAATTATTGATTTTAAAACTAAAACGATTGGTTATAATTTTGAAATAATACATTTTAATAACCTTCTAAGAACAAACAAAAAAGAAAGCGATTTAATGACTTTTGAGTTTTCTAGAAACTTGATAAAAACAGTAGATAAAGTTCGAGAAATTATAGGATTAAACTATTAAAAATCAATAACAATCAGTTTTTGGGATACAACAAAATATAGATGCTATTTCTGATAATGCTGCCTGTTTTTTTCTAATTTCTCTCTATGTTTTCCTGAATAAACAAAGTACGCTACTCTTTTGTTTTAGACTATTCTTTATCTTTAATTGAACATGTATTAAGACCGAAAGGTAAATATAGAGGACAAAAATTAATAAAACTTGTAATAGCAAATACAGCTGCTAAAACTAATAAAACAAGGCCCAAAGTTCCAGGAATTAGACCCGTATAATGAAGTACTCCTATAATTGCAGCAATTATCAATCGGATAATTTTATCTGTATTTCCCATATTTTTTTTCATCGTTCGTGTTTTATAAGTTTCTATATTACAAATTTAAGTGTTTTCTGATTAAATTTCATTTGTTTTTTTATTTCCAATCCCATCAAAGAATGTTCTACTTATCTATAGCATCTTTAAATGTATGAATTATTTTAAAGCCTATTTTATTATCAGCCAGCATTGAAGTTTTATTACTAGAGGAAACTGCTGTTATGCAATAGTCAAAATTTTTAGAATAAATTTGTTTATATTTTAACTACACTTTTTCTAAATCAGGTAATGGTCTGTAAGCATAGTACTGTAAAACTTCTTCTAAAGCCATTTTAAGTGCTTTGTTTACGGGTAATATTATGTTGCCTAACTTAAAATCTATTTGATTTAGTTGCATGTAATATTCTGTAAATACAGGTACATATAACCCTTTTTTCATTGCCTCAGCTGTAGAGTTGTATTTGTCAGTCTGTCCTTCTTTGATAATTTTGCAAGTTGCCAATCTCAAATTACCGTATTTATCTGTATTGGCAGCAAACCCAAACAACCTACAAATTAAACCTCGATATTTGTAATTACTACAACTACCTTGGTTAATTTCTGATAAAGGTTTGTAAATAAAGCAAGTAGCACTTTCTGTTTTATTAAGTAAAGTGAGCGTTTTTTCTGCTTCTCCATTTAATAATAAGTGAAATGCCCAAGGTAAAAATTCTAAAGGAGAAGCTTCTATATTTGAGTAAGTACAGCATTTTCCACAACCAGCAACACAACCTATTCCAGATGTTTTTTTTAACTGAATATTTTCTTGTTCTAGTTGATTAAAAAGGTTTTCTACTAATTGAACTTTCCGTTCTACCGACATTGTTTTTTACCGAAGGTAGACTTAATACTATTATGAAGTCTGATTTCTTATTGAAAAGAAATTAAAATAGATTGATCTCTAATTAGAAAATTTATTATTGAAGTTATTTCTGAATGAGAAAACACTTTATACTGAATTAAGTGAAGCACAAAAGCGAGGTTGTTAGAAGATAATTTAACGATAAACGAAATAGATTATAAAAAAAACCTCAAGCTTTCACTTGAGATTTTAAAGGGTGTTAAAAAATAGCAATAATTATATTGCTCCCCATTCTTTTAAAGAATCGGTATTCATTTTTACATAATCATCGTTTCCAGCTTTTTTAGCCAACTCTAAAGATTTTTTTGCAGCAACAATTGCAGATTCTTTTTTGCCTGCTTTTGCATGAATTAAAGCTTGTTGTCTTAACATCCAAAATTTAGGATCGTCTTTTGTCATTTCTATTGCTTTATCAACCCAAGTCACTGCTTGGTTTACATCTTTATCTGCAGTTTTAAAATAAACAGCAGCAGCATAATAAGCACTAGCATTTGGTTCTCCTTTCATAACTTCATCAATAGAAGCCATTACAGCTTTGTCTGTTGGAACTGTAAAAGGTAAACCAACATACACATCTTCCCATACTAAACCAATTACTCCAGAGTTGTTTGTTAAATCGTCTAAGGTTATTGTAAAAGTTTCTACTTTCATTGGCATTTTTAAAACTTCTGCAGACGTTTTAGCCATTACTTTGGCATCATCCCATTCTTTAGGATTTCCCGAATTGTCTGTATCTTTATAGAGCATAAGTTCCCAAGAATCTTTATTTGGCAAACTATACAATGCATAAGCACCTTTAGTTAAATTCTTGCCATTAATTGTAACATCTGTACTAAAAGTAATTTTTGTATTTGCATTGGCTCCGGTTCTCCACGTTTTTCCATAAGGAACTAAATTTCCAAAAATTGCTCTTCCTTTCATACTTGGCCTAGAATATTCAACAGTAACATCTGTTAAACCTACTTTTTGCTCCATTTTAGAAAATGGACTCGGCTGTGGTGCTGCAATTTGTGCTACAGGTGCCTTTACTTCTTCTTTTATTTCTTCCTTTGCCTCTTTATTCTGACAACTAGTAAAGAAAACGAGTGTTAAAATTGTTATTGTACTAAAAAATTTAGTTGAAAATTTTTTCATAATTTGTTATAATTTAATTTATTTTGTATCAAAATTACGAATTCAAAAAACACTAAATGTTAACAAAACCTTAAAATAAAGGAATGTATATTTGTCATTATTTTTAGAATACATGAAGAAATATATATCAGAGTTTATTGGCACATTTTCAATGATTTTCTGCGGAACAGGAGCAATGACAGTTAATGAAGTTACAGGAGGAGAAGTTACTCATGTAGGAATTGCAATTACTTGGGGATTAATTGTTATGGCAATGATTTATGCTTTTGGAGAAACTTCTGGAGCGCATTTTAATCCTGCAGTTTCAATTGCTTTTGCTTATGCAAAAAAGTTTTCATGGAAAGAAGTTCCTAAATATATTTTAGCACAAGTTTTAGGCGCAATTTTAGCGAGTTTAATTTTATGGTTCTTGTTTCCTGAAAGTGAAACTTTAGGAGCAACAATACCAACAGTAGATGTTTGGCGGGCTTTTGTATTAGAGTTATTGCTTACTTTTTTCTTAATGGTGGTTATTATAAATGTTTCTACTGGTAGTAAAGAAATTGGTGTTACTGCAGGAATTGCTATTGGTGCAGTTGTATTATTAGAAGCAATGTTTGCGGGCCCTATTACAAATGCTTCTATGAATCCTGCTAGATCTATTGCACCAGCTCTTGTTTCTGGTAATTTACAACATTTATGGATGTATATTTTAGCACCAATTTTAGGTGCTTTGTTAGCAGTGGTTTCTTGTAAATTAGTAAAAGACGATAATTGTTGTAATGAGAAGTGTTAGTGTTCTTGGTTGTGGTTGGTTAGGAAAACCAGTAGCAATCTCTTTATTAGATGAAGGTTATTCTGTAAAAGGCGCTACTACTAGAGAAGAAAAGTTAGCGCTTTTAGAAGTTAACAATATTGAACCTTTTTTGGTAGATATTACCGATTTTGAGGAGTTTGATGAATTTCTAAATTCTGAAATTTTAATAATTGCAATTACTTCTAAAGATGTTGACGCTTTTAAAAACCTGATTTCTCAAATTCAGAATTCTCCTGTTCAGAAAGTGATTTTTATAAGTGCTACTTCTGTCTATGGAAGAATAAATAAAGTGATGACGGAAGAGGATGCCGTTTTAGAAACTCCGCTTACAGAAATTGAAAATTTATTTAGAGAAAACACTTTTTTTGAAACTACAATTATTCGTTTTGCTGGTTTATTTGGAGATGAAAGACATCCTTCTAATTGGTTTAAAAATGGACGAAAAATTCCTCAACCAAAAGGGTTTGTAAATATGATTCATAAAGAAGATTGTATCGAAATTATTCATGAAATTATAGCTCAAAATTGTTGGAATGAAACTTTTAATGCATGTTCTAATCATCATCCTACAAGAAGAGAGTTTTATACAAATGCAAAATTAAGTGCCGATTTTGAGGTTCCGGAATTTGAAGAGAATGAAGTGTATGAATGGAAAATTATCAGTTCTAAAAAAGTACAAGAAGCTTTAGGTTATACTTTTATTCATGATGATTTATTAGTGATTTAAGTACTTAATGTCATTTCGAAATGAGCATTTTTTAGGCGATTTAGAAATCTTTTATGCTTACTTTATTATAAGAGATTCCTCCTCATTTATTTCGTAAGCTACTTTCAATCAAAATATATTTTGATAAAAAGTAATGTTCGGGATGCCAACTGCCAACTGTTAACTATACTTTCTTTTTCTTAAATAATTGAAAACAACTCCAAAAGAAAACAATAAAATTAAAGGTAGAACAACATTTAAAAATTGCCAATAACTTCTTTCTTTAAATGCTTTTTGTTTGTCTAGCATGCGTATTTGTAACGTTTTATTTCTAAGGTGTATTAAGCCAGAATCATCTAATAAATAAGCTACAGAATTTAATAAAAAATCTTTGTTTCCAAATTGCTCATTTGTCCATTTATCTGTAGATAAATCATGAGGTTTTTCTTTTAAAATTTGATTTTTACCAATATCTCCATCGGCAATAACAATCATTTTATTATTGGTAGCATTTTCTTTAAAAAGGGAGGTTTCAAAAGGTTTTACACGGTTTTTATAAGCAGATTTAAAATCTCCTTCTAACAAAACAGCAAACAATTGTTTTCCACTATTATAATCAGTTTCTATAGGTTCATCTGCAATAGATTGTAATTCAATAATAGTTGGAGTTCCCACTTTTTGCGTCAACAAAGAACTTACTAGTAAAGGTGTTTTTTTTATGGTGTTTTTAAGGGTATCAATCTGATTTGTAAACTGTAATCTTACAGGAGAATTGTTTTTTGTAATTGCATGATTTGGATTTCCATTTACCAATGGATGATAAAACCAATCTAAATTTTTAAACTGAGTTTGATTACCAACTTTACCCGTTGCTACAGGAATTTTTGCAGCATATAAATCTTTTACTAAATTGGTATTTATTCTAACTCCGTATGAAAATAACAAGTTTGTTAAGTTTAAATCTCTTGGATACGCTAACATTTTTCCGGTGTTAAATAAACTGTCTTGATCTGCCAAAACATTGTCTAACATCCACAAAGTTTTTCCTCCGTTTGCAATAAATTGATCTAAGGTAAACTTTTCTTCAGATGAAAATTTTTGTGTAGGTTTTGCAATAATCACCAAATCAAAAGAGGTTAAATCTTTTAATGTTTTCTGCGGATTTGTAGCAACAGAGTCTAACGTAAATTTTGCTAATTTGTATTTTTTAGAAACTTCACTTAAAAAACTGTACAAATAAATATCTTCTAATTCTCCATTTCCAGATAAAATAGCAACTTGTTTTTCTTTTTTCTGGTTGATGGAATTTATGGCATTACTAAAACTGTACTCTAAATTTTCAATGGCTTTTTGTAACTGTTCATCTTGTGAAGCCACAATTGCAGTTGGTAATAAAGAAATAATTGTGGTCTTTTTATTGTAGTCAATTTCTGCCCAAGGAAATATAATTGCTTCAGATAGTTTACCATCTTCTTCAACAGTTAATTGACTTGGCATCATTCCTTTTTTAATCAACTTTTCTCGCTGATTATTTGGATTGATAAATTGGATGTGTATGTTTGTATTTTCTGCGGCTAATTCTTCTAAATATTGGCGAGTTTCTACCTGTAAACGTTTAAATTCTGAAGGAAAATCGCCTTCTAAATAGATGTTGATAAATAGATTTTTATCAACCTTAGAAATAATAGATTTTGTAGTTTCAGAGAGGGTATAACGCTTGTCTTTAGTTAAATCAAAACGTTTGTAAAAAGACTGATTTAAAATGTTTAGTAAAACGAGTCCAGTAATTAAAAAAACAATATTTTTTATCTTCTTATTCATTATCTAAACGTGTTTTAGTGATGAATAAAAAGAAGAAACTAACACTTACAAAATAGAGAATATCTCTTGTGTCAATTACACCTCTAGAAATACTTTTAAAATGTTCATTAATTCCAATTTTCTTAATCGCTATGGCATTATTCCCAAAGGAATTTGAAATAGCATCAAAGCCATAAAACAAGAAAAAAGTGATAAAAACACCCAGAATAAATGCAACAATTTGATTTTTAGAAAGTGTAGAAGTAAACAAACCAATTGAGGTATAGGTTGCTGCTAAAAATAACAAACCGATATAAGAGCCAATTGTACTTCCAAAATCGATGTTCCCAACCGGGTTTCCTAATTGATAAACGGTATAAACATAAGTAAGCGTAGGAATTAAAGCAATAAGAACTAATAGAAGTGAGGCTATAAATTTTCCAATTACAATTTGCCAATCAGAAAGTGGTTTTGTTTTTAAAAGCTCTATGGTTCCGCTGTTAAATTCATCAGCAAAACTTTTCATTGTAATTGCAGGAATTAAGAATAGAAATACCCAAGGTGCTAAAAAGAAAAACGGATTTATATCAGCAAAACCAGCGTTTAAAATATTAAAATCATCTTTAAAAAACCAAAGAAATAAACCATTAATTAACAAGAAAACCCCAATAACCAAATAGGCTATTGGGCTTGCAAAATATGAGTTAAATTCTTTTTTTAAAATAGCAATCAATGTGTAATTGTTTAAGCGTTTAATATGAATTAAGAATGCTATTCGTTCTAGATTTTGTTTTCTAACCTATAAATACGATTATCTTCAAAATTTTCATCTTTTCTTTCTGGTTGAAAAACAAAATTTTGTTTCTCTAACAACGCAGTAGAAGCACTATTATTTTTGTGAGTAAAACCTTCTATCGTTTTTAATTCTAAATTATTAAATCCAAAATTTATAACTTCTTTTAAAGCTTCAGTCATAAAACCTTCTTGTTGATAATCAGGGTTTAATTCATAACCAACTTCTGCATAATTATCTTCAACGTCAAAGTTTCTTAAACCAATTGTACCTATTAGGTCATTACTTTGTTTAGACTCTAATACCCAAAAAACACCTTCGTTATTAGACACTAAATTAGAAATCATATCTATAAAAGCTCTCGTTTCAGCTAGATTTTTAGGAGTATCTCGTTTAATATACTTGTTAACTTCTTTATTAGTTCTTAAGCCAAAGATGGTTTTTGTATCCTCTAAGTTTAATTCTCTTAATGTTAATCTTTCTGTTTCTAAAACAGGAAAAGGACTGAAATTGAAATTCATTATTTTAAACTTGCTTTTTTATCAAGACTCCAAGCTAGAGGTTTATCGTTAAAATATTGTTTGGTTTTTGCCCAAACGGTTTTAAAAAGATCAGAATTTCTATAATTTTCTAAATCTTGTTCATTTTCCCAATAAGAATAGGTGAAAAATATTTCAGGGTTTGCTTTGTCTTGGTATAATTCTAACAAGTTACAACCATCACTATTTCTTATTTGTTCTTTTTTTTCATTAAACATTGATAAAAAAGCATCAATATCTTTTAAGTGAAAACTCATTTTTACAATTCTTACAAACATTTTTTTAGTTTAAAATAGTATAAGTTGGTTTAGAATCATTGAAAAACTCAATTACAATTGAGTCTCTATAGCCTAAACCTAATAAAGTAGATGCGCCACCTACAGTTTTTAAATTACTTCTATAAATAGCAATTTCTAAATACCCTGCAGAATTAAAAATGGCAAGTTTACTGCCATCAAATTGGCTATTATCATGAGCACTTTCACCTGTAATCTCATTATATTTTGAAAATATTTTAGTAAAAGAGTAACGTCTTGCCGTTGCTTTAAAGCTTCTTCCTTTACCAATATCGTTAAACATTTTTTTGCTAATGTTGCTAATTACGTTTCCATAATTATCTATATAAATAACACCTCCAATAATTTGGTTTTGCATTTGATTCACTTTTGGCTGAATTTCAGTCATCTTTTTAAAAGAGTGAATTTCTTTACCAATAACTGTTAAATTTCCACCACGAGCAATAAAACATGCTACTTGTACAAAAACATCTAAAACAGGGAAACTGCTTTCGATTCTGTCATGAATATTAATTTCAACAATTTTTGTAGGATGAATTTCTGAAGCAATCATTGAGATTAATCCATTATCTGGACATACAAAGAAATGATTGTCTAGCTCTAAGGCAATATGCTTGTTGTCATTACTTAATTCAGAGTCTACACCAACAATATGTATTGTTCCGTCAGGAAAGCTTTTGTAAGAGTTTTTTAAAATATAAGCGGTTTCTGTAATGTTAAATGGTGATATTTCATGAGTAATATCTACAATTTTAGCATCAGATAGTTCTGAGTAAATAGCTCCTTTTACAGCGCCAACAAAGTGGTCTTTTGTTCCGAAATCTGTTGTTAAAGTGATTAAAGACATTAAATATTGGCTGTTAATTAAATGTGTAAAAGTTGTTAACTATTTTACGCAAATCTAATCATTTTAGAAAATTTATTCGCTATTTTTAATTGAAATATAATTGTTATTAATCAACTAAAAATAAACATTTGAACGAACGCATTATAGAACTTACAGAAATTAGTCCTAAAGATTTTTTTGGGGAACATAATAGTACTGTTGAGCAACTAAAAAAGTACTTTCCCAAGATTAAAATTGTTGCTCGTGGGTCTCAACTCAAAATCTATGGAGAACCAGAAATTTTAAACGAATTTGAAATACGTTTTGAACGCCTAATAAAGTATTTTAATAAATACAATAAGCTAGATGACAATAGTATTGAACGCATTTTAACTTCAAGCGGAAAAGAAGAAAAAACAACTTCTAGAAGTACTAAAGACCTTTTGTTACATGGCGTAAACGGAAAATTGATAAGTCCTCAAACAGAAAACCAACGTAAAATGGTTGCGTTGATGGGTAAAAATGATATGTTATTTGCTGTGGGGCCTGCAGGGACAGGAAAAACATATACAGCAGTTGCTTTGGCTGTAAAAGCATTAAAAGAAAAAGAGGTTAGAAAAATTATTTTAACAAGACCGGCAGTTGAATCTGGAGAAAATTTAGGATTTCTTCCTGGAGATTTAAAAGAGAAATTAGATCCTTATATGCAACCTTTATATGATGCGTTGCGTGATATGATTCCACATGAAAAATTAGAATCTCATATGGAAAAAGGCATTATACAAATAGCTCCTTTGGCATTTATGCGTGGTAGAACATTAGACAATGCTTTTGTAATTTTAGATGAAGCACAAAATACAACTCATAATCAAATGAAGATGTTTTTAACCAGAATGGGTAAAAACGCAAAGTTTATTATTAATGGAGATCCTGGTCAAATAGATTTGCCAAGAAGACAAGTTTCTGGTTTAAAAGAATCTTTGTTGGCTTTAAAAGATATTGATGGAATTGCACAGGTATATTTTGATGAGAGTGATGTAATTAGGCATCGATTAGTGAAGCGTATTATTACGGCTTATAAGAGTATAGAAACAGAATAAATTTTTAGTTGTTATTAGATAGTCTTTAGTCTATTTTTGCAGCAACTAACAACACCATAAAAATGAATACAATTAACGAGACAAATTTTCAGTTTCAAAACTTAAAGTCTGTTTATAAAGGTAAAGTAAGGGAAGTTTATAATATTAATGATGAACTTTTAGTAATGATTGCTACAGATAGGTTATCTGCTTTCGATGTTATTTTACCGCGTCAAATTCCGTTTAAAGGACAAATTTTAAATCAGATTGCAACCAAAATGATGAATGATACAGTAGATATTGTTCCTAATTGGTTAATTGCAACTCCAGATGAAAATGTTGCAGTTGGACATTTATGTGAACCTTTTAAAGTAGAAATGGTAATTCGTGGCTATTTATCTGGTCATGCAGCAAGAGAGTATAAATTAGGTGAAAGAGTGCTGTGTGGAGTAGAAATGGCGGAAGGATTAAAAGAAAACGATCAATTTCCGAACCCATTAATTACACCATCAACAAAAGCAGATAATGGGGAACATGATGAAGATATCTCTAGAGAAGAGATTTTGTCAAAAGGGATTGTTTCTGAAGAAGATTATTTAGTTTTAGAAGATTTCACAAGAAAACTTTTTCAAAGAGGAACAGAAATAGCAGCAAAAAGAGGATTGATTTTAGTAGATACTAAATATGAATTCGGAAAAACAAAAGAAGGGAAAATTGTTTTAATTGATGAAATTCATACACCAGATTCTTCTCGTTATTTTTATGCTGATGGTTATAAAGAAAGACAAGAAAATGGAGAAATTCAAAAACAATTGTCAAAAGAATTTGTACGTCAGTGGTTAATTGAAAACGGTTTTCAAGGAAAAGACGGACAACAAATTCCAGAAATGTCTGATGAAAAAGTCATCGAAATTTCTAACAGATACATAGAATTATATGAACAAATTACTGGAGAAGCTTTTGTAAAAGCTTCCACAGAAAATGTAATGAATAGAATTGAGAAGAATGTAAATTCTTTTTTAGCAAACTAAACTAACTACAATGATTATAGAACCAAGAACAAGAGGCTTTATTTGTTTAACTGCACATCCAACAGGTTGTGATGAAAATGTAAAAAAGCAAATAGAATACGTAACATCGAAAGGAGCAATTAAGGGTGCAAAAAAAGTACTAGTAATTGGGTCATCAACAGGGTTTGGATTAGCATCTAGAATTTCTAGTGCTTTTGGATCTGATGCAGCAACTATAGGTGTCTATTTTGACAAACCTTCTGCGCCAGGAAAAACAGGATCTGCAGGATATTATAATACTGCAGCTTTTGAAAAACATGCTCATAAAGCAGGTTTGTATGCAAAAAGTATAAATGGAGATGCATTTTCAAACGAAATTAAAAGAAAGACTTTAGATTTAATAAAAGAAGATTTAGGTCAAATAGATTTAGTAATTTACAGTTTGGCTTCACCTGTAAGAACGCATCCAGATACTGGAGTTCGTTACAAATCGGTTTTAAAACCAATTGGAGGTGTTTTTTCAAATAAAACAGTAGATTTTCATACAGGAAATGTGTCAGAAATTTCTATCAATCCTGCAGAAGGAGAAGATATTGCAAACACAGTTGCTGTTATGGGTGGTGAAGATTGGAAAATGTGGATGGACGCATTAAAATCTGAAAACTTATTATCAGAAAATGCTACAACAGTTGCCTATTCTTATATTGGACCTTCACTTACAGAAGCAGTTTATAGAAAAGGAACAATTGGCGCAGCAAAAGATCATTTAGAAGCAACTGCTTTTACAATTACAGACGATTTAAAATCGATTGGTGGAAAAGCTTATGTTTCTGTTAATAAAGCTTTAGTAACACAAGCAAGTTCTGCAATTCCTGTAATTCCTTTATATATTTCTTTATTGTATAAAATAATGAAAGCGAAAGGAATTCATGAAGGTTGTATAGAACAAATTCAGCGTTTGTATAGTGAGCGTTTGTTTGGAGGTGATTTAGCTTTAGATGAAAAAGGAAGAATTAGAATTGACGATTGGGAAATGAGAGAAGATGTACAAGCTGAAGTTGCAGAACTTTGGAAAACAGCTTCATCAGAAAATTTATCTGAAATTGGAGATTTAGAAGGATATAGTAAAGACTTTTTTAATTTATTCGGATTTAAAGTTGATGGGATAAACTATGATGCAGATGTTAATGAAATGGTAGCTATACCAAGTGAAAAATAAGAGTTGTTAAAACGAATTAAAAACCTCACAAATTAATAAATCTGTGAGGTTTTATTTTTTCTTATACCTTGTAACAAAATTTAAAAATGAAAGCGGTAACACTAAAAAAACTGAAGGATGAATTGGCACATCAATCTACATCAGAATTAATTGATTTGTGTTTACAGTTATCAAAATTTAAAAAAGAAAATAAAGAGCTATTAACGTATTTGCTATTTGACTCTCATAACGAAGAAGGGTATATAGAAAGTGTAAAAGAACAGGTTGATGCACTTTTTGAGCAGATAAATACTAAAAGTTATTTTTATATTAGAAAAAGTGTTCGTAAGATTTTAACGCTCACAAAAAAGTATATTAGATATTCTAAAAAGAAAGAAACAGAAGTGGAACTATTACTTTACTTTTGTTTAAAACTAAAGAATTTTAAGCCCTCTATCAATAACAGTCCAAGATTATTGGCAACTTTAGACAGACAAGTACTTTTAATTAAAAAAGCAATTGCAACTTTTCATGAAGACTTGCAATACGATTACCTATTAGAGTTAAACGAATTATTAGATGAATAATAAAGAAAGACCCATTTTAGCAGATTTAGTAAACGAAGGAACATCAGAAAATGAAAAATTTCAAAACGAAGTGATTCGTCCTGTTATAAAAATGCAACATGCATTGTTAATTGTCCACTTAAAAAATCATCTTCAAAAAAGAAAAGTAGATTTTTCTGTTTTATCAGATAAGAAGAAGAGAAGTAAAATTTCCTCTTTCTTTAAAACAGATAACAACTATAAGAATTTTACGCTAGGTTTTATTGTTGGTCATTTTTCTATGGATGAATTTGTTTTTTATACAGATAATTCATCAGAAATTAACAGAAGAATTCTACAAATTATTTCTCAAAGAATTAAAGATAGTATTGCAGAAATAGAATAAAAAAAAGTCGCAGTAATTTAATACAACGACTTTCGTAATTTTTATGGTACCAACTTAGTGTTTACGCTGTTCTGCTATTAATTTCTTTTTATATTTTCCTTGAACAACATCTACAATTACTAAAATTCCCAATACAAAGTAGAACGTTGTTTTGCTCATAGGTACAATTTCGTTTCCAAAAAGATTTATATGAGCTAAATGGCCACCTTCTGTAACTAACATTATTCCAACAATAAAAAGAATAAATAAACCGAGTACTTCATACATTCTATTTTTTGCTAAGAAAGTTGAAATTCTATCAGCTAAAACTAACATTAATAAACCACTTATTACAATAGCAATAGCCATCACAATAAATGCCGTTGTAGCGTTTTCTATTTCACTTGTAAGACCAATTGCAGCAAGAATAGAATCAAAAGAAAAAACCAAGTTCATTAAGACAATACTTGTAATAACTGCGTTAGAAGATTTTATTTTTTTACCATTGTTTGCTATACCTGTAGATAAATCTGGATCACCAATCATGTGCCAAATTTCTCTTATGGCAGTATAAATGATAAATCCGCCACCAAGTAAAACAATAATGCTGTGTCCGTTAAATGCAAAATGGACAACATCTGTTATTCCTCCTGTTAAAAAAGAAAAAGGGTCTTGAAAAAAATCGATGATAGAAACAAGTACAAATAACAAAACAATTCTTAATACAATTGCGATTAATATCCCTGTTTTTCTAACTTTTTTTTGATCAGCTTCTGGGGCTTTTTTAGATTCTAATGAAATATATAAAAGGTTGTCAAATCCTAATACGGCTTGTAATAAGATTAACATAAGTAACGTAAAAATAACTCCTACCATTTTTTGTTTTTTTGATGTTCAAATATATCAAAAAAGATACTTCCATAAAATTCTAATACTTACAAATGCGATTAAAATAGCTGTTGCTTTTTTTAGTTGAATAGGCGTATAGTAAGTAGTACTCATTCTGCTACCAATTTGTCCGCCGATAAAAACAGTTATTAAGAGTATTGACGTTAAATTCCAATCGATAAAAAAATCAGGATTAGAATATTGACCAAGCAATCCTGCAATTGAATTTACTAAAATAAATACACTTGCTGTTGCTGCAATTTTTTTAGGAGTATCCCAATTTGTAAGATGTAAAAGCGGTGCTAAAAATACGCCTCCACCAATGCCAACCATCCCAGATATAAAACCAATTATTCCTCCGTAACTTCCATTTTTAGCTAAATTTAAATGTGTGGTTTTTTCTTTGGATGAAACAATTCGTTTAGAAATCCACATAGTTACTGCTGCAATAAACAAAGTGATTCCTAAGAGGATAAAGAAAAAATTCTGACTAATTTTTAGAAATCCGCCTAAATAAGCCATCGGAATACTGAATAAAACAAGTGGAAGTATCTTTTTCCAGTTCATTTTTTTTTGTTGATAGAATAAAAATACATTTCCAGAAACCACTACAATATTGCACAAAAGAGCGGTTGCTCTAATTTGGGTAAATACAATACCAGATAGCGCTAATATTGCTAAATAACTAGAGCCACCACCAAATCCTACAGAAGAATATAATATTGCAACTATAAAAAAAAGTAAGATAATGTACCAATTTGCTATAATAATTTCTATAATCATCTGTAAAATTATTCAAAGCAAATATATTATTCTCACCAGTATTAAACTTCTATTTATTTTAAATTTTTGTATTTCATCTATTGTTAAATGTTGTGTGTAGAGAAAATGATAAAAAGAAATCTAGATTTTATAACTTGAAGACCTTAAAAAAAACACTTAAAAATAACTTCTCAACCTACTAAAAAGAAATATAATTTCTATTTTTAGAAAATCTAAAAACAACTAACTGAATTATGAGTAACTATCACATTAAACATTTAGAAGAATATTACCAAGTCTATAGAAAATCTATTCGTAATCCTGAAGCATTTTGGGAAGAAATAGCAGAAGAGCATTTTCTTTGGCGTAAAAAATGGGACAATGTATTAGATTGGGACTTTTCTAAACCAGAAGTAAAATGGTTTGACGGAGCAAAGTTAAATATTACAGAAAACTGTATTGATAGACACTTGGTTACAAGAGGAGAAAAAACAGCTATTTTATTTGAGCCAAACGATCCAAAAGATTCAGCAGAACATATTACATATAAACAGTTGTATCATAGAGTAAATAAGTTTGCAAATGTATTAAAAGAACAAGGTATTAAGAAAGGAGATCGTGTGTGTATTTATTTACCAATGATTCCTGAGTTGGCAATCTCTGTTTTGGCTTGTGCAAGAATTGGAGCAATACATTCTGTAGTTTTTGCAGGATTTTCTGCTACAGCATTGTCAACAAGAATTAATGATAGCGATTGTAAAATGGTTATTACTTCAGACGGTTCTTATAGAGGTGCAAAAACAATAGATTTAAAAGGAATTGTAGATGAAGCTTTAGAAAGTTGTGATGGTGTAAATACTGTTTTAGTTGCAAAACGTATTCATTCTGAAATTGCGATGAAACAAGGACGTGATAAATGGTTACAACCATTATTGGATGCTGCTTCAGATCAAAATATAGCAGAAATAATGGACGCAGAAGATCCATTATTTATTTTATACACATCAGGTTCTACAGGGCAACCAAAAGGAATGGTACATACAACAGCTGGTTACATGGTGTATACCGCGTATACGTTTAAAAATGCTTTTCAATACAAAGAAAATGATGTGTATTGGTGTACAGCAGATATTGGTTGGATTACAGGTCATTCTTACATTGTTTATGGGCCATTAGCTAATGGAGCCACAACGGTTATGTTTGAAGGTGTACCAAGTTATCCCGATTTTGGACGTTTTTGGGAAATTGTAGAAAAACACAAAATCAATCAATTTTATACAGCACCAACAGCAATTAGAGCTTTAGCAAAACACGGAACCGAGTTGGTAGATAAATACGATTTATCTTCTTTAAAAGTATTAGGTTCTGTTGGAGAACCTATTAACGAAGAAGCATGGCACTGGTATAATGACAATATTGGAAAGAAAAAAAGTCCGATTATTGATACTTGGTGGCAAACAGAAACTGGTGGAATGATGATTACCCCAATCCCTTTTGTAACTCCAACAAAACCAACGTATGCAACGCTGCCATTTATAGGCGTTCAGCCCTGTCTTATGGATGAAAACGGACAAGAATTAAAAGGGAATCAAGTAGAAGGAAGGTTGTGTATTAAATTTCCTTGGCCAGGTATTGCAAGAACCATTTGGGGAAATCATCAACGGTATAAAGAAACGTATTTTTCTGCTTATGAAAACAACTATTTTACAGGTGATGGCGCTTTAAGAGATGAGGTTGGTTACTATAGAATTACAGGTAGAGTGGATGATGTAATAATTGTTTCTGGTCATAATTTAGGAACTGCGCCAATAGAAGATGCAATTAATGAACACCCTGCGGTGGCAGAATCTGCTATTGTAGGTTTTCCTCATGATATTAAGGGAAGTGCATTGTATGGTTATGTAACTTTAAAAGATACAGGTGAAGGTAGAGATCAGAATAATTTAAGAAAAGAAATCAATCAATTAATCACTGATAGAATTGGGCCTATTGCAAAATTAGATAAAATTCAGTTTTCAGAAGGATTACCAAAAACACGTTCAGGAAAAATTATGAGACGTATTTTACGTAAAATAGCTTCTAATGAAATGGATAATTTAGGGGATACAAGTACATTATTAAATCCTGAAGTTGTACAAAGTATTATTGATAATAGACTGTGATAAAAAATAGTTTTTTAAACTTTTTGTTAATATGTCATACATTGATGTATGGCATATTTTTTGACTACTAATACTACTTTATAATCATCATTAAATATACAGATGCAGCACCTAAAAGATAAAAAAGGAAATAAAAATAAACCAAAAGTTTCTATTTTAAAAGCTTTCAAAACAATAATTTGGCCAAAGAGAAAGTTGGTTTTTATAGGTTTAATATTGATCGTTTTAAGTAGATTATCTAGTTTAGTTTTACCTTGGAAAAGTAAGGAGTTGTTAGATGAGGTGATTCCTAATAAAGATTATGAACAACTTTACAATTTGTTAGGTATTGTTGGTGTCGCAATTTTAATACAATCCATCACTTCTTTTTTATTGACAAGAATTTTAAGTGTACAAGCACAATTTCTAATATCAGAATTAAGAGCCCAGGTTCAAAAAAAGGTATTGTCACTGCCTATCAGTTTTTTCGACAACACAAAATCGGGTGCTTTAGTATCTAGAATTATGAGTGATGTTGAAGGCGTTAGAAACTTAATAGGAACGGGTTTAGTTCAATTAGTTGGAGGAACCATTACAGCAGTAATTTCTATGATTTTATTGATTCAAATTAGTCCTTCCATGACGTTTTTTGTGTTAGTTCCTGTTGCAATTTTTGGAGTCGTTGCTTTAAAGGCTTTTAAATATATTCGTCCTATTTTTAGAAATAGAGGTGTTATCAATGCAGAAGTAAAAGGAAGATTAACAGAAACATTGTCTGGCGTTAGAGTTATAAAAGCATTTAATGCAGAAAATCAAGAAAATGAAGTTTTTGAAAAAGGAGTAGATAAATTATTTCAAAATGTAAAAAAGAGTTTAACAGCAACTGCTTTAATGACGAGCTCGTCAACTTTTTTACTAGGAATTGCTTCTACAGGAATTATGGGAATTGGGGGTTATAAAATTATGACTGGCGAATTGACAGTTGGAGATTTTCTTTCTTTTACGTTATTACTTGGTTTTATGATTGCACCAATTGTACAAATGAGTAATATAGGTAGTCAACTAACAGAAGCACTGGCGGGTTTAGATAGAACGGAAGAGTTAATGAATATGAATGCTGAAGAAGATGATGAAGAAAGAACAATCATTTTAGAAGATGTAAAAGGAGAAATCATTTTTGATGATGTGTCCTTTTCTTATGAAGAAGGAAAAGAAGTACTAAATAATATTAGTTTTAGTGTTCCTTCTGGCTCTGTAACCGCTTTGGTTGGGAGTTCTGGTTCTGGGAAATCTACAATAGCTGGTTTATCAGCAACATTTTTAAATCCAAAATCAGGTACAATTACGGTTGATAATATAGACATGTCCAAAGTAAAATTATCTAGTTATAGAAAACACTTAGGTGTCGTTTTACAAGATGAATTTTTATTTGAAGGAACTATTAAGGAAAATATTTTATTTCCAAGACCAAATGCTACTGAACAAGAATTACAGAATGCTGTAAAAGCGGCCTATGTAAATGAATTTACAGACAGATTTGATGATGGTTTAGATACCTTAATAGGAGAAAGAGGTGTAAAATTATCAGGCGGACAACGTCAAAGATTAGCAATTGCAAGAGCAATTTTAGCAGATCCTAAAATTATAATTTTAGATGAAGCAACCTCTAGTTTAGATACAGAAAGCGAGTCTTTAATTCAGAAAAGTTTATCAGAATTAGTAAAAGATAGAACTACTATTGTAATTGCGCACAGATTAAGTACTATAAAACAAGCAAATCAAATTTTAGTAATAGAATCTGGTAGTATTGTAGAAAGAGGTACGCATGATGAATTAATAAAATTAGAAGGAAGATATTTTGATCTATATACGTATCAAGCAAAAATTTAATTAGAAAAATTTCTTTTTTTTGGCGTTCGAGCGGGCTTTCACTACTCGCTTTTTTTCGTCCCTCAAAAAGAGCTCAAACAAACCGTTTAATCCCTAACGCGCTTACTTAACTCTAATTCAACAGCGGTAAAAAAGTTTAAACAAGAGTACTTTAGCAATAAGTTGATTTATAATTTATTCATTGTATTTTTGTAATTATCAAATTTAAAAATCGACTTTATCAAAAAGTAAAATCAAACTATAAAAATGAAAAAAATACTTTTATTATTAATTATTGTAATTACTGTTTCTTGTAAAGATGAAGCGAAAAAGGAAACAAATAAAATAGAAACTTCGATTGATAAAAAAGAAAATTTCCCAAGTGAATTAGGAAAAGTTTTTGAAAAACATGGTGGAATCAATGCGTGGAGAAAGATGAGTACTTTGTCTTTTAATAAAGGAGAAGAGGTTATTACGACTGATTTACATTCTAGAAAAATTGTAATTAATACTCCTAAATATTCATTGGGTTTCGATGGGAAAGAGGTGTGGTTAGATGAAGAAGTAGCAGATTCTTATAAAGGGAATCCGTCTTTTTATTACAATCTATATTTTTACTTTTATGCAATGCCATTTGTATTAGCGGATAATGGAATTATTTACGAAAAAGTAGCTGATTTAACTTTTGAAGGAATTGATTACCCTGGATATAAAATTTCTTATAAAGCGAATGTTGGAACTTCTCCTGATGATAATTATATTGTTTATTATAATCCTAAAACCTATCAAATGGAATGGTTAAAGTATACAGTAACTTTTAAATCTAAAGCGCCAAGTGATGCCTTTAAAATTATTAGATATAATAATTGGGAAAATATAAGTGGATTCGTTTTACCTAAAGAAATTACCTGGTATAAAAAAGATAAAAACGGAACACCAACATTACCTACTAAACCTGCAACAGTATTTACATTACCTTTAGTTAGTGAAGGTAAATTGTCAGATTTATTTTTTGAAAAACCTTTGAAATAAATAGTCTTCCTAAAATAGATAGTCGAATATTAACAGATTAAATCAAACCAGTGAATTTATTTTCACTGGTTTTTTTGTTTTATAACGGAATGTTTCCGTGTTTACGTTTTGGTCTATTTACTTCTTTGTTTTCGAGCATTGAAAATGCTTTTATTAATTTTCTTCTAGTGTCTTTTGGTAAGATAATTTCATCAATAAAACCACGTTGAGAAGCACTATATGGATTTGCAAATAATTCAGCATATTCTGCTTCTTTCTCTTTCCATTTTTCTTCAGGGTTTTTAGCAGATTTTATTTCACTTTTAAAAATAATTTCAGCAGCACCTTTTGCTCCCATAACTGCAATTTCTGCACTAGGCCATGCAAAGTTCATGTCTGCTCCAATATGTTTAGAATTCATAACATCATAAGCACCACCATAAGCTTTACGAGTAATTACAGTAACACGTGGTACAGTAGCTTCACTAAAGGCATATAGTAATTTTGCGCCATGAACAATAATACCATTCCACTCTTGATCTGTTCCTGGTAAGAAACCTGGTACATCTTCTAAAACTAATAAAGGAATATTAAAAGCATCACAAAATCGTACAAATCTGGCAGCTTTTTTAGAACTATTTACATCTAAAACTCCTGCTAAAAATTGTGGTTGATTGGCAACAATACCAATACTTCTTCCACCAAGTCTAGCGAAACCTACAATTATATTTTCTGCATAATTTTTATGGATTTCATAAAAAGAGTCTTCATCAATAATACCACTTATAACACTATGCATATCATAAGGTTTATTGGCATTATCTGGAATTATAGTTGATAAACTACCTCTAATTTCATCTTTTAATTCAAACGGAATTGGAGTAGGAGTTTCTGTGTTGTTTTGAGGTAAATAGCTAAGTAATTTTTTTATATCTTCTAAACATTCAATGTCGTTGGTAGAAGTTTTATGAGTAACACCAGATTTTGTAGAATGTGTACTTGCACCACCAAGTTCTTCAGAGGTTACTGTTTCATTAGTTACTGTTTTAACAACATTAGGTCCGGTTACAAACATATAACTTGTGTCTTCCACCATTAAAGTGAAATCTGTCATTGCTGGAGAATAAACAGCGCCACCTGCACAAGGTCCCATAATAGCAGAAATTTGCGGAATCACTCCTGAAGCCTGCACATTTCTATAAAAAATGTCTGCATAACCTCCAAGAGACCTAACCCCTTCTTGAATACGAGCGCCACCAGAATCGTTTAATCCAATTATTGGAGCGCCTACTTTTACTGCCAAATCCATAATTTTACAGATTTTTTCAGCGTGGGTTTCCGATAAAGAACCACCAAAAACAGTAAAATCTTGAGCAAATACATACACCAATCTTCCGTTTATGTTTCCATAACCTGTAACAACACCATCACCATAAAACTGCTGATTTTCCATTCCGAAATCTTTAGTTCTATGTGTTACCAAAGCGCCAATTTCTTCAAAAGAACCTTCGTCTAAAAGATAATTGACACGTTCTCTAGCTGTTAATTTCTTTTTTTCGTGTTGTTTATCAATTCTATTTTGTCCACCACCTAAATAGGCTTGGGCTAATTTTTCGTTTAAATCTTTTATTTTAGAATCCATTGTAGTCTAGTTTGGTAAACGTAATAGTTTTTGATCTTCAATATATTGTTTCACAGCTATTAACGCTGCCATTTTTGCTTCTTCTTCCTGCTTTTCTTTTAAGGCTTCAGGAGAATAGTATTGTTTTACAAAATGAGTATTGAAGTTTCCAGAGCGAAAAGCTTCATGTTCAAAAACAAAGCTTCCAAAAGGCAAAGTCGTTTTTATTCCTTCAATTTTATAATCGTTAATGGCTTTTAGCATTAATTCAATAGCTTCATTTCTTGTTTTTCCATAGGTAATTAATTTTGAAAGCATCGGGTCGTAATAAATTGGAATATCCATACCTTCTTCAAAACCATTATCAACACGAATATTTTTGCCAACAGGTAATTTATAAACGTCTAAACGTCCTACACTTGGTAAAAAGTCGTTTAAAGGATCTTCTGCATACACACGTAATTCTAAGGCGTGACCGTTTATTTTTAAGTCCTCTTGTTTTATAGGAAGTACTTCACCACGAGCAACACGAATTTGGAGTTCTACTAAATCTGTACCCGAAATCAATTCTGTAACAGGATGTTCTACCTGCAATCTGGTATTCATTTCTAGAAAATAGAAATTATGATTTTCGTCTAAAAGAAACTCAACAGTTCCAGCGCCAAGGTAATCACACGCTTTAGCTACTTTGATAGCAGCTTCCCCCATTTTATTACGCAATTCTGGCGTTAAAACACCTGAAGGTGCTTCTTCAACTACTTTTTGATGACGACGTTGAATACTGCATTCTCTTTCGAAAAGATGAATAACATTACCATGCGCATCTGCCATAACTTGAATTTCGATATGGCGTGGAGAGGCTACATATTTTTCTATAAAAACAGCACCATCACCAAAAGCATTTATTGCTTCACTGATTGCTCTTTCCATTTGCGATTCAAAATCGGCTTCTTTTTCTACAATACGCATTCCTTTTCCTCCACCTCCAGCAGAGGCTTTAATAAGAATAGGAAACCCAATTTTTGAAGCAATAGATTTTGCTTCAGCAATATTTGTAATCGCTTCATCGGTTCCCGGAACCATAGGAATATGATATGCTTTAACAGCTTCTTTTGCTGCGAGCTTACTTCCCATAATTTTTATGGCTTTCGATTTTGGTCCAATAAACGTGATGTTGTTTTGTGCTATTTTTTCTGCAAATTCAGCATTTTCACTAAGAAACCCATAACCAGGATGAATAGCATCTACATTTAATTTTTTTGCAACTTCTATTATTTTATCTCCTAATAAATAAGATTTATTTGAAGGAGCTTCCCCAATTAAAACAGCTTCATCTGCGTATTTTACATGTGGTGCATTTCTATCAGCAGTAGAATAAACAGCAACTGTTTTAATGCCCATTTTTTTTGCAGTTCGCATTACACGAATTGCAATTTCTCCTCTATTTGCAACTAATAACTTTTTCATTTTATTCAAATTCAATTAATAATTGAGCTTTATCTACTGCTTCTCCTTTTGTAACCGAAATAGCTTTAACTATTCCATCTCTAGGAGAAAGAATACTGTTTTCCATTTTCATAGCCTCTAGTATTAATAAAGAATCATCTTCTTTAACTTCATCTCCAATAGCAACATTAACAGCTAAAATTAATCCAGGCATTGGCGATTTTATTGAATTGACTAATTTTGAAGTTCCAATCGTAAACCCCATGTCTTTTATTAACAAATCCAAAGTATTAGAAATAGCTACATCATAGGTGTTGTTATTTATTTTAATAGAATATTTTTTTTGAAGAAAATCAGCATTTATAATTTCTGCGTTAAATGGAGTATTGTTTTGTAGGATATGAAATTTTGAACTTGATGTCTGAACAATATCAGCATTAATAACATCATCCGTTGTAATATCAAATTCTAAAGATTTATTGACTTTTACGTTAAATTGATTATTCATGGAAGAAATGATTTATTGTAAATATAATTAATCTGTCTGATAGAAAAGTTAAATTAAGTCTTTTCTATTTTTCTTTTACTTTTTGATAAATTTGATTGTAAACTGAAACATAATAATCATGAAACCTCGAAAGTAAAACGTTTTTATGTTTTTTTGTGTTTTTAAGAATATCTAAATCAAATAATTTAATAGCAGCAACTTCTTCCTCTTGAATGATTAAACCTTCAATTGAAGTTTTTAACTCGGCAATAAAAACATGATGATGTTCATTGTCTTGAATTCCATTTGCATGAGAAACTTGATGGATTCTTGTTCCTATTTTAATTAAATCTTCTTTTTGTAATTGTAAACCTATCTCCTCCTTAACCTCTCTTATTGCAGAGTTGAGTACGTTTTCTCCTGCTGCAATATGTCCTGCAACAGAAATATCCCATAAACCAGGAAAGACTTTTTTAGATAAAGCTCTTTTTTGCAATACTATTTTTTGATCAGAAGTAAATAGCCAAATATGAACAGTTGCATGAAATAACCCTTTTTTATGCGCTTCAGATTTTAAAGCAATTTCTCCTGTAGGTTTTCCTTCTGGAGTTAATATGTCTATAAGTTCATCCATAATAAAAGGAAAACGTCATTACGAACAAAGTGAAGTAATCTGTAATAAGGTTACTTCGTTTTTCTTTTTCGTAATGACGTTTATTATTTAATCAAAATAAGAGAAAGTTTCTCCGTCTTTAATTTTTAATAAAGTTTCATAAATCATTTTAATCACATTTTCTACATCATCTCTATGTACCATTTCTACAGTTGTGTGCATGTAACGTAATGGTAAAGAAATTAATGCAGAAGCAACGCCACCATTACTGTAAGCAAAAGCATCTGTATCTGTTCCTGTTGCTCTTGAAAGTGCAGAACGTTGAAAAGGAATTTTCTTTTCTTCGGCAGTTTCTGTAATTAAATCACGTAATTTTTGTTGTACAGCTGGCGCATAAGCAATAACAGGACCTTTACCCATTTCTAAATGACCCGCTTTTTTAGCCTCAATCATTGGTGTTGTTGTATCGTGTGTTACATCCGTTACAATTGCCACGTTTGGTTTTATGGTTTGTGTAATCATTTCTGCTCCACGCAACCCAATTTCTTCTTGTACAGAATTGGTAATATATAAGCCAAATGGTAATTCTTTTTTGTTTTCTTTTAACAAACGAGCAACTTCAGCAATCATAAAACCACCCATTCTGTTGTCTAAAGCTCTACAAACAAATTTATCTCCATTTAAAATATGAAACTCATCTGGATAGGTAATTACACAACCCACATGAACGCCTAAATCTTCTACCTCTTTTTTTGTAGCACAACCTGTATCAATAAATATATTGTCTGGTTTTGGTGCTTCTTCATTTGCTTTATCTCTTGTATGAATTGCTGGCCAACCAAAAACACCTTTTACAATTCCGTTTTTAGTATGGATATTTACAATCTTACTTGGAGCAATTTGATGATCTGAACCTCCATTTCTGATTACATAAATTAATCCGTTATCTGAAATATAGTTTACATACCAAGAAATTTCATCTGCATGACCTTCAATTACAACTTTGTATTTTGCATCAGGATTTATAATACCAACGGCAGAACCATATGTATCTGTAATAAATTCATCTACATAAGGTTTTAAATACTCCATCCAAATTTTCTGACCTTCCCATTCATAACCAGTTGGAGCAGCATTATTTAAATACTTTTCTAAAAAAGTAAGTGATTCTTTATTTAAAATTGATTTTTTCGCCATAATATCTTTTCAGTTTTGTGTAAAAATAAAAGGATTTTTTTAATTTGTACTTAAATTAATTGCAAAATCTTGTAACAAAAGTTGTTAATTGCATACTTATTCTAAAAGTAAAATCACAATAAAACCAACAAAATGAAACTAGTAATAGAGAATCTAACAAAAACATATAAAAATGGTGTAAAAGCTATTGATGATTTAAGTATAGAAATCGGAACAGGAATGTTTGGTTTGTTGGGGCCAAATGGCGCAGGAAAATCATCTTTGATGAGAACTATAGCAACATTGCAAAGTCCTGATTCTGGTACGATTACTTTTGGGGATATTGATGTTTTAGAAGACAATATGTCTTTAAGAAAAGTATTAGGGTATTTACCTCAATCTTTTGGTGTATATCCAGAAATGTCTGCTGAAGATTTGTTAGATTATTTTGCAACTTTAAAAGGAATTAGCAATAAATCTGAAAGAAAAGCAATTGTAAAAGAGGTTTTAGAAATTACTAATTTATACGATGTAAGAAAAAAACATGTAGCAGGTTATTCTGGCGGAATGAAACAGCGTTTTGGAATTGCACAGTTACTTTTAAACAATCCAAAATTGATAATTGTAGATGAACCAACGGCAGGTTTAGATCCAGCAGAGCGTCATCGTTTTTTAAATGTTTTACGTGAAGTTGGTACAAATTGTACTGTTATATTTTCTACACATATTGTAGAAGATGTAAAAGAATTGTGTAATGAAATGGCAATTTTAAATGGTGGTAGAATTTTAAAACATACCACACCAATTGAAGCTACCAAAGAAATTGAAGGAACAATTTGGACGAAAGTTATTCAAAGAGATGAATTAGAATTGGTAGAAGCCACCTATAATTTACTTTCATCAAACTATAACCAAGACAATACTTTAAATGTTCGTGTCTATGCTGCTGAGAAACCAGCTGATGATTTTGTAGCTGCAAAACCACAATTAGACGATGTGTATTTTATCGCTTTAAAACAAGATGAACCTGTTTTAACAAGTTAAGAGTTGTGAATTATAAGTTTTAAGTTAAAATTAGAAATAAATTTTAATGTAGCACTTTAAAAAAAACTCATCACTCAAAACTCATCACTCAAAACTTATTATTTTATGTTTTTAACAATATTCAAACAAGAATTAAAATATTGGTTTAATAAACCAGCATTTTATATTTACCTATCCATTTTTTTACTGTTATCGCTTTTTTTAGCAGCAACTTCTGCAGGAATTTTTGATAGCTTAACAGCAACAACAGGTTCATCAAACATCGTTAATTCACCAATTGGAATTAGTGGATTATTTAACGGGTTAACCACTTTTATTTTCTTCCTTTTTCCTTCTATTATTGGCGTTTCAGTTTATAGAGATTATCAAAGTGAAATGCATACTATTTTGTATTCCTACCCTTTTACAAAAGCAAATTATCTGTTTGCTAAATTTTTAAGTTCAATTTTAGTTGTTGTAATTATTGCAACCGTTATTGGGTTGGGAATGTTTATTGGTTTTAGATTACCAGGAACCAATGCAGAAATTGTAGGAAACTTTAATGGATTGGCATATTTACAATCGTATTTGGTTTATATAATTCCTAATATTTTATTATTTGGAGCCATTGTTTTTGGTGTAGTTACTTTTACAAGAAATATTGCAGCTGGTTTTATTACGGTTGTTTTATTAATGTTGATTCAAGGAATTATGGGTAATTTAATGGCAGACACAGACAATAGATTTATTTCTGCATTAATTGATCCTTTTGGAGCGGAAGCTGCAAATTATTACACACGTTATTGGACTGTTTCTGAACAAAACGAACAAATGTTACCTATTAAAGGAGTCATTATTTATAACAGATTATTGTGGTTAGGTATTGCAGGTTTAGTTTTTGGCTTGGTGTTTAAATTTTTTACTTTCAGCCAAAATGCAGTTACTTTTTCTTTTAGAAAGCAAAAACCGGAACGTACAACTAAATCTAATTTTGGAGGAATTACAAGAATTAACTTGCCTAAAGTAAATTATGATTTCTCTTTTATTCAGAATTTAAAAACGACGTGGAAGTTATCTAATATCGATTTTAAATATATTTTTAAAAGTTGGCCTTTTATCAGTATTGTTTTAGTTGGGTTAATTTTTATCTTGATTTCAGCAACTGCTTTGGGTGAAGTTTTTGGTACAAAAACATATCCAATGACTTGGCAAATGTTGTTAATTCCAGGAAATTTCTTTTCGCTTTTTATTAATATTTGTACTTTTTTATATGCAGGAATGTTGGTGCATAGAGCAAAAATTGCAAGAATTAATCATTTGGTAGATGCAACTCCACTTCCTAATTGGACGTTATTACTTTCAAAATTTATTGCTTTACTTAAAATGCAAGTGGTTTTATTATTTGTGATATTGGTTGGAGGAATGTTAATTCAGATTTACAACGGATATTATAATTTTGAAATTGGTCATTATTTATATGAATTATATGTTTTAAATTTTATTCATTTTGTTATTTGGGCTTTGTTGGCGTTGTTTATACAAACATTAATTGGAAATCCATATTTAGGTTTATTTGTCTTGTTGGTAATTGCAATAGGAATTCCATTTTTATCTTTTTTAGGAATAGAGCAATCAATTTTTAAATACAATCAAGGACCAAGATTTAGTTATAATGACATGAATGGTTACGGTTCTTCTGTTTCTGGATATCTTATTTATAAACTTTACTGGCTTTTAGGAGGATTGGTTTTGTTAGTTACTGCAGGCTTATTTTGGGTTCGTGGAATTCCGAATTCATTTAAAGAGCGTATGTCTATAGCTAGTGGTAGATTTAAAGGATATACAACGATAGGTTTTACTGTTTTATTGGTTTCTTTTTTAGGTTTAGGATTTTCAATTTACAAAGAAAATAATATTGATAATAATAGTATATCAGTAAAAGAAGGAGAGAAACTAAGAGTTAAGTGGGAGAAAGCGTATAAAAAATATGAAGCGTATGCACAACCAAGAATTGTATCTGTAAAAACAGCCGTAAATATTTTTCCAAAAGAACTAAATTTTGATGCTTCAGGAACCTATGTTATGGTAAATAAAACAAAAGAAGCTATAGATAGTTTGTTTTTAAACCATAATAGCTATCCAAGTACATTTGTGTTTAATAAAGAGGCTACTTTAGTTTTAGAAGATTCTATTCAGAATTTTGATATTTATCACTTAAAAGAAGCTTTAAAACCTGGCGATAGTTTAACGTTAAACTTTACTGTAAACAACAAATCTAAAACTTGGTTGCGTAAAAATTCTCCGGTAATAGAAAACGGAACATTCTTAAATAATTTTCAGTTATTTCCCTCTTTAGGATATTCAACACAAGGAGAATTAAGTGATGATAAAACGAGAAAAAAATACGATTTACCAAAAAATGATTTACGTCCTCATCCTTCAGATTCTTCGGCTTTAAATAATACCTATATTTCTAAAGATTCAGATTGGATCAATTTTGAAGCAACCGTTTCTACGTCAGAAGATCAAATTGCAATTGCTCCGGGATATTTACAAAAAGAATGGGTAAAAGACGGAAGAAAGTATTTTCATTATAAAATGGATAGTAAAATTTTAAATTTCTATGCGTTTAATTCAGCCAAATATGAAGTAAAAAAAGACAAGTGGAATGATGTGAATCTAGAAATCTATTATCATAAAGGACACGAATTTAATTTAGATAGAATGATGAAAGGGATGAAAGCGTCTTTAGATTACAATTCTAAAAACTTTAGTCCTTATCAACATAAACAATTAAGAATTGTTGAGTTTACTGGTGGCGGTTTTGCACAATCATTTCCAAATACAATTCCTTTTGCAGGAGATGCAGGTTTTATTGCAGATGTAGATGATACAGATGAAGGAGGCGTAGATTATCCTTTTGCAATTACGGTACATGAAGTTGCGCATCAATGGTGGGCGCATCAAGTAATTGGTGCAGATGTTTTAGGAGCAACAATGTTGTCTGAAAGTGTCTCTGAATATGTTGCTTTAAAGGTGTTAGAGCATCAACATGGAAAAGCTAAAATGCGTAAGTTCTTAAAAAAATCGTTAGATGGTTATTTATCACAAAGAACTATGGAGAGAAAAAGAGAAAATAGTTTAATGCTTAATGATGGTCAAGGGTACATTCACTATCAAAAAGGATCATTAGTTTTTTATGCTTTAAGCGATTATATTGGTGAAGAAAACTTAAATAATGCACTTAAAAAGTATGTAGAGAAAGTGAAGTTTCAAGAAGCACCTTATACGACATCAATAGAAATGGTAGACTTTATTAAGGCAGCAACTCCAGATTCTTTACAATATGTTATAAAGGATATGTTTGAAACAATTACTTTATATAAAAATAGCATTGTTAATGTAGCATCTACCCAATTAGAAAATGGAAAATATCAAGTAGATATAGAGTTTGAAGTTTCTAAATACAGAAATGATGAAAAAGGGAAGAAGTATTATGGAGAAAAAGTAGGAGACACTTTGTCTTATAAAACAGTTGAAATGAAAAAACCTCTTTTGTCTGTTTCTTTAGCAGATTATATAGATATTGGTATTTTTACTGAAGAAGAAATCGATGGAAAAAAGAAAGAAGTAGAAATCTATTTGAAGAAACATAAAATCACTAAAATCAATAATAAAATTACGATTATTGTAGATAAGAAACCTGTTGAAGTTGGTGTAGATCCTTATAATAAATTGATTGACACAAAATCTGACGACAATAGAAGAAAACTATAATTATGAACAAACAAAACAAAATAATAAGTGCTTCACTCGTATTTTTAGTAATTGTTATTTTACATATTTCAGGTATTTTATTTAATGAAACAATTGCGTTTTTTACAAAACCATTCTTAATGGTTTCGTTAGTAATTGTTTATTTAGTTTCATCTAAAAAATCTAGTTTTTGGGTTGTTTCTGCATTATTTTTTTCTTTTTGGGGTGATGTTTTTTTACTTTTTAAAGAAGAATTTTTCATCTACGGATTAGCTTCCTTTTTAATTGCACATATTTTATATATTAAAATAACAGCAGGCTTTTTAAAGAAAATTAGTTTTCAGAAAATAGTATTTTCTTCTATTCCTTTTGTAATGATTTTAGTGGGTTTACTCTTTTTAATAAAAGATAATTTAAGAGAAATGTTACTTCCTGTAATTGTATACGGAATTACAATTTGCACATTTGGTGCAGTTGCTTTACTAAACTATATGCAAGAAAGAACTTCAGAAAATTTGTGGTTGTTTTTAGGAGCAATAATTTTTATAATTTCAGATAGTTTAATTGCAATAAATCGATTTTATGAACCTAAAGAAATGTATGCTATTAGTATTATGATAACTTATATTGTTGCACAATATTTAATTTGTAAGGCAATGGTTGTTAAAAATGCGCATCAATAATTTTTTAGTTTTACTCTTTTTAGCGTTTTTTTTTGCAGATTATACAATTTTAATGAATACAAATACGTTTTAGCAAGTATTGATTCATAAAATTAATAATTTAGCAAAAAACAGTTATTAATGAAAAACCTTTTTTTTTACTTCTTTTTTGTTAGTGTTTTATTTTCTTGTAAAAAAAATACTCAAACTAATTTATCTTTTTTAGATGAGTATGTTTTAGCAGATTCAATCTCGTTTAAAAATACAATTATAGGAGGACTTTCTGGTGTAGATTATTCAAACGGATTTTATTATTTTGTAGTTGATGACGATAGAGTACCAAGGTTTATTAAAGCAAAAATAGATATTCAACAAAATAAAATTAAATCTGTAGATTTTAAGAATGTTGTTTTTTTAAACGATACTACAACCGCTTTTTATAATCAAAATGCTTTGGATTTAGAGTCAATTTTTATTGATAGAGAAACTCAAGAGGTTAATTTTGTTAGTGAAGGCTCTATAAATAATGGTAAAAGTCCATCCGTTTTTACAACAGATTCATTGGGTAATTTTGTTCGTAAATATACAATTCCAGATAAATTTATTCCAAATACAGTAGCAAAATTAAAGCATAATGGTGTTTTTGAAGGATCGTCTAGAAGTACAGATAATAAAGGTTTTTGGGTTGCAATGGAGTCTCCTTTAATTATTGATGGGGTAGAACCAACGTTTGAAAAAACATCGTCTCCAGTTAGAATTACGTATTTTGATAACAAAAGTAAAAAAGCCACGAAACAATTTGCATATCAATTAGAAAATATTACAAGACCAGCAAAAGGTAAGATTAACATAAACGGTCTTACAGCTATTTTAGAGTACAAGGAAAATCATTTTTTTATTATTGAAAGAGCATATCAAAGTAATTATGGTGTTCATGGTAATATTGTTAGAATATTTGATGCTTTTATAGATGCTAAAACAACGAATGTTTTAGAAGTAGCATCATTAAAAGAAACAGCGTTTATTCCGTTAAAAAAGCGTTTACTATTTAGTTTTGAAAATGTAAAAGAGCAATTAACAGAAGGAATTGTAGATAATATTGAAGGAATTACTTTTGGTCCAAAATTAGCAAATGGCAATCAATCATTAGTTTTAGTTTCCGATGATAATTTTCAGAGATTTGGTAAACAATTAAATCAATTTATTTTGTTAGAAATATCAAGTAAATAATTGCTATTTTTACACAATTAGAAGATACAATAGTTCATGAAGGTTAGTAAGTTTAAACAATATATACTTAAAAGAAAGTTTGATAAATCACTATCAAAACTAACAGAAAATACCGTTATTTCTGAAAAAAAAATACATACTATTGGTATTTTAACAACAGAAGATATCACTTCTAAAATAGATGTTCAAAGCGAAGTTGAAAAAATATTCAACATAAAAAATTCTAAAATTTATAGTTACAGGGCTTATAACAAATTAGATGAGCTTTCCTATATGCATTTTTCGGAAAATAATATAAACTGGAAAGGAGAATTTACAGATGTTAGCTTTTTAAGTTTTTTAGAGCAACCTGTTGATTTGTTAATAGGCTATTTCAATACAAATAATTTATATTTAGAAACTGCAGTATTGCAATCTAAAGCTTCCTTTAAAGTTGGTTTTTCTAGTGTGAACTCACATTTGTATCAAATTGAAATTGCAGAAAAAATTACTAATATTAAACAATATACTTTAGAACTTAAGAAGTATTTACAAATCTTAAAAAAGATAAAAAATTAAACTTTATGAATGAAGTTGTTTATTCTTTCTAAGAATTAGGTTTTTCAATTAGAAATCAATCTTTATATTGTAATTTTGTTCTTCTAAAATAGAACAAATAATGCAAAAATTTATTGGAACAGGAGTTGCGTTGATTACACCATTTAAAGAAGATTTAAATGTAGATTTTGATGCGCTTGTTAAATTAGTGAATTTTAATATTGAAAACGGAACTAATTATTTGGTAATAAATGGTACAACAGCAGAAAGTGCTACTATTACTAAAGAAGAAAAACAAGAACTTATTGACGTTATTGTTAAAACAAATAATGGAAGATTGCCTTTAGTTTTAGGAATTGGAGGAAACAATACATTAGAAGTTGTTAAGGAGTTTAAAACAAGAGATTTATCTAAGATTGATGGAATTCTATCTGTTGTACCCTATTATAGTAAGCCAACACAAGAAGGCTTTTATCAGCACTTTAAAGCCTTAGCAGAAGCAACTAAAAAACCAATTATTTTATATAATGTTCCTGGAAGAACTGCTAAAAACATGGAGCCAGCAACAACGTTACGTTTAGCAAATGATTTTAGTAACATCGTAGCAATAAAAGAAGCAGGGAATAATATTCAACAATATTTTGAGTTATTAAAGAACAAGCCAGCAGACTTTTTAATTATTTCTGGCGATGATGACTTAGCTTTACCAATTGCATTAGCAGGAGGTTCTGGAGTGATTTCTGTAATAGGACAAGCATTTCCTAAAGAATTTTCTACAATGATTCAATTAGGATTAGAAGGGAGAAACAAGGAAGCATATGATATTCACTATAAAATGATGGATGTTATAGATTATATCTTTGAAGAAAATAATCCAGCAGGAATAAAAACGGTTTTAAAAGAACTAACAATTTGTTCAAATGAAGTTCGTTTACCTTTAGTGAAAGCAAGTGCAGAACTTCAGTTAAAAATCGCTAATTTTGTAGCCAATTTTTAATCTAATAAATTATGTTATCAGCAGTAATACAAGATGCATTAAATAATCAAGTAACTATAGAAGCGCAATCTTCACAAGTATATTTATCGATGGCTTCTTGGGCAGAAACTCAAGGTTTTGAAGGTGTTTCACAATTTATGTACGCACAATCAGATGAAGAAAGAATGCACATGTTAAAGCTGGTGAAATTTATAAATGAAAGAGGCGGACATGCAAAAGTTTCTTCTTTAAAAGCTCCACCATTAGAATTTGGGTCTTTCAAAGAAATGTTTCAAGAATTATTTAATCATGAAGTGGCAGTATCTGGATATATAAATGATTTAGTTGATATTTCTTTAAAAGAAAAAGATTATGCAACGCACAATTTTCTACAATGGTATGTTTCGGAACAAATTGAAGAAGAAGCACAAGCAAGAAATATTTTAGATAAGATTAACTTAATTGGAGATGATAAAAGTGGTTTTTATTTGTTTGATAACGATATAAAACAACTAATTGGAGCAGATTCTAAATAATAATAATATTAACAAACTTTTAGTATCAAAAAAGCCTTATTTTTGCTCTTTTTTGTTGATAATTGCACTGCACAATTAACTGTGTAAAAAATCGTTTTAATATTCCATAATTTATAACTAATTTTGCCCGATGCAAAAAATTAAAAATTTAGCGTATTTATTGATGTTTAGTCTACTGTTGTTTTCATGTGGCGAGTATCAAAAAGTATTAAATAAAGGTACTGCCGAAGAGCAGTATAAAATGGCAGTAAAACTATACGAAAGTAAAGATTTTAGCAAAGCAATGCGTTTATTTGAGAAGATAACACCAACCTACAGGGGTAAACCACAAATGGAGCGTATTCAGTTTATGGTTGCTCAGTCTAATTTTAATGAAAAAAATTACACTACCGCTGGTTATTATTTTGATCGTTTTGCAAAAAATTATCCAAAGAGTTCTAAAAAAGAAGAAGCAGCATTTTTATCTGCATACGGATATAAGTTAGCTTCACCAGTTTTTAGTAAAGATCCAACAGATACAAATAAAGCATTAGCATCTTTTCAAAGTTTTATAAACACGTATCCAGATTCAGAAAAAATACCTGAAGCAAATAAGCATTACAAGGAGTTACGTTATAAATTGCAAAAGAAATCTTTTGAAATAGCGAAGACATATTATAGAACAGCAGATTACGATTTAAGAAATTATAAAGCAGCAATACAAGCTTTTGATAACTTATTGTCAGATTATTTAGGGTCTGAGTTTAAAGAGGAAGCTTTATATTACAGATTAAAAGCAGCTCATGATTTTGTTTTAAAAAGTACAGATAGGAGAAGGCAAGAAAGAATTAAAGATGCTATAGAAGCATATGAAAAGCTAGAAAGAAATTTTCCTGAATCTCAATTTATGGAAGATTCAAATATAATGTTAGCCACATTACAAGCAGAAGATAAAAGAGTTGAAGAATTAATAGCGAAACAAAAGAAAACAGTTAGTTTACAAAAGAAATAATAATAAATTATGGATTATAAAGATACAAAGGCACCATTAAGTACTATTACTTATAATAAAAATGAAATTGAAGCGGAGACTGGAAACATTTACGAAGCTATTTCTATCATTGCCAAAAGAGCAGTTCAAATAAATTCTGATTTAAAAAAGGAATTAGTAGATAAATTAGATGAATTTGCTACTTATAACGATAGTTTAGAAGAAGTTTTTGAAAACAAAGAACAAATTGAAGTTTCTAAATTTTATGAAAAATTACCAAAACCAACTGCAATGGCTGTTGAAGAATGGTTAGAAGGTAAAGTTTATCATAGAGGCCCAGAAACAGAATAATATGTCTGTTTTAAGCGGAAAAAAAATTCTTTTAGGTATTACTGCAGGAATTGCCGCTTATAAAACGGCTAGTTTAGTCCGTTTATTTATAAAATTAGGCGCAGAAGTCAAAGTTATTATGACTCCTGCGTCTAAAGATTTTATAACACCTCTTACACTTTCCACACTTTCTAAAAACCCTGTTCATTCTGCTTTTTACAATAAAGAAGATGAGAATGAGTTATGGAACAATCACGTAGATTTAGGTCTTTGGGCAGATTATATGTTAGTTGCACCTGCAACTGCAAATACAATGGCTAAAATGGCAAATGGAACATGTGATAATTTGTTGTTAGCAACCTATTTATCTGCAAAGTGTCCAGTTTATTTTGCTCCTGCAATGGATTTGGATATGTACATTCATCCATCTACAAAAGAAAGTTTAGACAAATTACAAAGTTTTGGCAATATTATTATTCCTGCAACTTCTGGCGAATTAGCTAGTGGTTTAGTTGGAGAAGGAAGAATGGCAGAACCACAAGATATTGTAACTTTTATAGAAAACGATCTCTTATCAAAATTACCTCTAAAAGGAAAAAAAGTTTTAATTACTGCTGGCCCAACTTATGAAGCTATAGATCCTGTGCGTTTTATTGGAAATCATTCTTCTGGTAAAATGGGGTTTGCTATTGCAAAAGCAGCGGCTAATTTAGGTGCTGAGGTTTATTTAATTTCAGGGCCAAGTCATCAAAAAATTCAACATTCATTTGTACAAAGAATTGATGTAGTTTCTGCGGATGAAATGTATAATGCTGCTCATACTTATTTTGAAAATGTAGATATTGCAATACTTTCAGCTGCAGTTGCAGATTATAAACCAAAAAAGAGTGCACATCAGAAAATAAAAAAGACGGATACAGCGTTACAAATAGAACTAGCACCTACAAAAGATATTTTAGCTTCTTTGGGAGCTATTAAAAAGAATCAATTTTTAGTAGGTTTTGCTTTGGAAACAAATAATGAGCTAGAAAATGCGAAAGGCAAACTAAAACATAAGAATTTAGATGCCATTGTATTAAACTCATTACAAGATAAAGGTGCAGGTTTTGCTACAGACACAAATAAAATTACTATTATTGATAAAGATTTAAATGAAAAATCATTTGAATTAAAGTCTAAAGTAGAAGTGGCTAAGGATATTATGAACGAAATAATCAATAAAATAAATGCGTAAACTTGTTTTTCTTTTTGCAGTATTATTTTCTATTTTTAACATAAATGCACAAGAGTTAAATTGTTTAATAACAGTTAATTCAGAGCAAATTTCTGGTTCTAATAAACAAGTTTTTACAACATTACAAAAGTCCTTAAATGAGTATATTAATCAGACAAAATGGACGAATCAAACAGTAAAAACAGAAGAAAGAATAGATTGTGCAATGACAATTATTATTACTTCTAGAGATGCAAATATGTTTAAAGCAACATTGCAGGTACAGTCTACAAGACCTGTTTTTGGTTCTACGTACGCATCACC
Source organism: Polaribacter sp. SA4-10 (assembly GCF_002163835.1). Lineage (NCBI taxonomy): Bacteria > Pseudomonadati > Bacteroidota > Flavobacteriia > Flavobacteriales > Flavobacteriaceae > Polaribacter > Polaribacter sp. SA4-10. Next base: position 1,235,371 of record NZ_CP019331.1, on the reverse strand, counting down.
AGTATTAAACCTTAAAGACAATGATTTTAGCTTTAAGTATAATGAGTTTGATCCTCTAATTTATAATAAAAACTCTTTTGATAGTAATTTAGTTTCTACCATTGTTTTTTATGTAAATGTAATTCTAGGAGCTGATGCAGATACCTTTAAAAAATACGGAGGAGAAGAATATCTAAAAGAAGCACAAAACGTAATGTTGCAAGCACAACAAAGTGGACAAGCTGCTTGGTCTAATCAAGTTGGTAAACAAAACCGTTATTTATTAATAGATAATTTAATGTCTCCTAAATTAAAGAGCTTTAGAGACGCTTTATACAACTACCATAGAAATGGTTTTGATAATTTTTCTTCAAATAAAAATAAGGCAAAACAAAATATTGAAGACGCTGCTTTATCTTTAGAAAGGATTTACAATAAAACGGTTGGTAATTACTTAATCAGATTATTTTTTGATGCCAAAGCAGATGAAATTGTTAATGTGTATTCTGATGGGCCAAATACAAGGAATACTTCAAAGTTGGTACAGACTTTAAGGAAAATTTCTCCAAACAATAATAATAAGTGGAAAGATATTGAATAGCAGTTTTAGTGTTCAACTTGCATTTTATTATTAATTCTAAATTAAAATAGTTACTTTTAAGCTCTAATTTTTAAAGATTTGCTAACACAACTATCCATAAATAATTACGCGTTAATCAATCAGTTATCTATTAATTTTTCTTCGGGATTATCAATAATAACAGGAGAAACAGGAGCAGGGAAGTCGATACTTTTAGGGGCTTTAGGTTTGGTTTTAGGAAATAGGGCAGATTTATCATCTTTAAAAGACACTTCTAGAAAATGTGTTGTAGAAGCAAGACTTGCTATTTTAAATTATAATTTAGAAGATTTTTTTAATCAAGTCGATTTAGACTTCGAAACGGAAACCATTATTAGAAGAGAGATTTTGCCATCAGGTAAATCAAGAGCCTTTGTAAATGATACGCCAGTTACGTTAGCTGTTTTAAATCAATTAAGATCTAAATTGATTGATGTACATTCACAACATCAAACAATGCAACTGTCTGATACTAGTTTTCAGTTTACAGTAATTGATGCATTAGCAAAAAATAAAGAACGAATTTCTTCTTATAAAAGAGGCTTTGTACAATTAAGTCAATTAAAAAAAGAATTGGTTGAATTAGAGAATATACAAAAAGAAGCAAATCAACAATACGATTATAATTTACACTTATTTAAAGAATTAGAAGAAGCTAAAGTTAAAGTTGATGAGCAAGCCGTTTTAGAAGAAAAGTTAGAGAAATTAAATAATATAGAAGCTATTAAAGACAATTTATCTGAAGCTTTAGAACTTACAGTTAATGAAGAAATCGGAATTCAGAATTTATTAAATACTTTAGAAAATAGACTGACTAAAATTTCATCGTTTTCTAAAGAATATCAAGAGATTTCAGCACGTGTTACTTCGGTAAAAATTGAGATTGATGATATTGTTGCTGAGTTAGAAAATGCAAATGAGAATATAGATTTTAATCCTAATGAAGCAGAAGAAATTAATGACAGACTGCAATTATTGTATAATTTACAGAAGAAACATGCAGTAAGTTCAAATAAAGAATTAGTAACTGTATTTGAAGATTTATCAGAAAAAGTAGGCGTTGTAGAATCGGCAGGTGAAGTTATCAATAAAAAGCAAAAGGAAATAGATTCAGTTTCAGAAAAGTTAGATAAAGTTGCAGGTTTAATTTCGAAAGCAAGAACTAATTCAACACCAAAGCTAACAAAAGAATTAGAAAAATTATTGGCAGATTTAGGGATGGAAAACGCCCGTTTTTCTATCAAAATAAAACCATCAAAAAACTATTTATCAAACGGAAAAGACGAATTAGAATTTTTATTTTCTGCAAATAAAGGAGGTAATTTTGGTGAGTTGAAGAAAGTAGCTTCAGGAGGAGAATTATCAAGAATAATGCTATCTGTAAAGAAAGTCTTATCAACAAATACACAATTACCAACTATTATTTTTGATGAAATTGATACCGGAGTTTCTGGTGAAGTTTCTAATAAAATTGCAGCTATAATGCAAGATATGAGTACTAATATGCAAGTAATTGCAATTACGCATTTACCTCAAATTGCAGCGAAAGGAAGCAATCACTACAAAGTTTATAAAGAAGAAATAAAAGGAATTACTACAACCAATTTAAAACAATTGTCTACCCAAGAAAGAATTGTTGAAATTGCAGAAATGTTAAGTGGAAAAGATATTTCCGATTCGGCACTTACGCACGCAAAAGAATTACTGAATTAGTTTTGATAAAACTAAAAATAAGTGAGCATGTCATTTCGAAATGAGTTTGAAAACGATTGAGAAATCTCATATAATATACAAACCAAACACGAATAATCAGCACAATGTACAACTTACTAAAAGGAAAAAAAGGAATCATTTTTGGTGCTTTAAATGAACATTCTATTGCTTGGAAAACGGCTGAAAGAGCAAAAGAAGAAGGAGCAGAATTTGTATTAACAAATGCACCAGCTTCTATTAGAATGGGGCAATTAGATGCTTTAGCAAAAAAAACAGGTGCTCAAATTATTCCAGCAGATGCAACTTCAATTGAAGATTTAGAAAACCTGGTAGAAAAATCTATGGAGATTTTGGGCGGTAAAATTGATTTTGTTTTACACTCAATTGGTATGTCTGTAAATGTTAGAAAAGGGAAATCATATACAGATCCAAATTACGATTTCACAACAAAAGGTTGGGATGTTTCTGCAGTTTCTTTTCATAAAACAATGAATGTTTTATACAACAAAAATGCCATGAAAGAATGGGGTAGTATTGTTGCATTAACTTATATGGCTGCACAAAGAGTTTTTCCAGATTATAATGATATGGCAGATAATAAAGCCTACTTAGAAAGCATTGCACGTAGTTTTGGGTACTTCTTTGGTCGTGATCATAAAGTGCGTGTAAACACCATTTCTCAGTCTCCAACACCAACTACAGCAGGAACCGGAGTAAAAGGTTTTGATGGTTTTATAGCGTATGCAGAAAAAATGAGTCCGTTAGGGAATGCAACCGCTTTAGAATGTGCAGACTATACCATTTCTCTGTTTTCAGATTTAACAAAAAAAGTTACTTTACAAAATTTATTTCATGATGGTGGCTTTTCTAATATGGGAGTTAGTGATGCCGTAATGGAAAAGTTTGAGTAATTTTTTTAGAAGCTATTTCCAGCTTTACGTTATATCTTTTTATTGCTGTCATTACGAAGTTTACTTTTTTATAAACTGTGGCAATCTCTTCACCTGAAAGAGATTACTTCGTTCCTCGTAATCACGCTTGTTAAAAAAAGAAATAAAAAGGATGCCTCTTCAATCTGCGCTAGACTTGTTGTTCGCTTTTAGAGAATTTAAAAAGCAATTATACTATTTAAAGTTGAAGATTTTTAGCAATAAGAACTTTCAACTTTTTTTATTTCTCTACATTTACATTACAAAAAATTTTAATAGTCATTCAACTTTGAAACTACTTTTTACCATCATAATCCCCGTTTATAATCGTCCAATTGAAATGGGCGAATTATTAGAAAGTCTTGTAAATCAAGATTTTTCTAATGATTTTGAAGTGCTAATAATTGAAGATGGTTCAACTAATAAAAGTGATAAAGTTATAGGTAAATATAAGGAGCAACTAAATTTAAAGTATTTCTATAAAGAAAATAGTGGCGCAGGAGCAAGCCGTAATTTCGGAATGCAAAAAGCTTTAGGAAACTATTTTATCATCTTAGATTCTGATGTTCTTCTACCAAAACAATATTTATCTGAAGTAAAGAATGCTTTAGAAAATAAGTTTACCGCTGCTTTTGGTGGCCCAGACGCTGCACATACAAGTTTTACTCCGTTGCAAAAAGCAATTAATTATTCTATGACTGCTGTTTTAACAACAGGCGGAATTAGAGGTAAGAAACAAGCAGTTGGTAAGTTTCAACCAAGAAGCTTTAATTTAGGACTGTCTAAAATTGCATTTGAAAAAACACAAGGTTTTTCTGAAATGAAAAACGGAGAAGACATCGATTTAACTTTTAGACTTTGGAAAAATGGTTTTGAAACTCAATTGATAGAAAAAGCGTTTGTATATCATAAACGTAGAAGTAGCATTCAACAATTTTTTAAACAAACTTTTGGATTTGGAACTGCAAGACCTTTATTGAATAAAAAGTATCCGGAAACTGCCAAAATCACGTATTGGTTTCCTAGTGTTTTTATTATTGGTATCGATATCAGTATTATTTTAGCAATTTTTGGTTACCATCAATTACTCTATTTCTATGGATTTTATTTCCTGCTAATTTTCTTGGATTCCTTCTTTCAAAACAAAAATATATATGTAGCTTTTTTAAGTATTTTTACTTCTCTAACCCAATTTTTAGGGTATGGTTTAGGTTTCTTAGAATCGCAGTTTTTTAATAAAAAGTAATAAATAAGAAGTAGTAATAAACCTCAAGCCTCCAACTTATTTTAAATTCTTCCTTAAACTTTGTCGTAATAATATTCCGCTAAAGTATTTTATTCAACGTTTTGATCTGTAAATCATCCAAAGAAGTTTTGGTGGTTTTAAATTCGAGAATCTTAATTTCATTAGGCATTAAATCAAAGAAGTTGTCAGAAAAGTGTCCTTTTTCTTTTGTGAATAAAAACACATCCTTTTGTAACACATCACTTTTTAAAGTAATGGAAAAACCCTCTTTTGTTTTAGAAATTTTTTGTTGAATATCTCCTTTTGGTAAGTTTAAATTTTTAGGCTTTGAAAAATAGAAGTACGATTTTTCATTGTTAAATTCAGTTATTAATACTATTTCAGATTTTATATCTTTAAAAACAGCATTGAATTCTGCTTGATGTACAGGTCTACTTTCGTTTTCTTTTACTGTAATAATAGTATCTTTTCTTAAATATTCCTTCCCATAAAAATCGATCACTCTCAGTTTTAAGTTTCCTTTTAAATACTCAAAAGTATCATTTATAACAAAGGTTTTTACATTTCCATTTTCAATTACCGATGAAATTAAAATATTTTCAAAAGCCTTTTTAGCTTTGTATTGCAAGGCTTTCCAGTTTCCAAAATAATCGATACTCGACCAAGAAATTGCTGGCCAGCAATCATTTAATTGCCAATATAAAGTACCCATATTAGTTGGTTTTGCCCTTCTATGCGCTTCAATTCCCATGACAATTCCTTTGGCTTGTAATAACTGACTTACATATATATAGTCAGCGTCATTTGTGGGAACCTTATAATCACGTTCCATATAATCAAAAATCAATTTAAGCCCTCTAGCATGTTTTTGATGAGATTTCCATGAATCTGTCATTAAAGTAACTTCTTCAGTCTGATTTATATATTTCATCGTTTCAAAACTCGGAAAAGATTGGAATCCAAATTCACTCATAAATCTTGGTACATTCTTTTCAAAATGTTCAAACGGATAGCCATCATGCCAAACCCACCAATCGTGCGCATCGCCTTCTGTTTGATATTTCGGATTTCCACGTCCATATTTGGGTGAAGTTTCCCAATAATCAGTTTCACTAAATTCAGCAACTGCATTGGGTAAAATGGTGTCAAATACTGCCAAATAATCACCCCAGATTTCTTCTTTCTCCTTTTTAGTCCTATTGTTTTGCCATCCCCAACGTTTCCAACCTTCAGAATTTTCATTATTCCCACACCACAAGGCAATCGATGCATGATTTCTTAAATTTTTAATTTGTTGTTCTGCTTCTTCTTCCACATTCGCTAAGAATTCAATATCTCCGGGATACATAGCGCAGGCAAACATGAAATCTTGCCAAACCAAAATTCCTTTTTGATCACACAAGTCATAAAAAATATCATTTTCATAAATTCCACCTCCCCAAACTCGCAACATATTCATATTAGATTCAACAACATCAGATAACAATTTTTCATAATGTTGATTGGTCACTTTATTTTGAAAACTGTTTTGCGGAATATAGTTTGCCCCTTTTACATAAACCGGTTTTCCATTCAATTCAAAATAGAAAGATTCACCAATAGTATCTTTTTTTGTGATTAGTTTTATCGTTCTAATTCCTTTTTTAATAGATTTTTCATCTTTTATTTTACCATCAGAAATCAATTGAAAATTAAAATTATACAAATATGGATTTCCTAAATTATGTGTCCACCATAATTTCGGGTTTATGATTTCGATTGGAACTTTATAGGTGTGTTTTCCTTTTTTTAGAGCAATATTAGACGAAATGATATCTGTATTAATCTTTGTAAAAAGTTGTATGTTTTTGTTAGAGGAACTTTCTATGATTATTTCAACTGATAGTAGTGCCTTTTCCTTGTCGATTTCTTTTTGCTTAATGTAAATGTTTTTAAATTTTAGATCATTCCAAGCGTTTAAAGTTATGGGTTTCCAAATCCCTGAAGTATTTAGTTTTGGTCCCCAATCCCAGCCATATTGAAATTGTGCTTTTCGGGTGTAAATTCGATTTCCTTCCGGTAATTTATAGTTTGAATTTAGTTTTGCAGAGTTTTCAAAACTTTTTGTATTCTGAAAGACTATTCTCAATTCATTTGATTTACTTATCGGAATATCTTTTAATGATATCGAATATTTTTTAAATGCGTTATCTGTGTCTAATTGATAATTTCCATTAATATAAATTTTAGCATAGGTGTCTAAGCCTTCGAAGTTTAATTCAATGTTTTGTTTTTTTAAAATTTCATCTGAAAGGGTAAACGTGGTTTTATATTCCCAACTTTTATCAGAAACCCATTGTACTCTTTCTTCATTATTTTTGATAAAAGGAGGGGCAATTATTTTGTGATCTAATAAATCAGTAAATACATTTCCAGGAACTGTTGCCTTTTTCCATTCTAAAGTATCAACACCTTTAAATTGCCAATTTTTATTCATTTTTATAACAATTGGAAGGTCGCTTTCTAATGTATTGCAACCATAAAAAAGTATAAATAAGAAACCTAAAATAATTTTATGCATTTTTAATCATTTTTAAAACTTCTTTGATCGTTCTAAAATCAGAAACAGTTTGAGTAGTATTTCCAAAGAAAATATTTTTTTCGTCCCTTATAGTTTTTGACGCTGAAGTATGGATTTCCTTAAATCCAGCTTCTTGGAAAAGGGGAGCATTCGTTGAATTAATTCCACTTCCTGGAAGAATTATAATTCTACCTTTTGCAAGATGATTTAATTCTTTCAACAATACAATTCCTTGTGCTGCTTTTTCTTGTTTACCAGAAGTTAAAATGCTGTGAACTCCTAAATTTATTAAAATTTCTACTGTTTCTTTAGGGTTTTTAACGCAATCAAAAGCGCGATGAAAAGTAAAAGTCAAAGGTGTAGAAAGTGCAATAAGTTCTTTTGTTCTTGCAATATCAATTGTATTATCAGGATTTAGAACTCCTGATACAATTCCTTTAAAATTTAGTTTTTTACAGAGTTTGATGTTTTCTTTCATTAATGAAAACTCCGTTTCAGAATAGCAAAAATCACCACTTCTTGGTCTGATTAAAACATGTGCAGGAATGGTTAATTCTTTAGAAACTTTTTTCAATAAAGCATAAGAAGGTGTAATTCCGCCAATAGAAAGTTCAGAACAAAGTTCAACTCTATGAGCTCCTGCTTCTTGAGCATTCATTGCAGATTGATACGAGTTTGCACAGATTTCTAATTTCATTATTCTACAATTATTTCATCAATAAAGGTCCATGCTTTATGGCCTGCACCTTGTTTTCCTTCTGGAATAATTCCGTAATTTTTAACTGTAACTATTATGGAGTTAACTTTTATGTTTTCAGGATTATATTCTTTAAAATTGTAATAATAAGATTTTAAAATTGAATCACTTTGGGCAATTTTATTTTTTATAAAAACGTATTTCCCATCATTTAATTTTAAAGCTATATCAACTTCTTTAGGTGCATAAATCCATTGGCCTTTTCCATTATAAAATCGTGTAGCAATAGAATTGATGTCAGTTGGTTTGTCAAATTCAATAGTAACTTCTACATCATCACCAGAAAATCCTAACCATTCTTTGTCTCCATATCGTTTATTGTTTCCAGAAATTCCATTAATTAAAGCTTGTTTTCCTCCCGCATTGTAGGCCTCATTTGGAGCAACATTTAAATAAATTTTCTTTCCAACAGCTTTATGTAAATTAATTCTTTGGGTAAATGTTTTTCCTAAGGGTTGCTTCGAATTAGCGTCAAAAACAGCGGCTCTAATTATGCTGTTTTTAGTTATTTTAATTTTCTCAGTATATAAAGTTGATGAACGATTAGGTTCAGAATCATCTCTTGTAAATCGAATATTTTTTCCTTTTGTAGTTGTTTTTAATTCGTAGTTGAATTCTCCTTTTTCATTAATTAATGTTCCTTTTACTTCATACAAATGATTTGCATAGTTCACATTCAATACATCCAATCTTTTATTAAAATGCGCTAATCTATTTATAAAATCTGAATATTTTTTATTTTTGGAAGCACTCCAAACAACCTCTGCCAAAGCAATAGCTCTTGGAAAAGCCATATATTCTACTTTTTCAGGAGTTGAAATATATTCTGTCCAAACATTGCCTTGAGCACCTAAAACATACTTGCTTTCTTCTTTTGTTAATTCTTCAGGAATAGGATTGAAATTGTATACTTTTTCCAAAGGAAGAAACCCGCCAATTGCCAAAGGTTCATTTTCGTTATCAGATTGATAATGGTCAAAATAGCAATGAGCGTTAGGGGTTAAAATTACATTATGTTTTTGTTTTGCAGCCTCAACGGCTCCATTTGTTCCGCGCCAAGACATTACGGTTGCATTTGGTGCTAAACCACCTTCTAAAATTTCATCCCAGCCAATTATTTGTTTTCCTTTGGAGTTGATGTATTTTTCCATTCTCGTAATGAAATAACTTTGTAAGCCACGTTCATCTTTTAAATCCTCTTTTTTAATCAATTGCTGACAATGAGCACACTCTTTCCATCTTGTTTTAGGAGCTTCATCTCCACCAATATGAATGTATTTTCCAGGAAATAATTCAACAACTTCATCAATTATAGCTTCTAAAAATTTAAAAGTTGTTTCTTTTGGACAATAAATATCTTCAAAAACGCCCCATTTTGTGGCGACTTCGATTTGTTTCCCCGTACACCCTAATTCTGGATATGCAGCAATCGCAGCTTGCGAATGTCCCGGCATTTCAATTTCAGGAATTATAGTAATTTGTCTTTCAGATGCATATTTTACAATTTCTTTAATATCTTCTTGTGTGTAAAAACCACCATATTTTTTTCCGTCAAATTTGTGAGGTTGATCGGAATAATGACCAATTAGAGTTTCGTTTCTATACCCTCCAATTTCTTGTAGTTTTGGATATTTTTTTATTTCAATTCTCCATCCTTGGTCTTCCGTTAAATGCCAATGAAATGTATTCATTTTTAGCAGCGCCATTAAATGGATATACTTTTTTATAAAATCTACAGAAAAAAAATGACGCGCAACATCTAAATGCATTCCTCTATAAGAAAAACGAGGTTCATCTTTTATTTCCAAACATTGTACTGCTATTGTTTTTGAACTTGTTTTTATAGGTAACAATTGTATCAAACTTTGTACAGCATAAAAAGCGCCTTTAGATGTTTTAGCTAAAATTGAGATTTTATTCTCTGTAACTTTAAGTTGATAACCTTCTTCATTTTTAATGGAATTATCAACATTTAAAACAATTTTATTTTTGCTTTTTTTTGAAGCTAGCTTTAGGTTATAGTTCTCTTCAAAATAAGAATTTAGAAATGTAGCTACATTTTTATATTTCATGCTTGACTCCAAAGAAGTATTTTTATCCAAAATAAAAACACCTTTCTCAATTTTTTGTGAAAGTGGTTTCGGAATAATATTAGGCGCAATGGATTTTGGAATTTCCTTCGTGCACCCAAATAAAATGAGAAGAATTAGGGTTTTTAAATAAAGGTGAATTTTCATTTTAGTATCTTGTGTTCGTAAATTTAATAAACTCATTTTAATGAAACTTTATAAATCACTTTTTTATCTTTTATTCTTTTTTATTCTTTCTTGTAAACAGGGGCAAATTGAAGGTGCAAAAAAAGATGTTAACCTTATTTCTTATGTAAATCCGTTTATTGGAACAGGTGGTCACGGTCATACATACCCTGGTGCAACAATGCCATTTGGAATGATGCAATTAAGTCCGGATACACGCTTAGATGGTTGGGATGGCTGTTCTGGGTATCATTATTCTGATGATGAAATTTACGGGTTTTCGCACACGCATTTAAGCGGAACAGGAGTTTCAGATTATGGAGATATCTTATTAATGCCAACCAATAAGCAAGTTTTTAACAATGGTGCAGATGGAAAAGAAGGCTATAAATCGAAATTTTCTCACGAGAAAGAAGTTGCCGAACCAGGTTTTTATAAAGTACACTTAGACGATACAAATATTGATGTTGAGTTAACCGTTTCTAAAAGAAGCGGAATTCATAAATACAATTTTCCTTCTGCTGAAAATCAATTTGTTATTTTAGATTTATTGCACAGAGATAAGGTTTTAGATGCAAAAATTAATAGCGTTTCTGATACAGAACTTTCTGGATATCGTTTTTCTGAAGCTTGGGCAACAGATCAACGTTTGTTTTTTACAATTAAAACTTCCCATTCTTTTTCTGATGTTTTGCAATCTCCACCAAAACAAGGAATGGCTGGAGGGCAAAAAATAGCGTTGAACTTTATCAATCCAAATAACGAACCTATAATTATTAAAATAGGAATTTCTGCTGTTGATATAGAAGGTGCAAAAAGGAATTTAAAGGGTGAAATTGGAAATCAAACTTTTGAACAAGTAAAAAAAACTGCACAAGATTTTTGGGAAAAACAATTAGAAAAAATTGTGGTTGAAGATACAAGTGATGACAATAAAGTTAATTTTTATTCTTCAATGTATCATGTTTCTATTGCTCCAAATTTGTATCAAGATGTTGATGGAAGATATAGAGGAATAGATATGAAAATCCACGAAGCCAAAGATTTCGATTATTATACTGTTTTCTCACTTTGGGATACTTACAGAGCTGCGCATCCTTTATACACAATTATTGAACAAGAAAAAACGAACGATTTTATAAATACCTTTTTAGCAAAATATGATGAAGGTGGCATTATGCCAATTTGGGATTTAGCAGGAAATTATACAGGTTGTATGATTGGTTATCATGCAGTTCCTGTTATTGCTGACGCGTATTTAAAAGGGATTAAAAATTATGATGTTGAAAAGGCTTTTAAAGCGATGAAACATTCTGCAACTCGTGATAAATTAGGTTTGGATTCGTATAAGAAATTTGGTTTTATTCCTGTGGAAAAAGAATCTGAATCCGTTTCTAAAACTTTAGAATATGCTTATGATGACTGGACAATTGCGCAAATGGCAAAATCTTTAGGAAAAGAAAATGATTACAAAACATATACAGAAAGAGCACAATTCTATAAGAATATTTTTGATCCATCAACTCAGTTTATGAGAGGTCGTTTTAGAAATACTTGGTTTGCGCCTTTTGACCCTTATGAGGTGAATTTTAATTACACAGAAGCCAATTCTTGGCAATATAGTTTTTATGTCCCACAAGATGTTTCTGGGTTTATAAATTTATTAGGAGGAAAGAAAAACCTAGAAAATCAATTAGATAAATTATTTACAGCAGAAGATAAAACTTCAGGAAGTCACCAGGTTGATATTACAGGTTTAATTGGGCAATATGCGCACGGAAATGAGCCAAGTCATCACATGGCATATTTGTATAATTTTGTAAATAAACCCCACAAAACGCAAGAAAAAACACGTCAGATTTTAACGGAATTGTATACAAATACGCCAGATGGAATTTCTGGAAATGAAGATTGTGGGCAAATGAGTGCTTGGTATGTTTTTTCTTCTTTAGGATTTTATCCGGTTACTCCAGGTTCAAATCAATATATAATTGGAAGTCCGCTTTTTGATAAAGCAACCATTAATTTAGAAAGTGGAAAATCATTTACAGTGAAAGCAATTAATAATTTACCAGAAAATAAATATATTAAATCTGCAAAATTGAATGGTAAAAATTATGAGTATTCTTATATCAATCATCAAGATATTTTGAATGGAGGAACTTTGGTTTTCGAAATGACAAATCAACCTTCAAACTGGGGAACTGCAGATAAAAATATTCCTAAGACGGCAATTAATAAACATTTAATAGTTGCAGCTCCATTTATAGCAAAAGGAGAAATTGCTTTTAAAGGAAGCACAGAAGTTACTTTAAAGACCGTAGAAGAAAACGCAAAAATATTCTATTCTTTAAAAGATGAATTTAAGGAATATTCTATACCATTTTTAATTTCAGATAAAGCTACTTTAAAAGTATTTGCTCAAAAAGAAGACAGAAAAAGTGCTGTAATTTCAACAGCTTTTTACAAAATTGATCCAAATATTAAAATCGATTTAAAAACGGATTATGCAAATCAGTACAATGCAGGTGGACAAAATGCATTGATTGATGGAATTGTTGGAGCAGAAGATTTTAGAACAGGAACTTGGCAAGGTTATTTTGACACAGATTTAAATGCAATTGTAGATTTAGGTAAAGAAACTTTAATATATACTTTAAAAGTATCATTTTTAAAGGACCAAAGAAGTTGGATTTTTCTTCCAAAAGAAGTTGATGTATTTACTTCTTTGGATGGGTTAAATTTTAAAAAAGAGTCAAATTGGAAATTTAATATTCCAGAAAACACAGATGAAGTAAAGGTTGAAACTGTAAAGGTATCAAAATTGGGTAAAGCTAGATTTATAAAAATCATCGCAAAAAAAATAGGTAAACTTCCAGCATGGCATTTAGGAGCTAAACATGATGGTAAAAGTTGGCTATTTGTAGATGAAATTCAAATAAATTAAAAATCTGTCATTCCTTTGTAAGCAGGAATCTTTAATAAACTAAATTAATGAGAAATAATATATTTTATATACTAATTACGATTCTAGGTATTAGTTGTAATTCTAATCCGGCTAATTTAAAACAAGTTGAAAACCGATCAAAAGACTATACGGAATTTGTAAATCCGATGATTGGAACCAGTAAAATGGGACATGTTTTTCCCGGTGCAACTGCACCTTTTGGTATGGTTCAATTGAGTCCGCAAACTAATTTTGAAGTGATGTTTAAAGACGATAAATACAATTCAAAAACGTATGAATATTGTGCTGGTTATCAATATAGAGATAGCACAATTATTGGTTTCGCCCACACAAATTTTAGCGGAACGGGACATTCAGATTTGGGTGATTCATTAGTTATGCCAACTGTTGGAGACTTAATTTTAGATCCTATCAAAACGGCAGATGGTACAAAAGGATTTTATTCAACATTTTCTCATAATGATGAAAAAGCGAAACCTGGTTATTATAAAGTTGATATAGAGGATTATAATATCAAAGCAGAATTAACAGCTTCAGATCGTGTTGGTTTTCATCAATATACCTTTCCAGAATCTACAGAATCTCATATTTTATTGGATTTGGTCTATAATGTATATCATCATGATAATAAAAATGTTTGGACATTTTTACGTGTAGAAAACGATTCTACAGTTACTGGTTACAGACAAACGAAAGGTTGGGCAAGAACTAAAAAAGTGTTTTTTGCGATGAAGTTTTCGAAAGCATTTAAAAGTTACGGACATAAAAAATATGATAAGTTAACCTATGATGGTTTTTATAGACGTTTTAATCAAAAAGAGAATTTCCCGGAAATGGCAGGAAAAGATATTCGTGCGTATTTTAATTTTGATACTGAAGAAGGAGAAAAAATAAAAATAAAATTTGCTTTATCTGGTGTGAGTTCTGCTGGAGCAATGAAAAATTTAAAAGCTGAAATTCCCCATTGGGATTTCAATAAAACCAAAGAAGAAACCCAACAAAAGTGGAATGCTGAATTGTCTAAAATAGACGTAGAGACAATTGAAGAATCTCAGAAGGAAACGTTTTATACAGCTTTGTATCATACTATGTTAAGTCCTGTTTTGTATGAAGATGTAGATGGAAAATATAGAGGTTTAGATCAAAATATTCATACATCAGAAGGGTTTGTGAATTACACAATATTCTCATTATGGGACACTTACAGAGCGTTGCATCCATTGTTTAATGTGATACAGCAAGAGCGTAATAATAATATGATAAAATCGATGTTGGCGCATCAAAAGGAAAGTGTTCATAATATGTTACCAATTTGGAGTCATTATGCAAACGAAAATTGGTGTATGATTGGCTACCATGCAACATCGGTAATTTCAGACGCCATAGTAAAAGGTGTTGGAGATTTTGATAAAAAGAAAGCGCTTAAAGCTTCTGTGACAACAGCAAATGTTCGTTATTTTGATGGCTTAGGAGATTATATAGATTATAAATATGTACCAGATGATAAAAGCCACTCTTCCGTTTCTAAAACATTAGAATTGGCTTATGATGATTGGACAATTGCACAAATTGCAGAAAGTGTTGGAGATTCCGAAACGGCAGAAACATTTTTAGAAAGATCGGAATATTACAACAATGTTTTCAATACAGAAAACGGCTATATGAGTCCGAGATTATCAAATGGAAGTTTTCGTAAAAACTTTGATCCTTTAGATACACATGGACAGGGTTTTATTGAAGTAAACGCATGGAATTATGGTTTGTATGTTCCGCATCAACTAGATAAAATGGTTAAAATGATGGGAGGAAAAGAAACTTTTAGTCATTTTTTAGATAATTTATTTACCCAAGAATTAGAAAATAAATATATAGAAAAACATGAAGATATTACCAGAGATGGAATTATAGGCAACTATGTTCATGGAAACGAACCAGGTCATCATATTCCGTATTTATATAATTGGACAGGCGATGAATATAAAACACAAGCAAGAGTTCGTATGATTATGGATACAATGTATGGTGCTGGTGTAGATGGTTTATGTGGTAATGATGATGCGGGGCAAATGAGTGCTTGGTATATATTTAGTAGTTTAGGTTTTTATCCAGTAACACCAGGTTCAAATAGATATGCATTGGGGAGTCCGTTGGTGAAAAAGGCTACTTTAAATTTGGAAAATGGAAATACTTTGATGATTTCAGCAGAAAATCAATCAAAAGAGAATGTTTATGTTAAAAGTTTGTCCATAAATGGAAAAGTAATTGATAGAAATTATATTTTGCACGATGAAATTATGAATGGTGGAGAATTTGTCTTTAAAATGTCTAATCAACCTAAAAACTAATTAAATTGAAAAGAAGAAATTTTATAAAAAAAACATCAGTAACTGGTTTAGGTTTAGTAGCAGTTTCCTCAGCATTCATAGGTTGTAATAGCGATACTAAAACATCAGATAAAAAAGGACTTTCATCAACTTTAAACCCAATAAGACCTTTGGTAATTGCGACATGGAAAACTGATTTGGCGGTTGAAACTGCTGCAAAAGTTTTAGAAAAAGGGGGGTCAGCAATAGATGCTGTAGAACAAGGTTGTAGAATTGAAGAGGCTAATGAAGAAGGACAATCTGTTGGTAAAGGAGGTTTACCAGATAGAGATGGTGATGTTACTTTAGATGCCTGTATTATGGATGAAAAAGGAAATTACGGAGCCGTTCTGGGAGTTAAGAACATTAAACATGTAATTTCTGTTGCAAGAAAGGTGATGGAAGATACACCTCATGTGATGTTAGTTGGTGATGGAGCAGAAAAATTTGCAGTTTTAAAAGGATTTGAGAGAGAAAATTTATTAACAGAAGCTTCCAAAAAAGCTTGGGAAAAATGGAAAGAAAAATCGGAATACAAACCAATTATTAACATAGAAAATCACGATACAATTGGTATGTTAGCCATTGACAAAAATGGGCATATTTCTGGTGCTTGTACCACAAGTGGATTGGCTTATAAAATGGCCGGCAGAGTAGGAGATTCGCCAATTATTGGAGGTGGTTTATTTGTTGACAATGAAATTGGAGGAGCATCTGCCACTGGTTTAGGAGAAGAAGTTTTAAAAACGGTAGGAAGTTTTTTAATTGTTGAATTAATGCGACAAGGAAAAACGCCACAAGAAGCTTGTGAAATAGCAATTGGCAGAATTGTAAACAAACCTGGTAAGGATTTTAAAAACTTCCAAGTTGGTTATATTGCAGTAAATAAACAAGGTGAAACAGGTGCTTATTCCATTCATGAATGGTTTAGCTACAATATTTATAAAGACGAAGAAAACAAAAATATTAAATCAGATTATTTTAACAAAGCATAACTATGTCAACGGTATCAATTAACAAATCTCATAAAAGTTCCTTTATATTTTTAACAACTTTATTTTTCCTTTGGGGATTTATTACGGTTCTAGTAGACAGTTTAGTGCCTAGATTAAAAGACATTTTCGAAATGTCTTATGCGAAAACAGTTTTAGTTCAGTTTGCCTTTTTTGTCGCTTTTTTCGTTTTCTCTTTACCTGCAGGTTTTATTTTATCAAAAATTGGTTACAAAAAAGGAATCGTTTTAGGTTTGTTAACAATGGCTTTAGGTTGTTTGTTGTTCTATCCTGCAGCAGAATACAGAACTTTTTCAGTTTTTCTAATCGGTTATTTCACACTTGCTGGCGGTATTACAATTTTACAAGTAGCAGCAAACCCTTATGTTGCTTTGTTAGGTAGTGAAGATGGTGCAAGTAGTAGATTAAATTTATCTCAAGCATTCAATTCTTTAGGTACCACAATTGCACCTGTAGTTGGCGCTTTATTTTTATTAAGTGATTCTGTAAAAACATCCGAAGAAATTAATCTTTTAAATGAAATTGATAAAACGAAGTATTATTTTGATGAAGCGGCAACTGTGCAAACTCCATTTATATTCATCGCTTCTTCCATCGCAATTTTAGCTGCTATTTTTGCATTTATAAACTTACCTAAAGTGATGCAAGAGACTCCAAAAGGTGGCTATATAACCTTGTTGAAAAACAAAATGATGCTGTTAGGTGCATTAGGAATTTTTGTTTATGTTGGTGCAGAAGTTGCTATTGGTAGTTTTTTGGTGAACTATTTTTCTGATATGAATTTAGCAACCATAGTTTCTCAAAATGAAACTATGATGCATATTGCGAACACTATTGCAAGTACTTTTAACAAAACATTTACAGATTCAGACCCTAAATCTTTATTAGGAATTTTTGTAATTTTCTATTGGGGAGGCGCAATGATTGGTCGTTTTGTTGGTGCATATTTAACAAAAATAATGGCTCCAGGAAAAGTCTTATCAATTTTTGCAAGTCTTGCAATTGCAATGATTTTAATTTCGATTAATACTGCAGGTTTACTTTCTATGTGGTCTATTTTGGCTGTTGGTTTATTTAATTCTATAATGTTTCCAACAATTTTTACTTTAAGCCTAGAAGGTTTAGGAGATTTAAAAGCACAAGCCTCTGGTTTATTGTGCATGGCAATTGTTGGTGGGGCAGTAATCCCTTTTATATTCGGATCTTTAATTGATGGTTTTGGTTTTAAAACTGCGTTTGTTTTAACAATTTTTTGTTATGGCTATATTTTGATTTATGGAAGATATAAGACAAAGAAAGCATAGCTAAATAACTGTTTTTATTTGAAGCTGTTTCGTGCTTTACACTGTATTCTTTTATAACTGTAATTTCTAAGTTTTATTTTTTTGTAAACGAAGGCACTCTCATTATTAAAAAGAGATTGCTTCGTAAACTCGTATTGACGCTTATTAAAATAAGCTATAAAAAGGGTGCAGTTTCAAACAGGGTTAGACTCGTTTATGAATTTTAAAAATTCGTTAATGGGATTTTATGAAGTGTTAGCAACAGGTTTTATTTGTAATTTTCTCACAACATTGTTAAAACTCTAATTGCTTTATCTGAATCTTTTTTATCAATTAAAATAAGGTCATTGTAATATCCTGCAATAACATTGCAACTTATATCATTTTTTGCTAATTCTGTTGAAAATATTGCAGTCAAACCCATGGCATCAAGAGATGAGTGAATCATTAAGGTAATCCAGGAGGCAATATATTCATAACTTAAATTTAATTCGTCTGCCTTTCTTTTATGAATCACAATAGTTGTTCTTTCCTTTTCTTTGAACTCACAAATTGTATTCTTACAATCATTTTTAGTTAAATGCTTTACATTAGAAAACACATATTCTCCGTTGTTCAACTTTGATGCATTCCTTTTATTAATTCAGATGTATTTGTTTCTAAAGCCATTTAATTAATTTTATATCAACTTGTTGCTAACGTAAACACGTTTATGTAATGTTTTATAAACGTAGTTAGCCAAGTTACCTTTTTTGAAAGAGGAAACCTATAAGTGAAAATACCTGTTTTATTGATGTCCTAAAATAGTGTCTAACTTTTTGGGGGCAGTTCAAAATCCGCGAGGATTTTCGTAAATTTGCTAAAACTAACAATAAATTATAAACGGTGTTGCCACCAGTTATTTTATTCCGATAATTTTTTCAATCTGTTCCTTTTCATAATCAAATTCGATATGTTTAGTTTTATGAATTGGGCTGTCAATTCCTTTAATCAGGTTGTTCTTAAATGATATTAAATTTAAAACTCGATACTTCTTTTTATATTTAGTCAAAGTCTGCTTTTCCAAATCTAATATTCCAATTCTCTGAAATGTTCCTTTAAAAAACGATTTTTCCCAAATAGGAATTGCTAATTTAAGTCCAGATTCATTCCATAAAGCTGGTCCACCACAATTATTTCCGATTACAATATTTTTCGTTCCTTTATTCAGTTTACAATTTCCGCTAATTGGCGCTCCCTTTCCTATTTCATTTAGGTTTGAGTATTCCAAAGTTGCATTATTCTCATTTTTCAGATTGTTATGGTTTTCATTCGGAAAATCCCAAGCATTTGGATATTGTAAACTTTCTCTTGTATGACCAACAATTAAAATTATCGAAGGTTCGTCAACTTTAAGTTCTCTTAAGATTCTGTATGCAGTATTCCTGTTATCTTTTTTAATTGCATTGTCAAACTCATCCAACTTTCCAGATAAATAGAGTCTTTCGTTTACAGTGGTTCCTTTAAAAATTTCAGGATTGTTCATTTATATACACTTTTTCTCCAATTGGTGGCAACGTGTTTGTACAAGATTAGTTGCGTTCGCAAGCACTAAATTAATAAATAAAATGCCAAGTAGAAAATCCGCGAGGATTTTCGTAAGTAAGCTAAAACAAAGCAATTAATTATGCACGGTGTTGGTGTTTCGTTTTTTATTCAATTCATTTTATTGTTTTTAGTATCTTAAATGTTTTAATTGAATGAGTCGTTTTTAGTATTCCATAAAGAAATAAAACCAAACTTAATAATGTTCTAGAAATTTCAGAAAATGATAAATCTTTAATCCGATATACAGTCAAAATTACTAAAAACAATATTGTTATGGATATTCCAATTAAGATATTAATTAGTGTAGAAATCTTAATTTTCTTCCTTTCTCTTTTGTTTAATATTCCTAAATTATTGTTGTGAAATTTATGCGATTTAGTATTATAGAAGGTTACTGATAAAAAAAGGACAATCAAAGTTATTACAAGTAGAATACTCTTGTAATCAAGAACTATAATTCCTTCATAAACATCTTTAACTGTTAAGAATATTCCAACAATAAAAAATAGTTGTAAAAAATAGGTTATAATTTTATAGACCTTGAATATTTTCATATTGTTTTTATTAAATTAAGTTTTCCTTTTTCAGTTATTTTAAAATTCAAAAAACATTAATTCAGGTTTTTTTGATTTCGAGTGAGTAATGAACACCAACGTTGTTCTTTACTTTACCTCATCAATAAAGTAGTTATTCTATTTACTAAGAAACAAGAGGAGAACTAAAACGTTGTTTTGAATATCAGTTCCTTTACACGTATCAGTCCTCTTGTTCTTCTTAGGTTGCTTTAGGACCATTTGGAATACCAGGAATTACTTTCTATTAAAGGTGATAGTCATTGCAACATTTATTAACAATTTCTTATTTACAAGAAATAATATTTAAAAATATGAAAAATTATTCAGATGTTATTGGTATTGATGTATCTAAATTAACCTTAGATGCACATATTCACAACAGAGTGGTACACCGCGTATTTTCAAATACGCCTAAAGGGTACAAAGCACTTTTGTCTTGGACAGAAACGTACTTAAAAGAACAGGTTTATTTTTTCTGTTTTGAGAATACAGGACATTACTCTACAAACCTTAGTGTTTATCTGTCAGAAAATGATTTAGATTACTTTGAAGAAAGCCCTTTAGCAATTAACCGCTCGTCAGGTGTTGTTAGAGGAAAAACAGATAAGCTTGATTCAGCTATGATTGCTAGATATGCTTGGCTTTACAAAGAAGAACTTGTTTTAAGTAGTCCAAAAGAACAAGATATTCAAGAATTAGGACGCCTGTTATCCTTTAGAGATCAGTTGGTAAGAGACCGCACGGGTAAAATGAGTAGTCTCAAAGAAATGCAAACCTTGCTTAGCAGTCCATCAACTGATGATTGCTGTAACATTATCAAAAAAACCATTCATTATCTTACAAAACAAATTATAGCATTAGAGAACCATATAAAAAACCTAATGAGTAAGGATGAATCATTACAAAAGAATTATGAGCTTTTAAATACCTTAAAAGGCGTTGGATTAGTGCTTTCTTGTCAGCTGTTATATCACACGAGTAACTTTAAACGATTTGATAGTTGGCGCCAGTTTTCAAGTTATTGTGGTGTAGCTCCTTTTGAGCACAGTTCTGGAACTAGCATACATCGAAAAAATAGAATTCATCACATAGGAGATAGGAAAATGAAAACACTGTTAACACTAGCCAGTGTTAGTGCGATACAATGCGACCAAGAATTAAAACAATATTATAATAAAAAAAATTCAGAAGGAAAACCAAAAATGGTTGCTATCAATAATGTTAGAAATAAGATTTTATCAAGAGCTTTTGCAGTAGTAAAAAGAGGAACTCCTTATGTCGTATTACAAAAATTTGTAGCTTAAAAAAAAGATTTTATTTAATTAGTATTTGACCTTGGAATACGTATAAGCTTTGTTGCGTTGATTTAGCAGTAAAGTTAGTAAATAATTACTGACCAAGAAAGTCCGCGAGGACTTTCGTAAGTACACAAGAAGCCAGCAATAAAGTTTATACGGTGTTGGGCAACGTTATTTTCTGTATAGTTTTTCAATTGTTGAGTAATTTCCGTTTACAAAATATTCAAGATATTTCATTGACTCTTCAAAGTTTAATGACCAAAAATCATCAACAACCATTTTTTCTTTTTCTCCTAATAAACCAAATAATACTTTTACTTTTTTCGGTCTATTGTACCACAATGAAAACTCTAACTTTCCATTTTTATCATAACCAGCAGTTAGACAAAAACTTTTTCCGTTCTTAATATTTGTAAAATCTAAAGACGGACTATAACACACACTTTCAGGATTTAAAGTATCAGAGAATTTCAGTTTTTCAATCCAAGCATAATTTTTAGAAATTTCCAAAACTTCTTTTTCAGAGATTGGGTTATTCTTATATTCAATATCCTCTTTTTCAGGATGACAAATAGAGTATTTAAAATTCATTTTTAGTTTTAATATTAATAATCGTTTTTATTCAGTCTTGAGTTTTTTGGTTATGTTGCACAACGGAATTGTGTATGATCTCGTTGCGCGTTTAAGCACTAAAGTTAGCAAATAAAACACAGATAGAAAGTCCGCTAGGACTTTCGCAAGTAAACACTAACTAGCAATGAATTATACACGGTGTTCTACGCAGTTTTTTCTCAATATAATGTTGGATCAGTTATATAAATTTCTTTTCCGCCAAAACTTAAATTTCGATAGAAAACATATTTAGGGTCAACAAAATCAAC
Organism: Polaribacter sp. SA4-10; assembly: GCF_002163835.1. NCBI lineage: Bacteria > Pseudomonadati > Bacteroidota > Flavobacteriia > Flavobacteriales > Flavobacteriaceae > Polaribacter > Polaribacter sp. SA4-10. Next base: position 1,213,345 of record NZ_CP019331.1, on the reverse strand, counting down.
TCTTATTTCTCTAAAAGCTTTTTTTAGAATCCGTCTACATTTTTTATAATCTTTGTCAAATGTCCGTTCCCAAAATCCCATATCAACTTTCATATTTTTTAATTGTCCGTTTTTATTAAAAGTCAGACGATAATCATCAAAACAATCTAAATCCGCAGAATTTGGTATTAGTCTATTTAATTCAAGTTCCAAATAATTGTCAATTGTATCTTTTATGGTTTTTAAATAATCTCTCATTGGTTTGTTCTTTTCACGCCATTCAAGTTGTTTTTCGGATAGCTTAAGCATTGTTATCCAACCATCAATTTTGTAAGATGCTCCTTTAGGTAGTTTATTTGTGAAATCATCAAATGTTGTTTTCAATTCTAGAATATTCGATATTGTGTCTTTCAGGTTTTTAATTCCAGTCACATATTTAATACTGTCGTTCTGATTTTGAGGACAAGTGTAAGTTCCACTTGAGATTCTATTTTTTATCTTGTACTTAAATTTTATTGCTCCACAGTCTAACCAATTGAAATTCCAATTTGGTATTAAACTATCGGTAGGGATTTCATTTGATTTTGTATTTAATATATATTGTCCAAGTTTGGTTGCGTTTGTATCTGCAATTTTTATTTTATCAAATACATAATTAATCGGCGCTGAATTGTATCCGTAATCTGTTTTGACTTCTTTTGTTTCTTGTATAAAATTGGTTATTTGACCAGAAAAATTTTCGTCATTTTCTCTATACAAATCAATGATTTGTCCAGACTTTATATATCTGAAATGAAAATTATATTTTGAGTTTTCTAAAGGTACGAGGTTGAAATAGTATTCGGCTTGTTTATATTCAGTTAGATAAGTCGAGCCAATATTTTCATTCAAATTTTTTCGTGACAAATCATCTTGCGAGAATGCGCCCGAACTTGTCAAAAGCAAAATTGTTAATATGTAGAATGTCGTTTTTTTCAAATTGCGTAGAACGTTTAGTATAAGAGCAGTAGCGGATTTAAAGCACTTACTTTTCATGTTATAAGATACTTAATTAAACGCAAAAACGGTTCAAGTTTGCACAAGAACCGCTATTGCTTTTATACATTGTTGTGTTTAGTTTTTATGTTTCTTGAAAATTATGTTATTTAATTTTGTCGTACCATTTAGAAATTGCATTTCCTATTTCATGCGGATAATCTTCTTGTATAAAATGGAGTCCGGGGCCCAAATACACTATCTCTGTATTTTTAAATGTGTTTTTTATCACCTCAATATCTTTTTGTTTCATAATTATTCCTGGCGAAGCATAGAAGCATAGTTTTGGGATATCACTTTTTGACAACCATTTTGCCCAAGATTTAATAGCTGCGGTTGCGCTGGTAGTTTTGCCATCTTTAAATGGTACATTCATTGCCCATGCTAATAATGGCTTTCTACTCTTAGCATTAGGGTAAGGTGCTGAATAGTAATTCTTTTCATCCTTGTTTAGTTTCCGTGAGATGGTATCGGGCAGCATTTTTTTTATGAATAAATTAGCCCTCAAAACCATTAATTTTCCAAATATCGGATTACGAATCATTTTCAGTGCTATTTTTAGAGAAAATGGCATGTCAGATATAGAAGGTGCATCATACATGGCCTCCATAAAGACAATAGCTTTGATGTTTTCCTGATGTGTATTTGCATAATGAAATCCTAAACCTGAACCCCAATCATGTAGTATAAGTGTAACGTTTTTTAAGCCGAGTTGCTTAATAAATGAATCCAAATAGTCATATGAATCTTGAAAACCATAGTCTATATCAGGCTTGCTAGATTTCCCCATTCCTATTAAGTCAGGAGCGATACATCTAGCTTGTTTGCCGACGTAAGGAATAATATTCCGCCATAAATAGTTCGATGCTGGATTGCCATGTAGAAATAATATTGGATCTCCTTCACCTTCTTCGATATAATGTATTTTACTTCCATTAACCTCCAAATACTTTGATTCGAAAGGGAATTCTGCTGATATATTCTTTTCCATTTTTTCTTAGTTATTATTATTATTATTTGATTCTAATTTCCTAAGATGTGGTTTGCCATTTTCTAGATAGTATTTGAGTTCTTCTGTAATTTCAGTCGATGCGTTACTAATCTTACTGGAGATAATTGGACTCATTACAAACCCTAAAAGACCTTTTGTTTCCAATATAAAGTGAACATTCAATCTAGTTTGTTCATTACTCAATTTACTTAAACTCCAATCACCCAGCGCACTTTTCGCAATTCCTGGAACTCCTTTTGATACATGATAAGACAATTTGTAATTATCTGGGTCGAATTCATCTAACTCTTGAAAATTCTCACCCTTTTCAGTCATGGTTTCACGGTGGAGATAATCAAGACCATTCAATTTAGGTTTTCCTCCTGGCCTAGAGGATTTAAAATTTGTAGACCACAAATGAGCCTCCGTAAATTGGTTCCCAAGAACTTCCCAAGATTCATCAATGCCTTTATTTATCAACACCTCTTCTTCAAAATGCAAATCTCTTTTTACTATAACGTTGAGCATTACAAGCACTCCAACTATAACTAAAATTGTAATTAACATACCTTTATTTTTTTTTGATTTATATTAAATTTAAACCCCATTATGGCGTTTGAACATTTAGATGCATCAAAAATGGACGTGTTACACAAAAACGAATTAAATAAAGGGGATCCAGCGGCTTACCACTCATTATCAAGCAGTTTAAATTAAAGTTTAAATAAATTTTTGATGGTTTTGTCATTAATTATTTTGCTAATAACTGTTTCTGCATCAAATTTCGTTTTGGTCGGATGATCTCTAAATATTTCCACATATTTATGGTCTATCACATCTGTGATGGTATCCAGATTTTCTGTAACGAAATCACCAATTTTCTTTGTAAAGGAAGTTTTGAAGATCAGATTGTTCTCATTCAATACACCCATTTTCAAAGCGCTCTTTGCTTTTTTAGAACATCTACACGGATTAGACTTTTTTATCAATCCACATCTATACTCCATGTAATTGTGTAATTCTTTCCGTGCTCTGGACAATTTTACCCTGAAGTTTTGAGGTGTAATTCCAGAAATTTCGGCACCTACATTGTGATCGATACTGAAGGAGTCTCCTAACAAATATATTAGTCTTTGTTCTCTATCAAGGCAAATAAGCATAGCGGAAGTGCATCTGAATTTAACCTCTCGAGTATAATCTTTTAATTCCAGTTCTTCTTCTGGTGTCAGTTCTGGATCAGGAACGGCATTTAATTGTCGGTCATGTTCTTCGAAACTGGGGAAGGCTTTTTCTTTCTGTTTTCTTTTTGATTGTAAAAACTCATTAAACACAATCCGATATAACCATGTTCTAAAAGCACTTTCTTTTTTAAAAGTTGACAGTTTGGTAATTACTTTAATAAGCACTTCTTGAGTTAAGTCCAGGGCATCCTCGTTACTGTGGGTCATTTTCCATGCTACATTGTAAATAAAAGCCTGATGAATGTCTACTAGCTGGTTAAGTGCTTTCGAATCTCCTTCAAGTATTCTGTCCACTAGGATTATGTTTTCTTTTTCCGAATATTTATCTGATAATGGGTTCTTCATTGTTTTTCCTTTCGCTTAATGATTTGATGCTTTTTAAAGCGAGGTGTTACAGAAACGACAATAGTATTATTGATGGTTATTAATTAAACACAACGTGTTTCTTTAGTTTGTATTAAATATCTTTAGATAGAAAAAGAGGAGAACTATAACGTGTTTTAGATTTGAAGCTCCAGTACACGTACGAGTCCTCTCTTTCTATAAAGTTGCCAAGAACCATTTGGAATACCAGGAGTTAAATCTCCCGATAAAGGAAGTAGTTAAAGCAACATATTTATTCACTTAAATGTAAAAATATGAAAAATTACAAAGAAGTCGTAGGAATTGATGTATCAAAAAAAACAATTGATGCTTATTGTTATCAAGCTCAAGTTCACAAGGAGTTTAAGAATGATATTGTAGGTTATAAAAGCTTATTAAACTGGGTTTTAAAATCAACAAAAGGGGTTAGTGTTTTTTATTGTTTTGAGAATACGGGATATTATTCTTTAAAATTAGCACTTTATCTAAATAGTCAGAAGATTGTTTATGTAGAAGAAAGCCCATTGAAAATTAAGCGTTCCTCAGGTATTGTAAAAGAGAAAACAGATCGTTTGGATGCAAGTTTAATTGCTAGATATGGGTGGATTTATAGAGAAGAATTAATTCCAAGTACAGTTAAAAGTACAACCCATTTAGAACTTGGTAGATTATTAGCGTTAAGAGATCAACTAGTTAGAAACAATGCTGGTTTGAAAGGTACTTTAAAAGAGATGAAAGTATTTTTAACAAGTTCTACCACAGATGCAGGTTGTATCAGTTTAAAAAGAAGTATTGATTACTTATCTAAACAAGTAAAGGCAATAGAGATTAGAATAGAAGAGCTCATCTTTGATGATGTTTCAATGCAAAAAAATTATGAATTATTATCAAGTTTAAAGGGAGTTGGTTTTGTGGTTGCTTGTCAATTAATTTACCATACAGGTAATTTTACAAGATTTGATAATTGGCGTTCTTTCTCGAGTTATTGTGGAACAGCACCTTTTGCACATGAGTCGGGTACTAGTATAAAAAGAAGAAAGCAATGTCATTATTTAGGAGATAGAAAGATGAAAAGTTTATTAAGTATGGCAAGTATTTCTGCCATTCAACATGATAGTGAATTACGAATCTATTATAAGAGAAAGTTAGCGGAAGGAAAAGATAAAATGCTAGCGATAAATAATGTTAGAAATAAACTCATAGCTAGAGCATTTGCAGTAGTAAAAAGAGGAACTCCTTATGTAGTTCTTCAAAATTATGCAGCATAAAAAAAATAGTAACTTCTATTAGGATTTGATCTTGGAATACGTGTATGGTTAGTTGCGTGTTTAAGCAACTAATTTAGCAAACAAAAACGTGCCAGAGAAAATTCCGAAAGAATTTTCCAAATAAGCAACGACCAAAGCAATGAATTATACACCGTGTTGTCTTAATATTATATTCAATTTCTTTATATTTCACTTAAAGCCTTGTAAATAAAGGGTTTTGTTGTTTTAGTTAATGCAACATAATGCAATAAAATACATTAAAAAGCATTGTTTGTTATACCTAATGTTGTACCTTAGTATTGGTTTGCAGTCCATTGCACTCTCTATAAATCAATACATTATGTCTTCAATAAAATTAATTCTAAAAAAAGATAAGATAGATAAATCAGGCGAAGCACCTTTATATCTTAGATTAATAAAAGACCGTAAAACAAAATTTATTTCTTTGAGTTTAAAATTAAACCCAAATGAATGGGATGAAGATAAACAAAAAGTTAAAAAGAATCACAGTAATTCTGGAAGATTAAATGCTTATATCTCTCAAAAAGTTGCAGATGCAAAGGGAGATGTTGCGGACTTAGAAAGAAAGAATAAATCTACATCAGCACGAAAATTAAAAGAAGCAATAAAAGGCAAGCCATTAACAAACTTCTTTGAGTATTCATATAATCGTTGTGAAAAACAAAAAGACACACTTGCGCTATCAACCTATAATAATTATAAAAACTATATCAAAAAGTTTGAAACTTTTGTTGGTCATAGAGAGTTAATGTTTGAAGATATTACGGTAACAACTTTAAAAGACTATGCAGGTTACTGTAGCACTACTTTAGGTAACAATAACACAACTATAAATTTTTCTTTAAAGATTCTTAACCTAATGTTTAAAGAAGCGCAGAGAGAAGATTTAGTACCTTTAAATCATTTTCCTTTCAGTAAGTTTAAAGTAAAAAAAGCAAAGAGTACAAAACGTTATTTAACAGCAGAACAATTAGATGCTTTTATTAAATTAGAGGTTTCCGATAAGGCAAAGGCACAAATTATAAAAGATATGTTTATCTTTTCAATCTTTGCAGGTGGTTTAAGGTTTGGTGATGTAATCGAATTAAAATGGAATAACTACAATTCTAAAGAGCAAAAAGTAACAAAAAATATTCGTAAAACTAGCAGGCAGCATAGTATAAGAATAGGACAAAAAGCAATTGATATTTTAGAAAAATATAAAACATCAGAGACAAAACAAGATGATATAATATTTCCTTTTGCAAATATTGATAAAGATTATTTTATTGATAGAGAACGAAGAGCTAAAGTAGTAGGACAAGCAATTGCATTAAGTTGTATGTATTTAACAAGAATGGGTAAAAGTTTAGAATTACCTTTCTCTTTAACATTCCATATAAGTAGGCATACATTTGCTACCAGAGCGTTAAACAATGGTATGCGTATAGAACACGTTTCTAAACTTATGGACCATTCAGATATTGGAATAACACAAGTATATGCAAAAATTATAAGTAGTGAATTAGATAATGCAGTAGATAAATACATCAATTAAAATATGTTCAACAAACCCATCAATACTATTTTAAAAGCTCAATTTGAAACGATTCATTCTGATGCAGTAAAAAAAGCAGAACAAGATTTTAAAACTAACGTTTTAAATAAGGTGAAGAACCTCGAGCACTTTGACGAATTTAAGTTTCTAGTATCTGAAGAAAACAGAATTAAAGAATTAATTGATGAGAATAACCACCCATACTATGTGAAAAATCACAGTTCAGAAGATTGGTTACTTACTCAATTTTCAAGTAGGTATTTTTTACTGAATGTAGATGAATTTGTAGAATTAAAAGAAGCAGTTTATTTAGGTAAGATAAATTACTTAATACACAAAAGAGTTAGTGTTTTAAGAAAGCAAATACCAAAATTCACTTTTAATGATTTTTTATCTGGAAAAGAATGTCAGTATCTTATCACGTATGATAATCAATATAATATAGAAAAAGAGGACTATTATAAAATGGTTACTTGGCAATCTGATAGATTAATAAAAATAGTTTCTTATGAGGTTGAATTATTAGTTAAAAACCATCAAGAATATTGTTCTACAATAAATGAGCCTTTAGAGTTTATTAATGAGCAAATTCAAATTCTTGAAGAAGAGTTAATAGAATCATTAAATGATGCCAAAGAAATAAAAAGAATACTGGCTAAACTTTTTGCTTTTAAAGGTTTTGATATTGATAATTTTAATGATGAATTGTTATTATTTAATTATCCATCTTTTTTTAACGATAGAATAGAGTTTAGACGCTTAAACCCATCAACAGTAGGCAAAGTATTAACTAAGTTGTCAAGTGAGCCAAAAACGCTGTTTAGTAATGAATATATGGTGTTTTATACGCTAGACCTCTTGTTGTCTTGGTTAAAAGATATTGTTAAAGGTAAATCTATTCAAGACCCTTTTAAATATTCTGTTTGGGAAGATTTGTTAAATCAGAAAATTAATGAAGCTGAGCAAGAATTTCAATCAATAACTAAAGTAATTGGGGATTTTGCATTTAATCGAGCAAATAGTAAAAAAGTGATTCGTAATTATTTAAGAAATGAATTTGAGAAGCAAATAGATAAATACAATAAAATTAAAAAAAAGGAGGTTTTTTACTTACTTAGAGATGAAAATAAAAATCCACTTATATCAGATTTTAAGATAAATGCATTATTTAATAAAGGCGAAAAAAAGTATTTAAAGAAATTAAAAGAAGCATATATTTTACAGAATATTAGTTGGTATATTTCTGTAAATTATAATGAAATATTTGATACAAGAACTATGTATTTCAAACGTGATGCAGCTTCGCATACTATGATTCTTTCATTAACAAATCAAATGGTATTAGATAAAGAGTTGTCAATTGAACTTGAAGAAGCAATGAATGCTTTTTTAAAAGAAATGTTTAGTACTTCATTACCATTAGATATTCATTTTTATAATCATCGTGAAAAATATAGCCGAATATTTGAGAAAAGTATATCACGCTTACAAGGTGTTTTAGATAATGCAGAGCCAAACAATAAAGTATTATATATACAAAGTAGATTAAAAGAGTTAAGGCATAGAGAGTTGAAATTTAGAATCTTAGTAGATAGAAAGAAAGATTTTAAAGATAAAGAAGATAAATACCCAAATCTATTTAAGGAGTTTTTATCAATAGAAGCTGAATTTATAAAAGAAACAATTCAAATTAGCCCTATTACTTTTTTACCCAATCAAACAAAATATTTATCATTAGAAGTAGAAGGAATAGATAGTTTTAAAACATTTGTAAATCAAGAGAATCAGGATTACATACTAAAGTTACTTGAAGATTTAAGTATTACGGTTGATGGTAAGTCTGTTTTAAGTTCAAGAAAGAAAGGAGCTTTAAGAGGTGTTGTAGAAGCATTAAGAGAAGAAAATATTTTATCTCAAATAGGTATAGATAAACTGTGTAAAATAATTGCAAAAGAGATAGGTTTAGAATTAAAGTCAAAACTTGATTTTTCTGATGTTTCTCAAAAGTTTCAAAAAGATGCAAAACAATACATAAAAGACAATCCACTTCATTAAAATACAGTCAATAAAAGGTCTTATAAGGTCAGCCTTATAAGTACCTATCATTGATGCAATCTTGCGGTATAATTTAAAATATATACCAAAATGGAAGCAGTAATTTTAACATCAGAACAGTACAACAATTTAGTAAATCGTTTAGATAACTTAAACGGAAAATTAGAAGAAAACTCAAAAAACCCACAAAATGTTTTCCTTGACAATCAGGAGTTTATTCAGCTAATGAATATTAGCAAACGTACCGCCCAAACTTGGAGAGATGAAGGTAAAGTATCATTTTCTCAGATTGGTAGTAAAATTTACTACAAGATGAAAGATGTAGAAGTCTTACTAGACAAAAACTACAACAAAGCCTTTAAAAATAAAAGGTAATCGTTTTGTACGATACAATAAAGATAAAGTATCAAGTAGCTAATTTACCAATAGAAGTTTTAGAACAAAGAGAAGAATTATTTATCTGGGAAGGTTTGAAATGGTGTCCTACTTATAACGATAAAACCCAAAAAGTAAACGGTTACAAAACAAGTGTAGATAACTTAGACCTTCGTTTAAAAGGAAATACAATCTCTTGTAATAACTCACTTCAAAAATGGTATATGGGTAATAATTACGAGTCGTTTTCATACTCACAAGTCGTTAAGGCATTAAGTAAATTAAATAGTGTTTTACCTTTCAATGTGTATGATGCTAATATTCATTACTTAGCAGTTGGTACAATAATAGAAGAAGAAGCAAAACCAATTCTAGATCCTTGGTTAAGCTTAAACGGTAAACAACCAATTCCGATGTTAGGTGCTAATAAGCAATACGGTAAAAAATTCTATCTCACAGACTATAATGTAAAAGGCTATGATAAAACTTTTGAAGTAAAAACACACGAGCGTATAAAGTTAAACAAGCCATTATTTCGGTTCGAGTTAGAAATCTATACACGAAATCTAAATAAACGTAAAAATCCTATTGGAATATATACGGTTAGAGATTTAATAGATAAAGAGAAGTATCAAATGTTAGCAGATGAGTTATTAGATAAATACGATAAGATAGAAAAGAAACAGAGTATTCCTTTGTCACAGCTCAATAATAAAGAAAAAGAAGTATTAGCATTATTTCAGAATCAAGAGATACTAAGACAATATAAAATAGACCATTTTGAAACATTTGGTAATCGTAGAAAGGTGTATAATAAACTAAAAAAGTTATCAAATAATATGCATCTAATCTATATAAAACAGCAGTTAGAGACAAGTATAAAAAACACCCTATTTTAGGACTTGTAATATAACATAAAACAGGGGTAAAAAGTAAATACAGAAATCCTTATTATTAAATCAGATTATTATTATATTTTTAACACTCTTTAAAAAATTGCACACACCAAATGTCAGACGACCATAAAAAACAATTAGAACAACAACTCTGGAATATTGCGAACACCCTTAGAGGTAAAATGAATGCAGATGAGTTTCGAGATTATATATTAGGCTTTATTTTCTACAAATATCTGTCTGAAAAAATGGAAATATACGCTAACAAAATATTGAAAGAAGGTGGTGATACATTTTTATTTTCTGAAATAGACGAAAACACAGAAACAGGAAAAGAATATATAGAGGCTATAAAAGAAGAATCATTAGAGAAATTAGGTTACTTCTTAAAACCATCAGAGTTATTTTCAGCAGTTTCTAAACGTGGTAATCATAATGAAGATGAAAAAGAAAGTAATGCTGTAGCAGAAGATACTTCATTAACCTACAATACAAAAGATAATTTCATATTAGAAGATTTACAGAAAATCTTAAACAATATCCAAAACAGTACAATGGGTACGGATAGTGAAGAAGATTTTGAAGACCTTTTTGAAGATATGGATTTAAACTCTACCAAATTAGGTAAAAGTCCAGAAGCTCGAAACGAGATTATTGCTAAAGTACTCGCACACTTAGATAAAATAGATTTCAAATTAGAAAACACAGAGTTAGATGTATTGGGTGATGCTTACGAATACCTAATAGGAAAATTTGCAAGTGGCGCAGGTAAAAAAGCAGGCGAATTTTACACACCGCAAGAAGTTAGTATGGTATTGGCTAAGTTGGTAACAACAGGTAAAAAGAAACTAAAATCTGTATATGACCCAACTTGTGGCAGTGGTTCTTTACTATTGCGTGTGGCTAAAGAAGTAGATGAAGTAAATAACTTTTACGGTCAAGAATTAAACCGTACTACCTACAACTTAGCACGTATGAATATGATATTGCACGGTGTGCATTATCGTAAATTTGACATTAAACAAGAAGATACCTTAGAACACCCACAACACTTAGAACATCGTTTTGAAGCTATTGTAGCTAATCCACCATTTTCTGCAAAGTGGAGTGCTAACCAACTCTTTATGAGCGATGATAGATTTAGCCAATATGGTAAGTTAGCACCAGGTAGTAAAGCAGATTTTGCATTTGTGCAACATATGGTGCATCATATTGCTGATAATGGTGTAATGGCACTTGTTTTACCTCACGGTGCATTGTTTAGAAGTGGTGCAGAACAACATATTCGAAGATATTTAATTGAAGACCGTAATTATTTGGATGCTGTTATAGGTTTACCTGCAAACTTATTCTATGGAACACCAATTCCAACAAGTATTTTAGTGTTTAAAAAGTGTAGAGAAAACCCTGAAGATGTTTTGTTTATTGATAGTAGTATTCATTTTGAAAGAGGCACACAAAATATTTTATTAGAAGAACATATTGAAAAGATTGTTAGTACTTATAAAGAAAGAGTTGTAGTTGATAAATACAGTTATTTAGCACCTCTTAAAGAAATTCACGAAAATGAATACAATCTAAATATACCAAGGTATGTAAATACATTTGTTGAAGAAGAACCTGTTGATGTTGCTAAAGTTTCTAAAGATTTAAAAATATTAGAAAACAGTATGCAAGATACAGATAAAGAGTTGATAGCGCTATGTAAAGAATTGAATATCGACACACCTTTTTAAATTATGGATAAACAAAAAAACAAAACACCATTGGTGCGTTTTCCAGAGTTTAAGGTAGGTTGGGAGCATAAACAACTTAATGAACTATTAACGGTTTCTAAAGCTAAAAATGGAGATTTAAAATATGATAAAGAAGATGTTTTATCGGTATCGGGAGAATCAGGTATTGTTAACCAAATTGAACATTTAGGTCGTTCTTATGCAGGTGTTTCTGTTCATAATTATGGTGTAGTAGAGCTTAATCAAATTGTTTATACTAAAAGCCCATTAAAAGCAAACCCTTATGGTATTATAAAATTAAATAAGCGTAAAGCAGGTATTGTTTCTACATTGTATGCTGTTTATAAGGTTAACGATAAAACAGATGGACAGTTTATAGAATACTATTTTTCCTTAGATGCAAACTTGAATAGATATTTAAGACCATTGGTTAAAAAGGGTGCTAAAAATGATATGAAAATTAGTAACGAATACGTTTTAAATGACCGTATTTATGCACCGAAGTTGGAAGAACAAAAAAGAATTGCACATTTCTTCAATATAGTAGATATAAAATTAAGTCAGCTTCAAGAAAAACTAAATGGTTTAGAAGATTACAAAAAAGGTATGATGCAACAAATCTTTAAACAACAGTTAAGGTTTAAAGATGAAAATGCACAGGACTTTCCTGAATGGACAAAATTAAAGTTTCCTATCAAGATTGTGGCTGGAAGTGCATATGAATTAAAAAATTATGTAAAGAAGGGGGTTATTTTAATCCAAGGCGTGAATATCTCCCCAAACAAATTAAAAATTGATACCCCATATTTTATATCAGTAAATAATAATAAAAATCACATCAAGCTAACAAAAGGAGATATTCTTCTTGGTCTTAACCGACCAATTGTGTCTGGCAAACTAAAAGTTTGTATTTATGATTTAAAAGTAGAAGGTTATTTATATCAAAGGGCTGGTAAATTAGATTTTAATAAAGATAAAATTAATCCAGTTTTTTTATATCAGTTTTTAAGGTCAAATCATTTTTTGAAGGAAGTTGAAATTGAATTGGTTGGTTCTGATCAGCCATATATAAGGTCAAACTTGTTTAAAGTTGCTAAAATAGTTTTTCCAACAATAAAGGAACAAAGAAAACTAGCCAATTTTTTATCGAAAATAGATGATAAAATAAATGCTGTTAATGAACAAATAGAAACCACGAAAATTTATAAAAAAGGATTGTTACTACAAATGTTTGTTTAAAAATAAAAGTATGAGTAAAACATTTAATATTTATTGTGATGAAAGCACACATATAGAAAATGATGGGCAACCTTATATGATTCTTTCATATATAAGTACACCTTATCATTTATTAAAAATGCACAATAAAAATATAAGAGAAATGAAGTTGGCACATTTCTACAGAGGTGAAATGAAATGGAGTTCTATTTCTAAATCTCAATACCCTTTTTACAACGAAATAATAGATTATTTTTTTAGTAATGATTTAAACTTTAGAGCAATTGTTATAGATAAATCGCAATTAAGTCACACAGATCATAATCAAGACCACAATATTTTTTATGACAAAATGTATTATCAACTTTTAAACAAAAAAATATTTCCAGAAAACTACTACAATATCTATTTAGATATAAAAGATACACACTCTTATAAAAAAGCGCATAGCCTAAAAAAGTATCTTGAAAGAGATTATTGTAATATTAGAAATCTACAAATTATTAAATCTTATGAAAGTGAATTAATGCAATTAACAGATGTATTAATGGGTGCAATAAATTATAAGTTAAGAGGATTAAATAAAGTAACAGCTAAAACCAATATTATAGATAAAATCGAAAAAATTTG